>NZ_JBHTBZ010000080.1:0-67080 GCF_042665235.1 Hydrogenophaga defluvii | reverse complement strand
TCAGCCGCCAGGGTGTCCTGATCGAGATCACCGAGGTCACCGAGCAGGTGCTGGTGGAGATTCGCCAGCGCTTTTTGCGCTTGCTGGAAACCATTGATGGCGTCGTTTGGGAAGCTGAAATCGGCGTGGGCAATACTTTCCTGAGCCCGCAGGTCGAACGGTTGTTCGGTTACTCCGTGGAGGAGTGGCGGTCTGACCCGGGCTTTTGGCGGGCGCATGTGCATCCCGATGATCTGGCACAGGCCCTGCTTATCGATGATGCCGCCTACAACGCCACGCACAGCTATGCCTACGAGATGAGCTATCGGCTGATTGCAAAATCCGGCAAGGTCGTGTGGGTGCGCGATCTGTGCCGCGCAGTGGTCGAGCCGGGGCGACCGAACCGCATGATCGGCCTGATGATCGACGTCACCCAGCAAAAGGACACCGAAATCGAGTTGTTACGCTCCGAAAACCGCTATTCGCTGGCGACCCGCGGATCCAATGACGGCATCTGGTACTGGGACTTGCGAACGGACGCTCTGCATGTGTCCGGGCGCTTTCACCAGATCGTCGGGCTGGGCAGCGGCGATCATGTGCACGACGGTGGCTGGAGCTTTCTGGAGCAGCTCATCGATCCCGAAGATCGCGTGCGCGTGCAGGCGGCCTACCGCAGGCACCTGTCGGGGAACAGCCCGAACTTTTCGGTGGATTTCCGCGCGTTTCACGCGGCTGGACGGCTGGTGTGGGTCAATTGGCGCGGGCTCGCCGAGTTTGAAGACGGCGTTGCGGTGCGCATGGCGGGCTCGTTGAGCGATCTGGCTGACCGTGGCAGTTCCTACGATGCGCTGACCAGCTTGCCCGGCCGGCCGTTGTTCCGCGATCGCCTCGCGAATCTCGTGGCGCTGCACCAGAACGAGGCTGCGAACGGTGATGGCGTGCCCACACGCGATGGCGCCACCATGTTCGCCGTGCTGCTGCTGGATCTCAACGGGTTCAAGGCCGTCAATGACAACTACGGGCACCATGTGGGCGACCGGCTGTTGCAGCAGGTGGCGCGGCGGCTCGAATCCTGCGTGCGGGCGGTTGATCTGGTCGCCCGCATGAGTGGCGACGAGTTCAATGTGCTGTTGGAGTCCATTGATCCCGCTGAAGCCAGCAACCGCGCACAACAGATTGCCGCCGCCCTCGCAGCGCCTTACGTGGTCGGCGAACACACCGTGATCAGTGGCGCGAGTATTGGACTGGTCAGCAGTGCATCCATGCTGGCGACGGTGGACGACTACCTGCGCGCCGCAGACACCGCCATGTACCAGGCCAAAAGCCAGTCATTGGGCGTGTGCGTGTTTCAACCTACCTGTCGCTCCAGCTCCTGAATGTCAGTTCATGGTGCCGAGAGCGATCCGACGGCGCCTATCTGACGACCGGCAGCAACCGCTGCAAGCCGTCGACGTGCTGCTAAGGTATCGGCCATCCATCGTCCGCCCCACTCACGAAAGCCCCGCACCATGTCCCGCCTTTTCCCCTCCCTCGTCCTCCTGCTTGCCGCCACCGCCGCCTGCTCCGCCAACACGGAGGAAATCGGCGCGGTGGACACGGTGTTCAAGCTCATTGGCCCCGACCACAAGATTGTGGTGGAGGCCTACGACGACCCTGGCGTTCAGGGTGTCACCTGTTACATCTCGCGCGCCAAAACCGGTGGCGTGAAGGGGGCGCTGGGGCTGGCGGAGGACAAGTCGGAGGCGTCCATTGCCTGTCGTCAGGTGGGTCCCATCACGGTCCCCAAGCCCATCAAGGCACAAGAGGAAATCTTCAGCGAGCGCACCAGCCTGATCTTCAAGCGGCTGCGCATTGTGCGCATGGTGGACGCCAAGCGCCACGCGCTGGTGTACCTGACCTATTCCGACCGCGTGATCGAGGGTTCGCCGCAGAACTCGGTGACCGCCGTGGCGGTGGACCGGGCCACGCCCATTCCCTTGCGCTGAGACAATCGGGCCATGGAAAACCTCGATCTGTACGTTTTGCGCACCCTGCGCGACTGGCGCCTGGCCGGCCAGCGCGCCATGCTGGTGACCGTGGTGCGCACCTGGGGCTCGTCGCCCCGGCCGGTGGGCTCCATCATGGCCTTGTCGGAGCACGGGGCGGTGGTGGGTTCGGTATCGGGCGGTTGTATTGAAGACGACCTGATCCACCGCTACACCCGCGCCTACCAAAGCGATGCGGCCGCCCGCGATGCCGAACCCCATGCCATTCCGGCCGGCGCGCCGCAGCAGGTGAAGTACGGCATCAGCGCCGACGAGGCCCACCGCTTTGGCCTGCCCTGCGGCGGCACGCTGGAGCTGTTGCTGGAATTCGACCCCGACGGCGCCACGTTACAGGCCATGGTGGCGCATCTGGAAGCCGGCGCGATGGTGCGCCGCACGGTGCGGCTGGCCGATGGCCAGTGCACGCTCGAAGCGGCCCAGGCGGGCGATGGCCTGCTGCTGGACGGCCAACAGCTGAGCAACGCGTTTGGCCCCGAGTTCCGCATGTTGTTGATTGGCGCGGGCCAGCTCACCGAGTACCTGGCCACCATGGCGCTGTTCAGCGGGTTTTCGGTGACGGTGTGCGACCCGCGCGAGGAGTACCGTGGCGCCTGGTCGGTGCCACGCGCCACGGTGTTGTCCGACATGCCCGACGACGTGGTCAAGGCCTTCCGACCCGACCGGCGCAGCTGTGTGGTGGCCCTCACCCACGACCCCAAACTCGACGACCTGGCCTTGCTGGAAGCGCTGGAGACCGAGGCCTTCTACATTGGCGCCATCGGTTCGCGCCGCAATAACGAAGCGCGGCACGAGCGCATGAAGCAACACTTTGATGTCAGCGACGCCACCCTGGCACGGCTGCGCGGGCCTATCGGCATTTACATCGACAGCAAAACGCCGCCCGAGATCGCGGTGAGCGTGATGGCTGAAATTCTGGCCATCAAAAACGGGGTGCCCCTGCCACGCGACATGGCGGTGGCCGCCGCCAAGTCCCGGCTGGACGACGCCACAACGGCGCTCACCGCGCCGGTGTGCGGCGTGCTCTGAGGCGCCGCCGGCCCCTCTTTCAGCGCGGCAGCCGCAACTGGCTGCCACCTTCCAGACGGAAGGCGGCCAGCACCTCGCTCAGGCGGCTGGTCTGCTCCATCATGCTGCTGGCGGCGGCGGCACTTTCTTCCACCAACGCAGCGTTTTGCTGCGTCATCTGATCCAGCTGGTTGATGGCGCTGTTGATCTGCTCAATGCCGTCGCTTTGTTCGGTGGTGGCGGCGCGGATCTCGCCAATGATGTCGCTCACCCGCTGCACGCTGCCCACAATTTCGGCCATGGTGCTGCCGGCCTGCTGCACCAGCTCGCTGCCCGCCTGCACCTTGGTCACGCTGTTGCTGATGAGGTCTTTGATCTCGCGTGCGGCCTGAGCGCTGCGCTGGGCCAGGCTGCGCACCTCGCCGGCCACCACCGCAAAGCCGCGCCCTTGTTCGCCGGCGCGGGCGGCCTCCACTGCAGCGTTCAGGGCCAGGATGTTGGTCTGGAAGGCAATGCCGTCGATGACGCTGATGATGTCGGCAATGCGGCGGCTGCTCTGGTTGATCTCGTCCATGGTGGTGACCACGTCGCCCACCACCTGCCCCCCTTTGTGTGCCACGGCGGCGGCGCTGCTGGCCAGCTGGTTGGCCTGTTGTGCGGCGTCAGCACTTTGGCGCACGGTGGCGGTGAGTTCTTCCATGCTGCTGGCGGTTTCTTCCAGGCTGCTGGCGGCCGACTCGGTGCGGGCGCTCAGGTCGTGGTTGCCGCTGGCAATCTCGCTGCTGGCCGTGCCCAGGCCAGCCGACACCTCGCGGATTTGCATCAGGCTGCCCACCCAGTGCTGACGCACAGATTCAAGCGCTGACAGCACCCGGCCCACCTCGTCCTGGGTGCGCGGCACCAAGGGCTGCGTCAAATCGTTGCGGGCCAAGTTTTCGGCGGCGGCCAGCGCTTGCTGCAGCGGCTGCGACACCATGCGGCGGATGGCAAACGCCACCAGGAACCCGGCACTCACCAAGCCGAGAAACACCACGCCCAGCAGCGTGAACACGCCTCGGCGTGCCAGCGCGGTGCTGTCGCTGTCGCGCTCGGCTTTGACGATGGCCCAGTTCCAACGCGGGAAATGGGTCCAGGAGAGGTTCACGTCGTCGTGGGGCAGGCCCACGGCCGGCAATGTTTCACTTTGGAGCGAGCCCTGTTTCTCGCCGGCCTTCACGGCCTCGCGCAGCTGGGCAAGCACCTTGTCTTCTGCGTCCAGCCGGGGCGCATTCGGCTGGCCAAACACCTGGCCGCTGTTCAGGTCCACCGCAAACATGCGGTTGTGTTCGCGCGCGAACAAGGCCATGGTGGCGCCGAGCGACGCGAACTGTGCGCTCATGTCGTGGCCAATGAAAAGAATGCCGATGGTGCGCCCGTTGGTCACCACCGGCTCGTATTTGGTCATGTAGTTTTTGCCAAACAACACGGCCCGACCCACATAGGGCTTGCCTTCCAGCATCAGCGGGTAGGCGGGGTGTTTGCGGTCCAGCGTGGTGCCCACGGCCCGGCTGCCATCTTCCTTTTTGAGGCTGGTCGTCACACGCCGGAAGTCGTCGCCCTCGCGCATGAACACCGTGGCCACGCCCCCGGTCTGGCGTTGGAACTGATCCACCGCGCTTTCGTTGCCGGCCATGTCCACGCCGCCCCACAGCAGCCGGGGTTTGTCACCGCCCTCTTCCAGGCTGAACATCACGGCGGGCAGCTGGTCGGCCAGAAGCGGGTAGGACTGCGTGGCCGACACCCTGCCGGCCTCGTCCACCTGCTCCATCATCGACGCCACCGCCGCGGTGCTGTCGCGCATTTCGCCCAAGGCACGTTCGCGCGAACTGATGAAGGTGAGCCAGCCCAGCAAAGCCACGGTGGCCAACAACAGCGTGGCCACACCGGCCAACAAAAGCAGCAAACGGGTGGACAGGCTGTTGCGCCATGTGCCTTTTCCGGCAGAAAAAGTGATAGACATGCGGTCTCCTCGGTTCTTGTTGCCGGTGACGCTCCCGGCACATCGTGAACGAATGTATAGCAGATGCGCCATGCCGCTTTTGCCACGGCGTCGGCACGGTGACACGGCGGCTCAACGCGGCGTGCCCACCGACCTCAAACGCTGGCGTCGCTGGCTTGGCGTGGCGTCAGGCCGTGCACCCATTCGCGCCAGATGCCCACCAGCAGCGCCATCAGCACCGGCCCCACGAACAGGCCCACCAAGCCCATGGTGGTGACCCCGCCCACCAGGCCAAAAAAGGTGGGCAGAAAAGGCAGCTTGACCGGCCCGCCCACGAGGCGGGGGCGCAAGGTCTTGTCCACAATGAACAGCTCGATGGCGCCCCAGGCGAACAAGGCCAGCCCAGCCACGGCTTGGGCCGAACCCACGAGGTAGAGTGACACCAGGGTGAACGCCAGCGGTGCGCCACCGGGCACCATGGCCATGAAGCCTGTGATGACACCCAGCAGCACGGGCGAAGGCACACCCGCCACCCAGTAAGCCACGCCCAACACCACGCCCTCGCCCACCGCAATCAGGCCCATGCCGGTGACGGTGGCGCTGACGGTGGCCGGCACCACCCGGGAAAAGCGCTGCCAGCGCCCGGGCAGCAGGTGGTCGCCCACGCGGTCGAGTTGAGCGCCCAGGCGGATGCCGTCTTTGTAGACAAAAAACAGGGTGATCAGCATGAACAGCACCATCAGCAACAGCGAGGCGATGTCGCCACCGGCCGCCAGCAGCGTGCGAGAAATGTTGCCCACATGCTGCCCGCTGAGGAGCTGCACCCATTCGCCCAGCGCATGGGGTGCGCTCAGGTGTTCCTGCCAGTAGGCCGCCAGGGTGTCGCCCACCCAGGGCAGCGCGGCTATCCAGGCCGGCGCGGGGGCGCCCATGCGGTTGGCCTCCATCACCCAGCGCACAAACACCGTGGCCTCACGCACGGCAAAGTGCAGGGCCAGGCCCATGGGCACCACCAGCACTGCCACCACCACCACCAGGGCCAGGCTGGCGGCCACCGTGGTGTTGCCTTTGCAGCCGCGCACCAGACGGGCGTACAGCGGCCAACTGGCAAAACCGATGATCAGCGCGGCCAACACCGGGACCACAAAACCACGGAAGAAATAGACGCCGGCCAGCAGCAGCAAGAACAACAGGGCGCGGGCAGCGAAGGAGGCTTGCACAACAGGGGGCATGTGGGAATTCTGACACGCCACTGTGTCATCATTCACCGCACAGCCGTGGCTCGGCCAGCGCCTTTATACAGGCGGTCGATCAGCGGCTGTATGCGGCCAAGCAGAAGGGCCGCAACCGCGTGGAAACCGTGGGCTGACGCAAAGCCGTTGCATGCCTGCCCCCAACCGAGATCGTGGGGCAGCTCATCCGCTATCCTCCTTCAATGCATTCCCCTGCCCCCTCCATCGCCCGTGCCGCCGCCTGGATGGCCGGCTGGCTGACCCTGATGGTGGTGATCGCCGTCGCCGGGCGCGAGGCCACACGCGAACTCTCGGTCTTCCAGATCATGTTGATGCGCTCCACCCTGGGCATGGCGATGCTCTGGCCGCTGGTGCACGCCGCCGGTGGTCTGGCCGCCGTCAGAACGACGCGGCTGCGCCAGCACACCGTGCGCAACGCGGTGCACTATGCCGCGCAGTACGGCTGGTTCGTGGCGCTCACGCTGATCCCGCTGGCCCACGTGGTGTCCATCGAATTCACCATGCCCATCTGGTCGGCGGCGCTCGCGGTTCTCTTTCTCGGCGAGCGCATGAGCGGCCTCAAATGGTTGGCCGTGCTGTTGGGGTTGGTGGGCGTGGCGGTCATCGTGCGCCCACATGCCGGTGAGGTGAACCTTGGCCAGATCATTGCGCTGGTTTCCGCGCTGGGCTTCGCCGTCTCTGTTGTGCTGGTGAAGTCACTCACCCGCACCGACGCGGCGGTCACCATCAGCTTCTGGATGCTGGTGGTGCAAAGCGCCATCGGGCTGGTGCCCGCGCTGTGGGTGTGGCAATGGCCCTCGGTGCAGGTCTGGGGGTGGGTGGTGGTGGTCGCGTTCTGCGGCACCTACTCGCACTACTGCTTTGCCCGCGCCATGCAACACGCCGACGCCACCGTGGTGGTGCCCATGGACTTTTTGCGCGTGCCCTTGACCGCGCTGGTGGGCTGGCTGATGTACGCGGAAGGATTGGACCTGTTCACGGTGCTGGGCATTGCGCTGATCCTGGCGGCCAATCTGCTGAACCTGGTGCGGTTGCCAGCGGGTGGGTGGCGGGTGGGGCGCAAGGCTTGAGACGCTGTCAGAACACAGTCGGGTCGCCTCAGGCGTGGCCCACCCAGCCCCTGAAGGCCAGCCCCGCATAGAAGAGCTGCACGCCGGTGAAGCCCGCTTCCATCAGCATGCGCTCGTCGTCCTGCGGCGATACGATGGACAGGCGCTCGCCCACCGCAGCCGCCCCAGCCCGGGCCTTGGTCAAGTCCACGCCCGACGAAGCGATGAAGGCCGCGTACCGCCCCAACCACGCCGCCCTTTCGGCCGGCGACTGCGGGAAACTCAGGTGCACCACCACGAACGGTGCACCTGGGCGCAAACGCCGCTTCACCTCGACCAACAAACGTCGTCGCTCGTTCAACGGCACAAAGTGCAGCACCAACAGGCAGGTGGCGGCATCAAACGGCCCCTCGGGCGCCCCATCCACATACCCCTGCTGCAGCATCACCCTGTCGGTCAGCGGCCCCAGCATGGTGTGGGCCAGCTTCAGCATCTCGTGGGAAGGGTCTACCCCCACAAACCGCCAGCCCGAATGCGCCTGGGCCAGGTGCTTCAACTCCAACCCGCCACCCGCGCCCACCACCAGCACGTTGGCGTCATCGGGCGCCCGCTCGGTCAGCAGCAGGTCCGTCATGCGGATCATGTCGGCCCAGCCGGGCACATTGCGGGCGGGACCGTCGACGTAGTTGGCTACAGATTGAACGTCGTTGAAGGGGTTGGGTGGGGCAGTCATCTTTTTCGGCCCAAAGCACCCCTCACCGCCCCTTGGGCTTGCCCTTAACCCCCGCCCTGGGCGGCAAACCCGTGTGCTGCGTGAGCATGCGCCCTTTCACAGGCACTGGCGCCGCAACTTTCGCCCCAGGCGTGGAGTTCTTGCGTCGTGCGCTCTGGTAGCCACCGTCGGTGAGCGGCTGAAAGGTGGGGATGAGATGGTGTTTGCCGTTGCCGATGAGGTCGGCGCGGCCCATGGCCTTGAGGGCTTCGCGCAGCACGGGCCAGTTGTTGGGGTCGTGGTAACGCAGGAAGGCCTTGTGCAGGCGACGGCGTTTTTCGCCGCGCACGATGTCCACACGCTCGGCCCGGTCGTCGCGGTGGATGCCCTTGAGCGGGTTGAGGTCGGTGTGGTACATGGCCGTGGCGGTGGCCATGGGGCTGGGGTAGAAGGTTTGTACCTGGTCGGCGCGGAAACCGTTTTTCTTGAGCCAGATGGCGAGGTTCATCATGTCCTCGTCGCTGGTGCCGGGGTGGGCGGCGATGAAGTACGGGATGAGGAACTGCTTCTTGCCAGCCTCTTCGGTGTACTTCTCGAACATCTGCTTGAACTTGTCGTAGCTTCCGATGCCGGGCTTCATCATCTTGGAAAGCGGCCCGCTTTCGGTGTGCTCGGGCGCGATCTTGAGGTAGCCGCCCACGTGGTGTTGCACCAGTTCTTTCACGTACTCGGGGCTCTTGACGGCGAGGTCGTAGCGCAGGCCGGAGCCGATCAGGACTTTCTTGATGCCCTTGAGCGCGCGCGCGCGGCGGTAGATCTTGATGAGCGGATCGTGGTTGGTGGTGAGGTTCTGGCAAATGCCGGGGTACACACAGCTGGGCTTGCGGCAGGCGGCCTCGATTTCGGGGCTTTTGCAACCCAGGCGGTACATGTTGGCGGTGGGGCCGCCCAGGTCGGAGATGGTGCCGGTGAAGCCCTTGACCTTGTCGCGGATGTCCTCGACCTCTTTGATGATGGATTCTTCGCTGCGGCTCTGGATGATGCGGCCTTCGTGCTCGGTGATGGAGCAGAAGGTGCAGCCGCCAAAACAGCCGCGCATGATGTTCACGCTGAAGCGGATCATCTCCCAGGCGGGGATTTTGGTCGCGCCGTCGTGGCCGCCGTGCTCGTCGGCGTAGGCGGGGTGCGGGCTGCGAGCGTAAGGCAGGTCGAAGACGTGGTCCATCTCGGCCGTGGTCAGCGGGATGGGCGGCGGGTTGATCCACACGTCGCGTGCGGTGGTGCCTTCGCCGTGGGCCTGCACCAACGCGCGGGCGTTGCCGGGGTTGGCTTCCACGTGCAGCACGCGGTTGGCGTGGGCGTAGAGCACCTTGTCGCTTTTCACCTGCTCGTAGCTGGGCAGGCGGATGACGGTGCGCTCGCGCGGGGTTTTGTGGCGAGGCTGGAAGACCAGGGGCTGGATGGCGGGGTTGGGCTGGCTCGCGGCATCGCCCTCCTCTTTCGCACAGGTCTGACCCTTGGCCTGCGCCTGCTCGGCGGTGGTCTGGTAGGGGTTGATGTGTTCGTCCACGCGGCCGGGCTGGTCCACCTCGGAGGAATCGATCTCGAACCAGCCTTCAGGCGTTGACTGGCGCACAAAGGCGGTGCCGCGCACGTCGGTGATGTTGTCCACCGGCTCGCGTGCGGCCAGGCGGTGCGCCACTTCCACCAGGGCGCGCTCGGCGTTGCCGTAGAGCAGCAGATCGCATTTGCTGTCCACCACAATGGAGCGGCGCACCTTGTCGCTCCAGTAGTCGTAATGGGCAATGCGGCGCAGGCTGCCTTCGATGCCACCCAGCACGATGGGCACGTCTTTGTAGGCCTCGCGGCAGCGCTGGCTGTAGACGATGGCGGCACGGTCGGGGCGTTTGCCGCCCACGTCGCCCGGGGTGTAGGCGTCGTCGCTGCGGATCTTGCGGTCGGCCGTGTAGCGGTTGATCATGGAGTCCATGTTCCCCGCCGTCACGCCCCAGAACAGGTTGGGCTTGCCCAGCGCCTTGAAGGGTTCAGCGCTTTGCCAGTCGGGCTGGGCAATGATGCCGACGCGGAAACCCTGCGCCTCCAGCACCCGGCCCACCACCGCCATGCCAAAGCTGGGGTGGTCCACGTAGGCGTCGCCCGTCACCAAAATGATGTCGCACGAATCCCAGCCCAGGCGCTCCATCTCGGCGCGGCTCATGGGCAGGAAAGGCGCGTTGCCAAAGCGTTTGGCCCAGTACGGGCGGTAGCTGGTGATGGGCTTGGCGGCGCGCGCGAAAAAGGAAACGTCGACGGGGGCGTTCATGTAGGACCTGGGGGATAACCCGCAATTTTAAGTGGGCCGGGTGTTTTTGCGGGCACTGTCACCTGTTGGCCTGCCACAGAACAAGGGCATGCCTATGATTTTGGAACAACGATCAGGAGACACCATGCCCGATTTCAAGACCCTCACCATCACCAAAGACCAGCGTAACCCACGCATCGCCCGCCTGCTGCTCAACCGCCCCGAGCGGCTGAACGCCATCACCGACGACACGCCGCGCGACATCCGCGCCGCCGTGGAGTGGGCCAACGCCGATGACGAGGTGCATGTGATCGTGGTGAGCGGCGCAGGCAAGGGTTTTTGTGGCGGCTACGACCTGGCCGACACCGCCCAAAGCCACATCGAGCACCCCTGCCAGCAGGAGAAAACCCCCTGGGACCCGATGGTCGACTACGCCTACATGAAGCGCAACACCGAGGACTTCATGAGCCTGTGGCGCAGCCCCAAGCCCACCATTGCGCAGGTGCATGGTGCGGCCGTGGCTGGCGGCAGCGACATCGCCCTGTGCTGCGATCTCCTGGTGATGGCCGAGGACGCGCGCATTGGCTACATGCCCACCCGCGTGTGGGGCTGCCCCACCACCGCCATGTGGAGCTTTCGCCTGGGGCCGGCCCGGGCCAAGCAGCTCATGTTCACCGGCGATGTGCTCAGTGGCCGCCAGGCCGCCGACTGGGGACTGGCCAACCTGGCCGTGCCAGCCGAGCAGCTGGATGCCGAGACCTTCAAGCTGGCCGAGCGCATCGCCGGCGTGCCACGTGGCCACCTGGCCATGCACAAGATGGTGGTCAACCAGACCATGCTGACCGCTGGCCTGGAGCAGACGCAGATGATGGCGACGGTGTTTGATGGCATCACCCGCCACAACCCCGAAGGCCTGTGGTTCCGCCGCTATGCGCAGACCGAAGGCTTCAAGGCGGCGGTGCAGTGGCGCGACAGCGGCCGCCCCATCCCCGAGGGCGACGAGGCACGTGCGCTGGTGCGCGACATGGATGCCCGGCCCCCTTCCGCCTGACCGATGGCCAGGCATGTGGCAGGCAGCCCACACCTCAGCGATTTCCGCCCCAGCCGGGGTGAGGCATATTTGTGAAAAATTGTTATGCTGATGCCTGACGTTTGACGCAGCTTCCCTTGAGTCCGCCCTGCCCCACCGCCACGCCAAAGCCCCCCTCGGGTTGGGTGAACGTGCGCCGCTGACAGACACAGGCCATGCCGACCGACGCTCCCACCGATCTGCTGGCCCGTCTGTTTCCGGTGTTGTTGGCGTTTCTGTGTGCCCACACAACCTTGGAATGCCGCGCGCGGTTCACCGAGTCGTTGCGCACGAACGATCCAGACCGCTGGCAGTGGTTGACCGGCGCCGCGCTGGCCTTCGGTACCGGCGTGTGGTCTCTGCACATCCACGGACTGTCGCTCTTGCCGCAAGGCGCGCCCGTGCATTACCACACAGGCCTGTTGCTGATGGCATGGGTGTTGGGCGTGGCGGTGGCCGCCGTGGGCGTGTGGGCATCGGTCGCGCTGCGCCCCGCGCCTTGGGCGATGGCCATCGGTGCTCTGGCATTGGGGCTCGCGGTGGTGTTGAGTGAATCCCTCTCGCTGCGGGCAGCCGCGTTCGAACCAGCCTTGCGGTGGGCCCCCTCCGAGCTGGCCACCCTGGGTGCCTTGGTGGCTCTGTGTGGACTGGCGGCCCAGGTGCTGGGCGCATGGCAACCGGCAGCGCCTGGCCTGCACATGACCCTCCGTCTGTTGGCCTCGCTGTTGCTGGCGTTCGGGCTGTGGGTAGGCGATGGGCGACTGCAAGGCATACACGCCGCCGAGATGGCCCATGCGACCAGCACTGCCCAAGGCCTGGCACTGAGTTCGCTCGGCTTGCTGGCACGCCTGGGTACCCTGATCTTGCTGCTGATGACGCTGGTGCTGGCCAGGCGCGAGGCCTTGTTGCGCGCCTCGCTGGTGCAGGCACGCGGCGACGTGGCGCGCGAATCGCTGACAGACCCGTTGACCCGGTTGCCCAACCGGCAGGCGTTTGAGTTGCGCTTGAAGGAAACCGGTCTGGCCAGCGAACGTGACGGCGCCGGCATGGCGTTGATGTTCATTGATCTGGACGGGTTCAAGCCCATCAACGAGTCCTTCGGCCACCAAAGCGGTGACTGGCTGCTCAACACCGTGGGGCAGCGCCTGCGCGAACTCGCTCGCGGCCACGAATTCGTCGCCCGCTGGGGCGCCGACCAATTCTTGCTGCTGTTGCCCGGCCTGTGCGCCCGCGAGCCATTGGCAGAAAGAGCTCGTACGGTGCTCAAGGCCATCGCCCAGCCCATGGACGTGCTGGGCCGCGAGTTGCCGGTCCAGGCCTCCATTGGCGTGGCCATCTTCCCCGATGACGGCGCCGCTGCCCTGATGGTGGCCCATGCCGACGCCGCCACCCACGCAGCCAAGGCGGCTGGCGGGGGCACTTTCTGTTTTTTCGAACCGCACATGTTGCACGACTCGCGCGAGCAGATGGAGTTGCTGCGCGACCTGCGCCGTGCCATTGAGGAGCAAGCGCTTGAACTGTACTTTCAGCCCAAGATTCACGCGCCCAGCGGGCAGATCACCGGCGCTGAGGCCTTGATCCGCTGGAACCACCCCAGCAAGGGCTTGATCCGCTGGAACCACCCCAGCAAGGGCTTGATCAGTCCGGGTGCTTTTATCCCCGTGGCCGAACGTTTTGGCCTGATTGGTGCCATCGGCGACTGGGTGATCGATCAGGCCTGTCGCCAGATACACACATGGCGCGAAGGTGGGCTGCGCATGCGGGTGGCCATCAACCTGTCGGTACACCAGTTGCGCCAGGACGATCTGGCCGACCGCATCGATGCCGCGCTCAAGCGCCACGCGGTCAACCCCACGCTGCTCACCTGCGAAATCACCGAATCGGTGGCCATGGAGAACAACGCCAGCAGCAAGGTCTTTTTCGACAAGCTCGAAAAGGTGGGGGTGCACATCTCCATTGACGATTTCGGCACCGGTTATTCCAGCCTGTCCTACCTGCGCCAGTTGCCAGCCGAAGAACTCAAGATCGATGCCGCCTTCGTGAAGGACCTGGAGTTCAGCAACGACGCGCGCACCGTGGTGGACGCGGTGGTCAAGCTCGGCCAGGCGCTGGGCCTCAAGGTGGTGGCAGAAGGAGTGGAAACCGACATCCAGCGCGACATCCTGCGGCAGCTGGGTTGCAACGAGCTGCAGGGTTTTCTGTTTGCCAAACCCATGGCCGCGAACCGCCTGTTCCTGTGGGCCATGAGCGACGACGGCCCCACACACACGGACTTCCGTCAATCGCTGTTTGGCGACACGCGCATCGACGACGACCTCGCCGGTGATGCGCCTGTGCGTTAGCCGCCAGCGTCAGGCAAAGGCGTGCCGCAAGGCACGGGCTGCGTCGTTGTGGGCCTGCTGGGCCTCAGGGATGGCGCGCCCCATCTTGATGAACTCGTGCACCACGCCACGGTAGATCTCCAGGTCCACCGGCACGCCGGCCAGGCGCAGCTTGTCGGCGTACATCACGCCTTCGTCCACCAGTGGGTCGCATTCGGCCAGGCCGATCCAGGCCGGCGCCACGCCCTCCAGGTCATCCGCATACAGCGGAGCAAAACGCCAATCGTCCCGGTCGGCAGGCGTGCGCACGTACTGGTTGAAGAAGTAGGTGATGTGCGATTCTTCCAGCACGAAGCCGTGCGCAAAGGTTTTGTGCGAGGGCGTGTCCTGGTGGCCGGTGGTGCCAGGGTAGAACAGCAGTTGCAGGGCCAGCGGCAAACCGGCGTCGCGCGCTTCCATGGCGCACACGGCGGCCAGCGTGCCGCCAGCGCTGTCGCCCCCCACAGCCAGGCGTGTGGTGTCCAGGCCCAAGGCGCTGCCCTGCCCTGCCAGCCACTGGAGCGCGTCCCACGCATCGTTGGCGGCGGTGGGGAACTTGTGCTCGGGCGCCAGCCGGTAGTCCAGCGACACCACCGCACAGTGGGCCAGGTGAGCCAGGTGGCGGCACAGGCTGTCGTGGGTGGCCACACTGCCGATGGTGAAGCCACCGCCGTGGGTGTAGAGCAGCACCGGCAAGGCCTCGTGTGAGGGCGCGACCAGGCGCGCGGGCAACACGGCGCCATCGCGGGCGGGCACCTGCAGGGCCTCCTCGCGCGCCATCTTGTGTGGCGCCAAGTCCAGCACGCCCGCGCCAGCTTCGTAGTGGGCACGCGCCTGTTGTGGGGTCAGGGCGTGCATGGGCGTGTTGCCCAGGCGGGCCATGCGGTCGATCACGCCACGCATCAGCGGGGTCAGCAGCGCGCGCGGGTTGTGGGGGTGGTTCATGGCGGCAATGGTAGCTGTCGCCTGCCCGTCAAGAGAGGCCGTGGCGGCCGCTTATAGTGGCGCCAAACAACGGAGACCTCCCATGGCCAACATCCTCTACATCACCAACATCCAGATCGACTTCGGCGCCATCCAGTTGCTGCCGGCCGAGTGCAGCCGCTCGGGCATCACCCGTCCGCTCATCGTCACCGACGCCGGTGTCAAGGCCGTGGGCATTCTGCACAAGGCGCTTGATGCGCTGCCCGGCGTGCCCACCGCCGTGTTCGACCAAACGCCCTCCAACCCCACCGAAGCGGCCGTGCGCGCCGCCGCCGAGGTCTACCGCGCCCACAGCTGCGACGGCCTGATTGCGCTGGGCGGTGGCAGCGCCATCGACTGCGCCAAGGGGGTGGCCATCGCGGTGGCCCACGAAGGCCCGCTCAAAACCTACGCCACCATCGAAGGCGGCTCGCCCAAGATCACCGACCGCGTGCCCCCGCTGATCGCCGTGCCCACCACCGCCGGCACCGGCAGCGAGGTGGCGCGTGGCGCCATCCTCATCGTGGACGATGGCCGCAAGCTGGGTTTCCACAGTTGGCATCTGGTGCCCAAAACCGCCCTGCTCGACCCCGAACTCACACTGGGCCTGCCGCCCATGCTGACGGCGGCCACGGGCATGGACGCCATCGCCCACAACATGGAAACCTTCATGGCGCCTGCCTTCAACCCGCCGGCCGACGGCATTGCGCTGGAGGGCTTGCGCCGGGGCTGGGCCCACATCGAAGCCGCCACCCGCGACGGCAGCAACCGCGAGGCCCGCATGAACATGATGGTGTCCAGCATGCACGGCGCCATGGCATTCCAGAAAGGCCTGGGCTGCGTGCACTCTCTGAGCCACAGCCTGGGCGGCGTGAACCCGCGCTTGCACCACGGCACACTCAACGCGATGTTTTTGCCGGCGGTGGTTCGCTTCAATGGCGCGGCCGAAACGGTACAAAAAGAAGACCGCCTGAACCGCATGGCCCAGGCCATGGGCTTGACATCGGGCAGCGACATCCCGGCCGCCATCGCCGACATGAACGCGCGCCTGGGCCTGCCCAGTGGCCTGCGCGCCATGGGTGTGACCGACGACCTGTTTGACAAGGTGATTGAAGGCGCGCTGGCCGACCATTGCCACAAAACGAACCCCCGGATTGCCAGCGCCGAGGAATACCGCAGCATGTTGCAAGAAGCCATGTGAGTGGCATGAACCGACCCACACTGGAGGCTGTATGAACCCGCTCGCTCCTGCCTTGATGTTGAGCATGGCCACGCTGGCAGCGTCGGCCGCCTGGGCCATTGATGCCCGAGAACGCGGCTTGATCAGCAACGGCATGGCCGAGGGCGAGGTGGTGTTCCGCATTGGCAAGCCCGACCACGAGGCCTTCATCCGCAACCAGCGGGGGCTGCCGGAGGAAAAGTCCTGGACCTACTTCCCCCACCCCCGCGACCCGCAAACCCTGACCACCATCACCTTCCGCGCGGGCGTGGTGGTCAACGTTGAACGCAAGATCGCGCGTTGACCTGTGACGACACGGCTTGGCAAGACCATCGCCTGAGCCTTTGAGTCACGGTTCGAACAATTGGCGCAACACGGCCAAAGTCTGATCCAGCGTCGAGGCATTGGCTGATCCCAGCCGTTTGATCAGGCGCTGCTTGTCCAAGGCCCTGATTTGGTCCAACAGCAGCAGGCCAGAGGTGCCCTGAAAGCGGATGGGAACCCGAAACGGCGCGGGAAAGCCCTTGGATGTCATGGGCGCAACCATGACGGTGCGCAGGTGATCGTGCAACTCTGCTGGCGAAACAACCAAACAAGGTCGAGATTTGCGGATTTCACTGCCAATGGTGGGGTCGAGATTGATGAGCCAGATCTCGCCTCGTTTCACCACGTCAGATCCTCATCGTCCACGTTGCCAAATTCGCCGAGGAGCAACGCATCGTCTTGGGCTTGGGCCACAGCCTTGGCGGCATCGGCCCAACCTGCCCGCACCGCTTTGGTGGGCTTGCGCAGCACCAAGGCACCGTTCTCAACCACGAGTTCGGCAACGTCCTGCAATCCCACCTGAGCCAACAAGGGTTTGGGAATGACAATCCCTTTCGAGTTGCCAAAGGGGCGGATGGTGACTTCCATGGTGGACCTCTAGAGTGGAGGCACCGATATTATTACTTTGTAATTACTTTGCCAAGTCAAACCAAGCCTTGGCGCATCACGGCTTGTTTGGAAGTGCCGCGCCCACATGCCGCTCGCCCCGCGCCTCGGCCAGTTCCACCTGGCGCTGGCGTTCGGCCAGCCGGGCCTTTTCTTCGGGCGTGCGCTGGTTGTGGCAGTGGGGGCAGCTCACGCCCAAAACGAAGTGGGGTGAGGCCTTGTCTTCCGGCCCGAGCGGCCAGCGGCAGGAGCGGCAAAGTTCGTAGGGGCCGGGCTTGAGGCCGTGGCCCACGCTCACGCGCTCGTCGAACACAAAACACTCGCCGTCCCAGGTGCTCTGCTCTGGCGGCACCTCTTCCAGGTACTTGAGGATGCCGCCTTCGAGGTGATAAACCTCGTCAAAGCCCTTCATCTTCATCAAGGCGGTGGATTTTTCGCAGCGGATGCCACCGGTGCAGAACATGGCCACCTTGGGTTTTTTGGCGCCCTGCAGCGCAGGCTGCGCGTCTATCCAGGCCGGCAGCTCGGTGAAGGTCTTGATGTCGGGGTTGATGGCACCCTTGAACGTGCCGATCTTGACCTCGTAGTCGTTGCGGGTGTCGATGAGCACCACGTCGGGGTCGGCCAGCAAGGCGTTCCAGTCCTGCGGCTTGACGTACTGGCCCACGGTCTTGTTGGGGTCGAGCTCGGGCACGCGCAGCGTGACGATCTCTTTTTTCAGGCGCACCTTCATGCGAAGGAACGGCGGTTTGCTGGACCACGACTCCTTGTGCGTCAGGCTGGCGAGGCCCGGCATGGCGCGCAGGTGCGCCAGCACGGCGCGCACCCCGGCTTCGGGTCCGGCGATGGTGCCGTTGACGCCTTCACGCGCCAGCAACAAGGTGCCCTTGACGGCGTTGTCGTCGCAGCAGCGCTGCAGTGGCTCGCGTTGGGCCACAAAATCCGGCAGGTCGACAAACTTGTAGAGGGCGGCGGTCAGAAAGGCATCCATGGCCCCAATTATCCCAGCGTCGCCCCACGGCGACGCCCGTCACAGCGCCGAGACTTGACCCAGATCAGGCCGCAACAGCCATTCAGCAAACTCGTCGGTCAGTTGTTGAGCGGCCGAAACGGCGCCGTTCCAGGCTTTCATGCGGCCGGGCAGGTCGTGGCTGTAGGTGCTGAAGTCGTTGCGGTCGGGCAGCTTGCCGTTGGGCAGGCGCCGCACCCACTCGGGATCGGGGGCGAGCACCAGCATGTGGTCGAGGAAGTGGCTGGCTCGGTGGCGCCACTTCCAGGGTTTGTCGAGCCAACCAGGCACCACCTGCTTCTGGAAGTGGGGGTACAACACGATGCCTGGCTGGGTGCCGTAGTCCAGGTGCAGGTGGTAGTCGGTGATGCCGCCGTCCCAATAGGCGCCGGGCGGCGCACCGGCAATTTGGGGCACGGCCCGCAGCACAAAGGGGATGGAGCAGCTGGCCTGCAGCGCGTCCATGAAGTTGGCCTCGCTCAGCGCCAGGTGGCGGGTGCGGTAATCGTGCGTCGCAAACGGCAGCACGGCAGGCGCACCCGCTTGTGGGCTGGAGAACACCACCCGCTCCAGCCAGGCGCCCATGGCCCGGCGATGCACCGCATTGGTGAGCATGGCGCCGAGGTAGCCGAGCGGTGCGCGCAGGCCAGCCTCGCGACGCATGAGGTGGCGGCCACGCGATGTGACGATGTGCAGGCGGTAACGTGGGTGCTTGAGCACCTCGTGTACCCGCCCACCGTAAAACGCCTTCAGGCTCTCACCAAAACGCTCGCTGATGCGTTCGGGCGGTGGGCGCTTCTGCCCTGGGGACAGCTCGTAGTGCTGGGCGATGTAGTCGCGGCTCAGGCGGTTGAACGCCGCCACCGGGTCGTCGAGGCAAGCCGTGGCCATGCGCCAGGCGCCGATGGAGGCACCGATCAGATCGATGGGCTGCGCGCTGCGCGCCAACCAGTCGCCAAATAAAAACCGGTCCAGTGGCCCCAGCACGAGGCCCTTGGGGCCACCGGCGGCGGCCGGAATGGCACGCACATCGGCTGGCGACAAGCCATTGCGCTGCAGGTGGGCACGTGCTGCCGCCCCGGCATACAAACGCAGGGCGCGTGTGCGGCTCAGGAGGCCTCCAGTTCGCGCAGTGGCGGCACGTCTTCCGTGACCAGCACGTCGTGGTCCAGCCCCATGGCCAGGCCCAGGGCATCGGGGTAGGTGTGGATGAGGCGGTCGGCATCGCCCGGTGTGCCATGGATGCAGGCCCGCCAGACGGCCAGATGCACCAGCGCGGCCAGGGGTTCGGGCTGCGGCGCTTCCAGAGGTGATACCTGCTGGGCCAGCGCATCCACCAGCCGCGGCGGAAAGTGCCAGCGGCGCGCCAGCTCGGCGCCCGCTTCGGCGTGGCTGAAGCCCAGCACCTGCCGCTCCATCGCAGCGCGTCGCGGGTCCAGCAAGTCCAGCTCGCGGTCGATCTCGGTCATGGCTTCGGGCAGGCCGGCGTGCAGCACCAGCTCGCCAATGCCGTGCAGCAGCCCGGCGGTGAAGGCCAGGTTTTCGTCCATGCGCAAGGGGTATGCGATGTAGCGCGCCAAGGTGGCAGCCACCAGGCTGTGGTGCCAGTAGCGGTCGAGATTGAGCGTGCCCACCGCATGAAAGCAGTCGTTCAGCGCGGTGTTGATGACCAGCGCACGCACCTTGTTGAGGCCCAGCACCATGAGGGCGTCGCGCGAGGTGGACACCGGCCGCAACAGGCGGAAGAACGCCGAATTGGCGCGCTGCAGCACTTTGGCGGCCATCACCGGATCGCGGTCGATGTCGCGCGCGACGGCCACGATGTCCACATCGTCCTGCCCGAAAGTGGCGATCAGTCGCGCCGCCACCTCGGGCGCCGATGGCAGCGCCTGAGGCTGCTTGAACAGCGCTTGCAGCCGGTTGTCTGGGACGGACATGGCGTCAGCTCAGGAAGGCCGAGAGTTCGCCGGCAGACGTCCAGTCCGCCGGGTCTTTGTCCAGCACCTGCTCCAGATCGAGGCCCAGCAGCATGGCGACCACGTCGGGGAAGGTTTTGGTCAGGCCTTCGCGGTCCATGTTGATTTCCTGGCAGCGTGCGCGCCACGACGCCATGTGCACGACGCCGGCCATCGGCTCATGGAGATCACCTTCAAACGGCAGCAACTGGTGCTGCAGGGCGCGCACGATGGCTTCGGGGAAATCCCATTTTTTGGCAAAACCGGCGCTCACGTCGGCGTAGGTGTAGCCCAGGTGGGCGCGTTCGGCCTCGGCGCGGTGCAGGTCCAGCGGCGCCACGCTGAAGTCGATCTTGGCCACCACGTCAGGCATGCCGATGTGCATCACCAGGTCGCCCACCGCGTGCACCAGGCCGGCGGTGAAGGCCGCACCGTCGTGCAGACGCAAACCCGGCGCCAGGGCGCGGCAGGCCTTGGCGGTATTTAGGCTGTAGCGCCAGAACTGCTCCAGATTGACACCCGGCACGGCCTTGAAACTGCTGGACAGCGCCACCGCCGTCACCAGGGTGCGAACGTGCGAAAAACCCAGGATGCCCACCGCGTCCTCCACGCTGCTGATCTGCCGCGTGACGTTGAAGAAGGCCGAGTTGGCCAGCTTGAGCATGCGCGCCGTCAGCGCCGGATCGGTGGCCACCAGCTGGCTGATCTTGCGCGGGCTGGGGTCGTCCGCGTCCAGTTCGGACAAGACTTCGGACACGACCTTGGGGATGCTGGGCAGCGCGTTTGCCTTGGCCAGCAGGGCTTGGAGTTCCATGGACGTCGGAGGAGGACAGGAGGAGGTTTTTCAGTATAGGCGCAGCCGGCCAGGCCGACACAGGTATGTGCCCGCCGTCAGCGTTTGAGCCCCTGCAATTTGGCGAAGGCCGAGGCCATGGCGCCGCCCTGTGGCAAGGCATCGCGCCCACGCTGCACCTGTTGGCCGCGCCCTGCCCCTTCAAAACGGTTGTCGCGCGGGCCGTCCTTGCGGGTGGGTGCGGCGTCCAGTTTCATCGACAGGCCGATGCGCTTGCGCGCCACGTCCACCTCCATCACTTTCACCTTGACGATGTCGCCGGTCTTGACGACTTCGCGCGCATCGTTCACGAACTTGTGGCTCAACTGGCTCACGTGCACCAGGCCATCCTGGTGCACGCCCAGGTCGATGAAGGCGCCGAACTGGGCCACGTTGCTCACCGTGCCTTCCAGCACCATGCCTTCGACCAGGTCCTTGATGTCTTCCACACCGTCGTTGAAACGCGCCACCTTAAAATCGGGGCGCGGATCGCGGCCCGGCTTTTCCAGCTCGCCCAGGATGTCCTTGACGGTGATGACGCCAAACTTTTCGTTGGCGAACAGCTCGGGCTTGAGCGTCTTGAGCATGTCGGCGCGGCCCATCAGCTCGGCCACGGGTTTGCCGGTCTTTTCGATGATGGCTTCCACCACCGGGTAGGTTTCGGGGTGCACGCCCGTCATGTCCAGCGGGTTGTCGCCGCCACGGATGCGCAAGAAACCAGCCGACTGCTCAAAGGTCTTGGCGCCCAACCCGCTCACGTCCATCAACTGCTTGCGGCTCTTGAAGGCGCCGTTGGCTTCGCGCCAGCGCACCACCGCCTTGGCCACGCTGCCCGAGAGACCCGACACGCGGGTGAGCAGCGGCACGCTGGCGGTGTTGAGGTCCACGCCCACGCCGTTCACGCAGTCTTCCACCACGGCCTCCAGCGTGCGTGCCAGCTCGCTCTGGTTCACATCGTGCTGGTACTGGCCCACGCCGATGCTCTTGGGGTCGATCTTGACCAGTTCGGCCAGCGGGTCCTGCAGGCGGCGCGCGATGGACGCAGCACCGCGCAGGCTCACGTCCACATCGGGCATTTCCTGCGAGGCGAATTCGCTGGCGGAATACACCGAGGCGCCCGCTTCACTGACCACCACCTTCTCAATCACCCGCTCGGCCTTGGCCATCAGCTTGATCAGCTCGCCAGCCAGCTTGTCGGTCTCGCGGCTGGCGGTGCCGTTGCCAATCGCAATCAGGTTGACGCCGTGTTTGTCGCACAAGCGGGCCAAGGTGTGCAACGAGCCGTCCCAGTCGCGGCGCGGCTCGTGCGGGTAGACCGTGGACGTGTCCACCAGCTTGCCCGTGGCATCAACCACCGCCACCTTGACGCCGGTGCGGATGCCGGGGTCCAGACCCATGACCACACGCGGACCGGCGGGCGCGGCCAGCAGCAGGTCGCGCAGGTTGTCGGCGAACACCTTGATGGCCACCTTCTCAGCCTCTTCGCGCAGGCGGGCGAACAGGTCACGCTCGGTCGACAGACTCAATTTGACGCGCCATGTCCAGGCCACGCACTTGCGCAGCAGGTCATCGGCGGGACGCCCTTTGTGGCCCCAGCCCAGGTGCAAGGCAATCTTGCCCTCGGCGATGCTGGGCTTGCCGGGTTCGGGCACTTCAGGCAGAACCAGCTTGGCGTCCAGCAACTCCAGCGCGCGGCCACGGAACACCGCCAGCGCGCGGTGCGAAGGCACACGGCCGATGGGTTCGTCGTAGTCGAAGTAGTCGCGGAACTTGGCGATCTCGGGGTCGTTTTCGTTTTTGCCGGCGGCCAGTTTGCTGGTGAACAAACCTTCGGCCCACAGCCACTCGCGCAGCTTCTGTACCAGCGCGGCGTCCTCGGCCCAGCGTTCGGAGAGGATGTCGCGCACGCCGTCGAGCACGGCGGCGGTGGTTGTGAAATCAGCACCTTCCACCTTGCCGGCCGGCACCAGGAAGGCTTGGGCCTCGGCGCTCGGGTCCAGCGATGGATCGGCAAACAGTTTGTCGGCCAGCGGTTCAATGCCAGCCTCGCGGGCGATCATCCCCTTGGTGCGGCGCTTGGGCTTGTAGGGCAGGTAGAGGTCTTCCAGTTCTTGTTTGGTCGGCGCGGCCTCGATAGCGGCGCGCAATTCGGGGGTGAGCTTGCCCTGCTCGGCAATGCTTTTGAGCACAGCCTCGCGGCGGTCTTCCAATTCGCGAAGGTAGCTCAGACGGGCTTCGAGTTCACGCAACTGGATGTCGTCGAGGCCATCTGTGACCTCTTTGCGGTAGCGGGCGATGAAGGGCACCGTGGCCCCACCATCCAGCAGTTCCACGGCGGCCAGCACCTGACGGGGCTGGACTTTGATCTCCTGCGCGATCTGCGCGATGATTTTTTGCATGTCGAAAAACGGTGGACCGGTCGCGCGCCGGCCTCTGGCTGTCTGGAAAGTGGGGGAGTTTGCCACAGGGCAAATCCGCCACCGCCTGGGTTAGACTGGCCTCACCCGTTGTTGCCACCGTTGCACTCACACGCAGCAGAAGAAGCATCCATGCCATCGCCCAGTGTCGTCGACGAAGCCGTCCGAGTCTTGGCCCAGGCGGTCCCGCCTTCGGCCCAAATTTGGCTGTTCGGCTCGCAAGCGCGCGGGGATGCCAAGGAAGATTCCGACCTTGATTTTCTGGTCATCGAACAGGAAGTGACCAACAGGGCCTCTGAAATGGTTCGACTTCGGCGGGTTTTGCGCCCGCTGCGGATTGCGGCCGATGTGCTTGTCTACTCGCGTGATGAGGTGCAACGCTGGCGCAATGAGCCCGGCACCGCGCTTTACTGGGCTCTCAAAGAGGGACACGTGGTTCATGGCTGAACCTCCCCAATCGGTCGCCAGAATGCTGCTCACCGCAGCCCGTCAAGACCAGCTCGCGGCACAACTGTTGTCTTCCAACGCGGCCATCGGGGATGGGGTCGTCGGTTTTCACGCCCAACAAGCCGTCGAAAAAGCGCTGAAGGCTGTGCTCAGCGTGCACTTGATCGAGTTCAGGCGCACACACGACTTGCTGGTGTTGCTTGATCTGTTGCAAGACCACGGGATCACCCTCCCGCCCGAAGCCGATTGGCTGGACGAACTCAACCCGTATGCAGTGGAGGCACGTTACGGCGCGCTCGCTCCCTTCGGCTTGGACCGCCAACACACCATGTTGGCCATGGCCAGCACACTGACCTGGGCGGAACAGGTGCTGGCGGCCCAAGACGGCGCCATTGGTTAACGACGCCGTCGGCGGCAGATGCTCGCTCCCAAGTTAAGGGCGCTGAAGTTGGCAGGAAGGTGATGTGTACAAACTGGCCAACCGTTTGATCAGCCTTCCGGACTCACCAAGGGAAATACCAACCTGTCCACCTGGAGCGTGCCAACCTGCCAAGGGCTGTGATACCGAAATCCAAACCGCTCATACACGGAGCGCAGTTTCGGTCTCCCGCTGACGCAATCCAGACGAACGTCACGCAGGCCGTTTGCTCTGGCCAACTTGCATGCGAAAGCCAACAAGTGTTGCGCCATGTCCCGACCACGGGCGCGTGGATGTACCGCCACTTTGTGCAAAAAAACAGACCGTCCGTCCGTCACCTCAGGCCAGAACACGGGGTCGCACGTTTCATAGCGGAACACCCCGATGGGACGGCCTGCATCATGAGCCAGCCAGTAGCGCCCGGCCCTCACGTCCGTCTCGATGGCCTGCGCGCTCACACTGTTCACGTGCCACAGCATCTGACCTTTCTGGATCAGGTCTTGAGCGGCAGCCACCAAGATGCCTGCCACCACTTCTGTGTCTGCAGAACCGGCCTGTGTCACATCCAAAACACCCATCAAATCCCCCTGTTTTGATCATCTTACGCAACCGGCTCCGGGGACATGAGCGGAACACGTCGCCCTTCCACCATACCCCCACAGAAACGCGGCCATGAAAAAGGCCGCGCGAAGCGGCCTCTCTCAACAAGAACGGAACAAAAAACTCAACCCGCCAACAACTTCCAGGTATCGATCACCGAATCCGGGTTCAGGGAAATCGACGAGATGCCCTCATCGCGAAGCCACTGGGCGAAGTCGGGGTGGTCGCTGGGGCCTTGGCCGCAGATGCCCACGTATTTGCCTTCGGCCTTGCACGCACCGATGGCCATGGACAGCAATGCCTTGACGGCTGGGTCGCGCTCGTCGAAGTCGTGCGCCAGCAATTCCAGACCCGAATCGCGGTCCAGCCCCAGGGTGAGCTGGGTCAGGTCGTTGGAGCCGATGGAGAAACCGTCGAAGTAGGACAGGAACTGCTTGGCGAGCACAGCGTTGCTGGGGATCTCGCACATCATGATGAGCTTGAGGTCGTTCTCGCCCCGCTTGAGACCATGTTTGGACAGCAGGTTGACCACACGCTCGGCCTGGCCCAGGGTGCGCACAAAGGGCACCATCACCTGCACGTTGGTCAGGCCCATGTCTTCACGGACGCGCTTCAAGGCCTCGCACTCCATGGCAAAGGCCTCGCCGAAGTCTTCGCTGATGTAACGCGCCGCACCACGGAAGCCCAGCATGGGGTTTTCTTCCTCGGGCTCGTAGCGGCTACCGCCCACCAGCTTGCGGTACTCGTTGCTCTTGAAGTCCGACAGACGCACGATCACCGGCTTGGGCCAGAAGGCTGCGGCGATGGTGGCCACGCCTTCGGCCACCTTGTCCACATAAAAAGCGCGCGGCGAAGCGTGACCACGGGCCACCGACTCCACCGCCTTCTTCAGATCAGCGTCGATCTGTGGGTAGTCCAGGATGGCCTTGGGGTGCACGCCGATGTTGTTGTTGATGATGAACTCCAGGCGCGCCAGGCCCACGCCGCCATTGGGCAACTGGGCGAAGTCGAACGCCAGTTGGGGGTTGCCCACGTTCATCATGATCTTGACGTCGATCTCGGGCATGGTGCCGCGCTGGACTTCGGTCACTTCGGTTTCGAGCAAGCCGTCGTAAATGTGGCCGGTGTCGCCCTCGGCACAGCTCACCGTCACGAGCGTGCCATCCTTCAGGTGGTCGGTCGCGTCACCGCAGCCCACCACGGCCGGGATGCCCAGCTCACGCGCGATGATGGCCGCGTGGCAGGTGCGCCCGCCCCGGTTGGTGACGATGGCGCTGGCACGCTTCATCACCGGCTCCCAGTTGGGGTCTGTCATGTCGGTGACGAGCACGTCGCCCGGTTGCACCTTGTCCATCTCGCTGATGTTGTGCACCAGACGCACCGGGCCGGTGCCCACCTTTTGCCCGATGGCACGGCCGCTGGCCAACACACTGCCTTTGCCCTTGAGCTTGTAGCGGTACTCCACCTGGTTGCCGGCCTGGCTTTTCACGGTTTCGGGGCGGGCTTGCAGGATGTAGAGCTGGCCGTCGGTGCCGTCTTTGCCCCATTCAATGTCCATGGGACGGCCGTAGTGTTCTTCGATCACCAGCGCGTATTTCGCCAGTTGCTCCACCTCGGCGTTGGTCAGGCTGTAGCGGTTGCGCTGCTCGACCGGCACGTCCACGGTCTTGACCAGCTTGCCGCTCTGCGCCTTTTCTTCCGGTGTGCTGAACACCATCTCGATCAGCTTGCTGCCCAGGTTGCGGCGGATCACGGCCTGCTTGCCGGCCTTGAGCATGGGTTTGTGGACGTAGAACTCGTCGGGGTTGACGGCGCCCTGCACCACGGTTTCGCCCAACCCGTAGCTGGACGTGATGAACACGACCTCTTCAAAACCACTTTCGGTGTCGATCGTGAACATGACGCCGGCCGCGCCCAGGTCAGAGCGCACCATGCGCTGCACGCCGGCGCTCAGCGCCACCTCGGCGTGGGCAAAACCTTTGTGCACGCGGTAGCTGATGGCGCGATCGTTGTAGAGCGAGGCAAACACCTCCTTCATCTTGTGCAGCACGTCCTCGATGCCATGCACGTTGAGGAAGGTTTCCTGCTGGCCGGCAAAGCTGGCGTCGGGCAGGTCTTCGGCGGTGGCGGACGAACGCACCGCAAACGAAGCGTCCGCGTTGCCGGCGCTCAGACGGGCGAATTCGGCGCGGATGGCGGCTTCGAGGTCGGCCGGGAACGGTTGGGCCTCGACCATGGCGCGGATTTCGGCGCCCACTTTGGCCAGCTCGCGCACGTCTTCGGTGTCCAGCTTGTCGAGCTGGGCGTTGATGCGGTCGGCCAGGCCATTGAATTTCAGGAACTCACGGAAGGCATGTGCCGTGGTGGCAAAGCCGGTGGGTACCCGCACGCCCTGCGGCAGCTGCGAGATCATTTCGCCCAAGCTGGCGTTTTTGCCGCCAACGACCTCGACATCGGTCATTCTCAATTGCTCGAAGGGCACCACCAAGGCGGTTGCGCTGAAGCGTTCAGACATAAAAGACTCCACTCAAGTTAAAAAACCGGGGGTCTGTACCGCACCACACTTGCGTGTTGGCCTGTTGTGTTCTTGGAACCTGTTCGCGATTTACAAGGGGTCGCGCAAATGTCTTTTCGGGATAGGCTGCAAGGCGCAAAACGCAGCCGGGCTGATGCCCGGCAAGGCTTTGCAACGCCGCAGACCGCCCGAAAAGGCACTTGCCCTTCGGGTTGGAACGAAATCGGGCGATTTGCCCACCCAGCCCCTTGCGTGGGCATCAGCCCACGCTGCGAGGTCTGCGCGGCCAACTCATCCCGATTGCGTTCCAACGCGGCCCCTTATAAATCGCGAACAGGTTCCCAGGCGGGCGCCGCACACACCATCGCTGACGCGATAATCCGCTGATTGTAGGTGGGCGGCGGGTGACAGCCGGCCGCCGCGCCGCACAGAACCGCCCTCAGCAAACCGCCACATGCCCCATCGCACCGCCTTTTTCATCTCCGACGGGACCGGCATCACCGCCGAAACCTTTGGCAACGCCATCCTGGCGCAGTTCGAGGCCAAACACCGCCGGGTGCGCCTGCCCTTTGTGGACGACGCCGACAAGGCCCATCAGGCGGTGCGCCAGATCAACCACGTGGCCCAGGTGGAGGGCAAACGCCCATTGGTCTTCCTCACCGTGGTGAACATGGAGGTGCTGGAAGTGATCAAGACGCACTGCAACGGCATGATCATGGACATGTTCGGTACCTTTGTGGAACCGCTGGAAGCCGAGTTGGGCATCAAAAGCAACCACCGCGTGGGCCGCTTCTCGGACGCATCCAAAAGCCAGGCCTACCACGACCGGATCGAGGCCATCAACTACTCGCTGGCCCACGATGATGGTCAAAGCCACGCCGACCTGGAGGGCTCGGACGTCATCCTCGTGGGGGTGAGCCGCAGCGGCAAAACACCCACCAGCCTTTACCTGGCCATGCAATACGGGGTCAAGGCGTCCAACTACCCGCTGATTCCCGAAGACTTCGAGCGGCGCCAGCTGCCGCCGGCTCTGGTGCCGCACCGCAAAAAGCTGTTCGGTCTGACCATCGACCCCATGCGGCTGAGCGAAATCCGCAACGAGCGCCGGCCGAACTCGCGTTATGCCAGCCTGGAAAACTGCCGCCACGAGGTGAACGAGGCCGAGAGCATGATGCGCCGCGCCGGGGTGCGCTGGTTGTCCACCACCACCAAATCCATCGAAGAAATCGCGACCACCATCCTGCAGGAGGTGAGGCCCGAGCGACTGGAATACTGAGTCGCCCATGCACCGCACCATTTTCACGACGCCGGTCGTCAACACATTCCTGCGTGTCTTTTCAGTGGCGTTCTTGCGCCTGAGCGGTTGGCGGATCGAGGGAGCCTTGCCAACCCATGCCACCAAAGCGGTGCTGATCGCCGCGCCCCACACCAGCAACTGGGACCTGCCCTACACCCTGATGGTGGCGTTTGCACTGCGCCTGAACATTTACTGGATGGGCAAACAAAGCATCTTCAAGCCGCCGTTTCGTGGGATGATGCGCTGGCTGGGTGGCATCCCGGTCAACCGTGAGCAGTCCACCAACCTGGTGGCCGCATCCGTGGCCGCCATCCAGGCGGCCGATGGGCCGCTGCAACTCATCGTCCCCCCAGAAGGCACGCGGAGCAAAACCCGCTACTGGAAAACCGGCTTCTATCACATCGCTGTGGGCGCCCAGGTACCTATCGTGATGGCCTACATGGACTACCACGACAAGCGCAGTGGCCTGGGTCCGGTGTTCGAGCCCACAGGCGATGTGCAAGCCGATTTGGCGGCCATCAAAGCGTTTTATGCGCCGTTCAAGGGCAAAAACGCCACCCAGTTTGAGGCAGACTGAGGCCGTTTCGGGATGCTCCGCATCGAATATAAATTCGAATAATAAAAACCAAGACAAATATTTCAAACTGAAATATAATATGCACTTGCTGAGGCCTCAAACCCCAGCTTCAGGGCCAGCAGCCGTTGGACGAACTGGCCCTGTCATGTGCCCAACCCGAATGGTGGGGCACATTCTCAGCGTGGTCTTGAATGACACCACGCCTCTCTCAGTGCCGCCACACACATCCGGCGGCACACTCTCACTGAAAGGCTCATCATGAGCAGCAAACTGTACGTGGGCAACCTGCCCTACACCATCGACGACCAAGCCCTGCGCCACAACTTCTCTGCCTATGGCAGCGTGGGCTCGGCCACCGTGATGATGGACCGCGACTCCGGTCGCTCCAAGGGTTTCGGCTTTGTCGAAATGGGTTCCGCCGAAGAAGCCCAGGCAGCGATTGCCGGCCTGAACGGCATGTCCGTCGGTGGCCGCTCCATCGTTGTCAACGTGTCGCGCCCCAAAGAGTCGAACACCGGTGGCGGCTACCGCGACCGCGAACCGCGCCGCTCTTACTGAGTGGCCTGACAGGCCGCTGCAGCCCCGCGCTGCAGCCCCGCGCTGCAGGCAAGGCCCGTCACTTCAAGAGCCGCCTTCTGGGCGGCTTTTTGCTGGGCACACAGAAACCCGGTTCAAGCCGCGCGCAACGCGGCCTTCAGCTTCACACCCACATCCGGCCGTTCGGCGAAGGGGTCGGTGGGATTGCGTGCTTGCAACACGTCTTCCATTCGGGTTTGCACGTTGCCCAGCGCATGGGGGTGGCTGAAGATGTAGAACTGGTCGGCCTCCAGCGCGGCAAACACTTTTTGCGCCACCTGCGCGGCCGTGACCTTGCCACTGCTGACCGCCTTGCCCGTCATGGCCTGGTTGACCAGTTGACTGGCGGTGGGCTTTTCGTCGGCCATGTCCTGCGGGCGGTTGCGGTCGCTCTGGTGGATGCCGGTGGCCACAAAATACGGGCACAACACACTGGCGCCGATCTGGTCGGTGACCAGGCGCAAGTCTTGGTAGAGCGTTTCGCTCAGTGCCACCACCGCGTGTTTGCTCACGTTGTACACGCCCATGTTGGGCGGGGTGAGCAGGCCAGCCATGCTGGCGGTGTTGACGATGTGGCCGCGCCAGGCGGGGTCGGCCTTGGCGGCGGCCAACATCATGGGCGTGAACAAGCGCACCCCGTGGATGACACCCCAGAGGTTGACGCCGAGCACCCATTCCCAGTCTTTGACCGAGTTTTCCCAGATCAAGCCGCCCGAGCCCACACCCGCGTTGTTGAACACCAAGTGCGGTGCGCCAAACCGTGCCAGCACCGCCTCGGCCAGCGCCGCCATGTGTTCGGCGCTGGACACGTCCACCCGCTGCGCCAGCACCTGGGCGCCGGTGGCTTCCAACTCGGCCTGCGCAGCGTCGAGCGCATCCTGCTGCACATCCAGCAGCACCAGGTGCATGCCTCGGCTGGCAGCGATGCGCGCCACCTCCAGGCCAAAACCGGACCCCGCGCCGGTGATGACCGCCGTCCTGCCCTTGAATTCCGTGATCATGTGTGCTCCTCTCTGGTGGGTGGTCGCAGCATCTCGATGTGCGGGATGCCGTCTTCGATGTAAGGCTCGCCCTCGCGGACAAAACCGTGTTGTTCGTAAAACGCCTGCAGCCGCGCTTGTGCGCCAATGCGTATGGGCTGCGGGCCCCAGTGTGCTTGCACGGCACGCACCGCCTCGCGCATGAGCACGTGGCCCAGCCCGCCGGCGCGGGCCTGGGGTGCGGTGATCACGCGGCCAATGCTCGCTTCGGCGTACTTCACGCCCGGGCCAAAACAGCGCGCGTAGGCCACCAGCTCGCCCTGAGCTTCGACCGCGTCGGCCGCCTTGCACATGAGGTGCATGGCCTGTGCGTCGCTGTTGTCCATGTCCAGAAACACACAGTTCTGCTCCACCACAAACACCTCGCTGCGCAAACGCAATACCGCGTACAGCTCGGCAACGGTCAGCGCGTCAAAGGCCTGGAAACGCCACACCAAGCTCATGCTACGGCGCGCATCACATACCCCGCGCGCAGGAAATGCACGTGCACCGTGCCGGCACGTTCGTCCACACGGCGCAGCGTGAGCTGTGTGCGGGTGGCAGCCACCAGTTCGCCTTCGGTCACCTCAAGGCCAAAACTTTCGGCCGCGATGCCGATACGGCTGCCCAGGTCGATGCCATGGTCGTTCTGGAAATGGTCGTCCGGGTGGACGGCTGGGGTGCTGGCCTTGGCCACCGCGATGGCGTCGGTGGCGCTCATTTTTTCGGACACACCATGTCCCAGCGCCGCCATGCGGTCCATCCAGTCCAGCACCACCGGGGTGGCCTGGAAGATGTCAGCCACAGCGGGCGTGCGATGTCGTGTGAACCACAGCGGGTGGTAGACGGCGAAGTCGGCCACGCAGGGCGCGTCGCCCAACAGAAAATCGTTCTGCTCCAGCATGTGAGCGATGCGGCGCAGGTAGCTCTTGTAGGCGCCGGTGGCGTCGGCCGGGCGCAGGCGGGTCATGCCTTGCGACATGGCCCCCCGGTCGGCCGCAAAGGCCTTGAGCGCTTCGGGCGGTGCGCCCTCCCACATGCTGGCAGCACCCTTGGGCTGCAGGCTGTAGGCCATGGCGGCCCAGAACAAGGTGCTGTCGGCCCATTGCGCCACGATGCGCGCCACGCCTTTTTCCGCCGCCGGGTACAGCGAGGGCAAAGGCTGGCGGTGTTCCAGCACGTCGCAAATGAGCGCGGTGTCGCAGTAGATGTCGGCACCGATCTGCAGGAAAGGCGTGCGCCGGTAACCGCCGGTGAGCGCCAGCACATCGGGCTTGGGCATCACCATGGGGATGTGCACCGACTTCCATGCCAGCTTCTTGGCGCCCAGGATGAGGCGCACTTTTTCGGAGAACGGCGAGGCCGGGTAGTGGTGCAGGATCAGGTCGGACATGGCGCGTCTCCTTCGATGGCGTTCAGATCAGCTTGACGAGTTGCTTGCCGAAGTTCTTGCCCTTGAGCAGGCCCAGGAAAGCCTCCGGCGCGCTCTCGATGCCCAGGGCCACGCTCTCGCGCGGGCGCAGCTTGCCCGTGCCCACCAGCGTGCCCAGCTCTTTCAATGCTTCCGGCCACACCTCCATGTGCTCGCTCACGATGAAGCCTTGCACCTTCATGCGGTTGACCAGAATCAGCGCCGGGTTCTGCAGCGGCAGCGGTGCACCGTCGTAGCCGGCGATCATGCCGCAGACGGCAATGCGCGCAAAGGCGTTGGCGCGCAGCAGCACAGCGTCAAGGATGTGGCCGCCGACGTTCTCGAAGTAGCCGTCGATGCCGTTCGGGCAGGCGGCCTTGAGCGCCTGGCTCATGCTTTTGAGGTCGGGGTGGGCGCGGTGATCGATGGCGGCGTCAAAACCCAGCTCATCGGTGAGGTACTTGCATTTGTCGGGGCCACCGGCAATGCCCACCACGCGGCAGCCGCGCGCCTTGGCCAAGGCGCCAAACGCGCTGCCCACCGCGCCACTGGCGGCGCTCACCACCACGGTTTCACCGGCTTTGGGCTCGATGATCTTGACCAGGCCGTACCACGCCGTCACGCCGGGCATGCCCACCGCACCGAGGTAGTGGCTCAGCGGCACATGGGTGGTGTCCACCTTGCGCAGCGCGCCGGGCTCAGCCGCGTTGACCACGCTGTACTGCTGCCAGCCGCCCATGCCCACCACCAGGTCACCCGGCTGGTACTTGGGGTGGCGCGATTCGACCACTTCACCGGCCGTGCCACCGATCATCACCTCGCCCAGGGGCTGCGACGCGGCGTAGCTTTTGCTGTCGTTCATGCGGCCGCGCATGTAGGGGTCCAGGCTCAGGAAGTGGTGGCGCACCAGCACCTGGCCGTCCTGCAGCGCGGGGGTGTCGGTGGTGACGGCTTTGAAGTTGCCAACAGTGGCTTCGCCCACAGGGCGGTTGTCGAGCAGGATCTGGGTATTCTGGGTCATGGTGGTCCTCGGTGGAAAAGGGCTCAGTCGGTCGGCACTTGCGAAACGGGCGCTGCGTGGGCGCCCCAGCCGGGCACGTACTTGAAGGTGCCGGTGGCGTGGCTGCAGGCCACACCCTCGGCGTCGAATATGGTGGCCTCGGTGAAGGCCATGCTTTTGGTGCGGTGGATCAGGCGGCCTTCGGCCCGCAGCGGCGCCTTGGCAGCACGCATGAAACTGGTTTTCATCTCGATGGTAATGGCACCCAAACCGTCAGTGGCGCTGCGCGCCGCCGCCGCCATGGTCACGTCGTGAAGTGTCATCAACACGCCGCCATGCACCACCGCAAACGCATTGAGATGCTCAGGCTTGGGTGCCAGCGTGATCTCGGAGCGGCCATTGTCGAACACCTGCAGTTCGCAGCCCAACATTTCAATGAACGGAATGCTGGTGCCAAAGGGAATCGGCATGCTCAGCCCCCAATCAGAGCCGACATACCGCCATCCACCGCCATGTGCTGGCCAGTGATGTGTTTGCCAGCATCGCTGGCAAACAGCAACGTCAGGCCCTTGAGGCCTTCATCGTCGCCCAGGCGGCCCAGCGGCGTGCCTTCTACCAGCTTCGGCCCAATCACTTCAAGCAAGCCATTGGCCATCTTGCTTGGGAAAAAGCCCGGGCAAATGGTGTTGACGCGGATGCCGTAGCGACCCCATTCGCCGGCTAGGGCACGTGTGAAATTGAGCACAGCGCCCTTGGACGTGTTGTACGCGATGGTCTGCATTTCCACCGGGTTGCCGCCCAGGCCTGCGATGCTGGCGAGGTTGATGATGCTGCCACTTTTTCGCCCGATCATGCTGCGTTTGCCCACGGCCTGGCTCAGCAGGAAATAGCCCCGGATGTTGAGGTTCATCACCTTGTCCCAGGCCTCGACCGGGTGGTCTTCGGCGGGCGCCCCCCAGGAGGCGCCGGCGTTGTTGACCAGGATGTCGATGTCGCCCATGCGCTCCAGCGTCTCATCGGTGAGGCGCTGGATGTCGGCCTCCTTGGCGCAGTCGGCGGCAATCCAGCGGGCGTCGATGCCCTGGTCCTGCAGCGTGGCAACGGCCTGCTCCAGGTCGGCCGCCTTGCGCGAGGTCAGCATGATGCGAGCGCCGGCCTCGCCCAGAGCCTGGGCCATTTGCAGGCCAAGGCCGCGCGAGCCGCCGGTCACCAGCGCGGTCTTGCCGGTCAGATCGAACAGTTGTTGAACCGTGCGTGTCATGTCATGTCTCCGTGGGATGTCGAAAAATCAGAAAGCCGCCTCAGGCAACTCGGCGCAGGTGGCATCGCGGCTCTCCACCACCGGCAGCCAGCCGGCGATCTTGGGCAGCTCGTAGTGGAAGAAATAGCGGGTGGCGGCCAGGCGGCCCAAGGTGGTGGGCTGCGTCTGTGCGGCATCGTGGTTCAACGCGGCCAAGGCCACATCGAGCCAAATCCACGCCATCACCGTGTGCCCAAAGGCCTGCATGTAGGGCACGGCGTTGGCCAATGCCTCGGCGGGGTTGCCCGTGGCCCAAGCCGCCTTGGTGGCGGCGCCCACGCGCTGCAGCGCAGCGGCCAGGGCGTTGGCGTGGGCCGCCAGCGCGGGTTGCTGGATGCCGCGCTGCACGGTGTCGTTGATGCGCGCGGCCAGCAGCTGCAGGCCCCGGCCGTTGTCCATCAGCACCTTGCGGCCCAGCAGGTCGGTCGCCTGTATGCCGTGCGTGCCCTCGTGGATCATGTTCAGGCGGTTGTCGCGCCAGTACTGTTCGACCGGGAAGTCGCGCGTGTAGCCGTAGCCGCCATGCACCTGGATGGCCAGGCTGTTGGCCTCCAGGCACCACTCGCTGGGCCAGCTTTTGGCGATGGGCGTGAGCACCTCCAGCAGCAGCCGCGCCTCGTCGGCGGCCTCGGGCGTGCCGGTGTGCTGTTCGTCCACCAGGCGGGCGCAGTACAGCTCCAGCGCCAGCGCGCCTTCGCAATACGCTTTTTGCGCCAGCAACATGCGCTTGACGTCAGCGTGTTCGATGATGCGGATTTGAGGTGCCGAGGCGTCCTTGCCTGCCGGGCCCACTGCCCTGCCCTGCGGCCGGTTCTTGGCGTACTCAAGACTGGCGTGGTAGCCGGCCAAACCCAGCATGGTGGCGGCCATGCCCACGCCGATGCGGGCCTCGTTCATCATGTGGAACATGCAGTGCAAGCCCTTGCCTGGCTGGCCCACCAGGTAGCCCACGGCACCGGCTTGCCCCTTCACCGGGAACTTGCCTTCGCCAAAATTGAGCAAGGTGTTGGTGGTGCCGCGCCAGCCACACTTGTGGTTGAGTCCGGCCAGTGCCACGTCGTTGCGTTCGCCGGTGAGTTGGCCGTTCACATCGACCAGCTTTTTGGGCACGACGAACAGGCTGATGCCACGCGTTCCGGGAACCAGCTTGCCGTTGTCGTCCGGTATCTTGGCCAACACCAGGTGAACGATGTTCTCGGTCAGTTCGTGCTCGCCGGCCGAAATCCACATCTTGTTGCCAGTCAGGCGATAGCGCGGCCCCAGCGGATCGGTTTCAAACCCATCGCCGTCGGGCACGGCACGGGTCATCACGTCGCTGAGGGACGAGCCCGCCTGCGGCTCGCTCAGGCACATAGTGCCCGACCAGCGGCCCGAAAACTCGTTGAGCGCGAACACGCGCTTCTGCGCCTCGGTGCCATGTTGCATGAGCAGGTTGGCGTTGCCGGTGGTCAACATGCCGCTGCCAATGCTGACCGACGCCATGGCAAAAAAGGCGTTGCCCGAGGCCTCCAACGTGTAGGGCAACTGCATGCCCCCGATGGCGTAATCCTGCGCGGCGCTGAGCATGCCGCTGTCGGCGTAGGCTTTTTGGGCGTCGTGGGTGGCTTGGGGCAGGATGACCTTGTCGCCGTCAAAGTGCGGCTCCTGGGTGTCCACCAGGCGGTTGAAGGGTGCGTACTTGTCGCGGGCGATGCGTTCGCAGGTGTCGAGCACGGCATCAAAGGTGTCGCGCGAGTGATCGGCAAACCGCTCGCGCGACGTCAGCGACTCGACGCCGAGCCACTGGTAGAGCAAAAAATCAAGGGTAGGACGCAGACTCATGGGGCTCCTCGACCGGGGGAGCGCCCACTGTAATGCGCTCAGGCGCGTGGGCTTGACCCCTGCATGACAGCAGCACGGGTTTTCAGGGTTTCCACGGGGCGTTCGCCAAAGCGTCGCTGGTATTGCGCGGCGAAATGGCCCATGTGCAAAAACCCGTGATCGGCCGCCACCTGGGTCACGGCCACGCCGGTCGAGGGTTGGCTGGCTGCCTTGCGCAGCACCTCGCGCACCTTGTCCAGGCGCAGGTTGCGCCAGTACACCATGGGCGACTCGCCCGTGTGGTCCACAAAGGCCTGCTGCAGGCTGCGCGCGCTCACGTGCAGGTGTTCGCACAGATCGGCCAGCGTGAGGGGCCGCGTCACGTTGGCCAACATGAAGTCTTGCGCCCGCCGCACGGCGCGTGGCAGCAGCGGGCGGCGGCTGTCGCCGCGCAAAACTTCGCTGTGGCTGTGGGGCGCCTGCAGCAGCAACATGCTCAGCAAGTAGGCCTCGGCCTGCTGGGCCAGGGCGGAACCGGCAAATCCGCTGTCCACCTCCAGGGTTTCGGCCAGGTAGCGCACAAAACCGGCCAGGGGCGCCAGCGCGGGTGTGTCCATGGCCAAGCCCAGGCCGAACACCAAGGGCCGGTGCACGGGCGCCTGCGCGAGCTGTTCCATCTGCCGCACCACCGCGCCCTGTGAGATGCGCAGGATGAGGGGGGGGCTGTCGTCGGCCCAGCGCATGCGCAGGTATTCGGTGGGCGACGGCAGCGTGGCCATGCCCTGCCCCGCCACCACCTGCTGGCCGCCACAGGCCACCTCGGCGCTGCCGCGCAAGGGGATTTGCAGCAAATAGAAGCTGCCCAGGTCGCCGGGTTCGATCTCGACCGCCGGGCCGTACTGCACGTAGTTGAGGCTGATGTCGCGGAACACCGGTGCGCTGTGGTGGCGCGCATCCAGCGCCTGCCGGGCACCGCAGGGGTTGAGCACGTGGGGGCAAAACACACGCGCCACCGCCTCGCGGGCCTGATCGACATCCCGGGTGTGGAACAGCGCGTGGCTGGCCAGCGGGTAACGGTGCGGGGACAACATGGGCGCAGAAGTTAGCAAATCCCGGGCCGGGGCGCCACGGGGATTGCCCGCAGCGCGGCGGCCGAAACGGCGGCCACACACGAATCTCTCGTTTTTGGGACAGCGCCTGCGCAAACGGGATGCTGCCGGCGCTTGGCCATTTCTACATTGGCTCCCACCGCAGCAAGCGGGGGATTTTTTCAGCACAGGAGACAACATGCCCCAAGCGACTTTTCTTGGACTGTCCGGCAAGACCGCCATCGTCACCGGTGGCGCCACCCTCATCGGCGCCGCCGTGGTGCAGGCGCTGCACGCCCAGGGGGTGCGCGTCACCCTGGCCGACATCGACACCACCGGCGGCCAAGCCGTGGCCCAGGCCTGCGGCGAAGGCGTGTGGTTCCGCCCCACCGACATCACCGACGACGCCCAGGTGTTGGCCTGTGCCGACGAAACTGCAGCGCGATTTGGCCGCGTGGACTTTCTCGTCAACTTGGCCTGCTCCTACGTGGACGACGGCCTGGCCTCGGGCCGCGCCGACTGGCTCAAGGCCCTGGACGTGAACGTGACCAGCGCCGCCATGATGCTCAAGGCGGTGCTGCCCCACATGCGACGCGTCGGCGGCGGCGCGGTGGTCAACTTCACCAGCATCTCGTCGGGCGTGGCGCAAACCGGCCGCTGGCTCTACCCGGTGAGCAAGGCCGCGCTGGTGCAGCTCACCCGCAACATGGCCATGGACCTGGCGCCCGAGCATGTCCGCGTCAACAGCGTGTCGCCCGGCTGGACCTGGTCGGCCATCATGAACCAGCTCACCGGTGGCGACCGCGCCAAGACCGATGCCGTGGCCGCCCCCTTTCACCTGCTCAAACGCGTCGGCGACCCGGCCGAGGTGGCGCAGGTGGTGCTGTTCCTGTGCTCCGACCACGCCAGCTTCGTCACCGGCGCCGACTACGCCGTGGACGGCGGCTACTCGGCCATGGGCCCCGAATCGCACGAGCCCGCCATCCCCAAGCTGATGGCCTGACGTTTTCAAACCAACCCACAACGGAGACAAACCATGCGCAACATCATGATCGTCGGCGCCGGCCAGGCCGGGCTGCAACTGGGCATCAGCCTGCTCAAGCGCGGCTACCGGGTCAGCATCACCAGCAACCGCACGCCCGAAGACATGCGCACCGGCAAGGTGCTGTCCAGCCAGTGCATGTTCCACGACAGCCTGCAGCTCGAACGCGACCGCGGCCTGAATTTCTGGGAGCAGGACTGCCCCCCCGTCGAAGGCATTTCCTTCACGGTGCCCCACCCCGAGCTGCCCGGTGAAAAGGCCATGGCCTGGAGCCACCGGCTGGACCACAAGGCGCAGTCGGTGGACCAGCGGGTGAAAGTGCCCGGCTGGATGGCCGAGTTCAGCCGGCTCGGTGGCGAGCTGCTGATGCACGAGGCCAACATCGACGACCTGGAGCGCTGGACCCAGAGCCACGACCTGGTGATCGTGGCCGCCGGCAAAGGCGCCATCGCCCAAATGTTCGAGCGCGACGCCACCCGCAGTCCTTACGACAAACCCCAGCGTGCCCTGGCCCTCACCTACGTGCACGGCATGGCACCGCGCCCCGAGCACTCTGCCGTCAACTTCAACCTCATCCCCGGCGTGGGCGAGTACTTCGTGTTCCCGGCCCTCACGGTGAGCGGGCCGTGCGAGATCATGGTGTTCGAAGGCGTGCCCGGTGGCCCCATGGACTGCTGGGGCGACGTGACCACGCCGGCCCAACACCTGGCGCGCCCCAAAGAGATCCTGGCCAAATTCCTGCCCTGGGAAGCCGCACGCTGCACCCAGGTGGAGTTGACCGACGCCAACGGCATCCTGGCCGGGCGGTTTGCACCGACCGTGCGCCGGCCAGTGGGCCACCTGCCCAGCGGTCGTGTGGTGATGGGCATGGCCGACGCGGTGCTGCTCAACGACCCCATCACCGGCCAGGGCTCGAACAACGCCGCCAAGTTTGCCCACGCCGTGGAGCAGGCCATCGTGGCCCATGGCGACAAGGCCTTTGACGCGGGCTTCATGCAGCAGACCTTCGAGGCCTTCTGGAACACCTACGGCGCCTACGCCACCGGCTGGACCAATGCCATGCTGGCCCCGCCGCCGCCCCACGTGCTCAAGCTGCTGGGCGCGGCATGCGGTGAACCGCGTGTCGCCAAGCGCGTCGTCAACGGCTTCAACAACCCGACCGACTTCGTGAACTTCTTCATGACGCCGGACAAGGTTGATGCCTTTCTTGAGGCAGTGCCAGCATGAGCGCCGCGCCGGGCCGCCCCAAGCAAGCGCGCACCGCAGCTCGAAGAGCGGAGCTTGCCTGATGACCGCCGCCGAACTGGGCACCCTGCCCCCACTGCAGGCTTTGCGTCACAGCGCCAGCCTGCCGCTGTCCGACTTCCGCCTCGCCATGCGCCGCCTCACGGGGGCGGTGACCGTGGTGGCCACACAGGACGGTGACCAACTCGCGGGCCTCACCGCCACCGCCGTCACCTCGTTCTCGGGTGAGCCGGCGCGGCTGCTGGCCTGCGTCAACCTCAAGGGTTCGACCTTTCGCGCCATTGCTGAAAGCCGGCGCATGAGCGTGAACCTGCTGGCCTACCGACACCGCGACCTGGCCCAGCAGTTTGGCGGCGCGCCCACGCCGCCCGCGCAACGCTTTGAGCCCGGCCGCTGGGGCACGCTGGCCACCGGTGCGCCGGTGCTGCTGGACGCCCTGGCCGTGTTCGACTGCGTGGTCGACGAAATGATGGTGGCCCACAGCCACGCCGCCATGATCGGCGAGATCAAGGCGGTGCTGCTGAGCCCCCGCAACGAAGCCCCCCTGCTGTACGCAGATGGCCAATACACCACCCTGGCCGGATTTGGAGACACCCCATGACATCGCAACATATCACCCTCAACGCACTCGACGGCAGCGGCAGCTTCGCCGCCTACCTGGCCCTGCCCCCTTCGGGCCATGGCCCTGGCATCGTGCTGGCCCAAGAGATTTTTGGCGTCAACGCCACCATGCGCCAGGTGGCCGACCTCTACGCCGAAGAAGGCTATGTGGTGCTGGTGCCCGACCTGTTCTGGCGCCAGCAACCGGGCATCGAACTGGGCTACACCGAGGCCGACTTCCAGCGCGCCTTCGGCCTTTACCAGGGCTTTGACGAAGCCAAGGGCGTGGCCGACATCCAGGCCTGCCTCGACGCCCTGCGCCAGCGCCCTGAATGTTCGGGACAAGCAGGCGTGCTGGGCTTTTGCCTGGGCGGCAAGCTGGCCTACCTGGCCGCCTGCCGCACCAACGCCGACGTGGCCGTGGGCTACTACGGCGTGGGCATCGAGAAGGCGCTCGACGAAGCAGCCCAGGCCAAGGGCCGGCTGGTGCTGCACATCGCCGAAAACGACGCCTTCTGTCCACCCGAGGCGCGCGCCGCCATCGTGTCCACCCTGGCGGGCCGCGCCCACACCGAGGTCTATGTGTACCCTGGGGTAGACCACGCCTTTGCCCGCGTCGGTGGCGACCACTTCCACAAGCCCTCGGCCCTGATGGCCCACGAGCGCAGCATCGCGGCCTTCAAGACCGTGATGGGTCCGCACCCCGATTTCTCAGCCTTGTGGGAAAAACACTGCGAGCACGAGTTCGCCACCCGCGACGTGGCCGCCACCATGGCCACCATGGTGGCCCAGCCCTATGTGAACCACATCCCCACCATGACGGGTGGCGTGGGCCACACCATGCTGTCGCGCTTCTACCAGCACCACTTCGTCAACAGCAACCCGCCGGACACCACCCTGGTGCCCATCTCGCGCACCATCGGCGCCACACAAATCGTGGACGAGCTGCTGTTCTGCTTCACCCACACCTGCGAAATCGACTGGATGTTGCCGGGCATTGCGCCCACCGGCAAACGGGTGGAAATCCCGCTGGTGGCCATCGTCAAATTCCGGGGCGACAAGCTCTACCACGAGCACATCTACTGGGACCAGGCCAGCGTGCTGGTGCAGATCGGCAAGCTCGACCCGGCGGGCCTCCCGGTGGCCGGCATCGAGACGGCCCGCAAGCTGCTGGACGAACACCAGCCGAGCAACACCTTGATGGCCAATTGGGCGAACTCCGCGCCCTGACCAACGGGCACAAAAACAAGGGGCCGGCGTCTGCTGACGACCGGCCCCTTGTGCTTAAGGCGTTTTCAGGCGAAAGCTGTCAGTACATCACAGCACTTCGAACACACCCGCCGCGCCCATGCCACCGCCGATACACATGGTCACGCACACGCGCTTGGCGCCACGGCGCTTGCCTTCAATGAGGGCGTGGCCGGTCAGGCGCTGGCCCGACACACCATAGGGGTGGCCCACAGCGATGGCGCCGCCGTTGACGTTGAGGCGGTCGGCCGGGATGCCCAGCTTGTCGCGGCAATACAGCACCTGCACCGCAAAGGCTTCGTTCAGCTCCCACAGGTCGATATCGTTCACCGTAAGGCCCAGCTTCTTCAGCACCTTGGGCACCGCGAACACCGGGCCGATGCCCATTTCGTCGGGCTCGCAGCCGGCCACCGCAAAGCCCAGGAAGCGGCCCAGGGGCTTCAAGCCACGTTGGCTGACCAGCTTTTCGTCCATCAGCACGCAGGCGCCAGCACCATCAGAGAATTGGCTGGCGTTGCCGGCCGACACCAGGCCGCCGGGCAGAGCCGAACGCAGGCCATGGATGCCTTCAAACGTCGTGCCGGGGCGGATGCCTTCATCGTTCTCCACCGTGACCTTTTTGGTCGTCAGGCCCATGACCTTGTCGGCCACGCCGGCGATCACGGTGATGGGTGCGATTTCGTCCTTGAACAGGCCGGCTTCCAGTGCAGCCGTGGCGCGCTGCTGACTGGCAGCGCCGTACTGGTCCATGGCTTCGCGGCCGATGTTGTAGCGCTTGGCCACCTGCTCGGCGGTCTGCAGCATGTTCCAGTAGATTTCGGGCTTTTTCTTGGCCAGCATCAGGTCTTGCAGCATGTGCTGGTTCATTTCCTGCTGCACGCAGGAGATGCTCTCCACGCCGCCGGCCACGAACACGTCGCCTTCCCCGGCGATGATGCGCTGAGCCGCCAGCGCGATGGTTTGCAGGCCCGACGAGCAGAAGCGGTTGACCGTCATGCCCGAGACGGACACCGGGCAGTCGGCCATCAGCGCGATCTGGCGCGCGATGTTGGCACCGGTGGCACCTTCTGGCGTGGCGCAGCCCATGATGACGTCTTCGACCTCCCCGGCCTCGATGCCGGCGCGAGCGATGGCGTGTTGCACGGCATGGCCACCCAACGTGGCGCCGTGGGTCATGTTGAAAGCGCCCTTCCAGCTTTTGGTCAGCGGCGTGCGGGCGGTGGAAACGATCAGTGCGGAAGTCATGGCAATGTCCTTGTCTCGTGTGTGCGGTGCATCAGTTGAAGGTCTTGCCTTCGGCCGCCAGGCGGGCCAGCAGCGGCGCGGGTTGCCAGAACGCAGCGTCGTCCAGCGGGTTCTGCGCAAAACGTTTCATGGCCTGGGCCACGTTGAACAGCCCCACCTCGTCCGCGTACTTCAGCGGACCACCACGGTGCACCGGGAAGCCGTAGCCGAAGATGTAGACCACGTCAATGTCGCTGGCCTTGTTGGCGATGCCCTCTTCCAGGATGTGGGCGGCTTCGTTGACCAGCGAGAACACCAGGCGCTGCACGATTTCTTCATCGCTCACCTTGCGCGGGGTGATGCCCAGGCTCTTTCGGTGGTCCTCGATCATCTGGATGACCTCGGCGTTGGGGATGGCATCGCGCTTGCCCGGCACGTAGTCGTACCAGCCGGCGCCCGTCTTCTGACCGTAACGGCCCTTCTCGCACAGCAGGTCAGCGGTCTTGCTGTACTTCATGTCGGGGTGTTCGATGGCGCGGCGCTTGCGGATGGCCCAGCCGATGTCGTTGCCCGCCAGGTCGCCCATGCGGAAAGGGCCCATGGCGAAGCCGAATTTCTCGATCGCCTTGTCCACCTGCTCGGGGGTGCAGCCTTCGTCCAGCAGGAAGCCGCCTTGACGCACGTACTGCTCGACCATGCGGTTGCCGATGAAGCCATCACACACGCCGGACACCACCGCCGTTTTCTTGATCTTCTTGGCCACGCTCATCACGGTGGCCAGCACGTCCTTGGCCGTGGCGTCACCACGCACCACTTCCAGCAGCTTCATCACGTTGGCCGGGCTGAAGAAGTGCAGGCCCACCACGTCTTGCGGGCGCTTGGTGAAGTTCGCGATTTTGTTGACGTCCAGCGTGGAGGTGTTGGAGGCCAGGATGGCGCCGGGTTTCATCACCGCGTCCAGCGCCTCGAACACCTTTTGTTTGACGCCGATTTCTTCGAACACGGCCTCGATCACCAGGTCGGCGTCTTTCAAGTCGGCGTAGTCGAGCGTGGTGCTCAGCAAGGCCATGCGCTGCTCATACTTGTCTTGCTTGAGCTTGCCCTTCTTGACCTGGGCCTCGTAGTTCTTGCGGATGGTGGCGATGCCCCGGTCCAGCGCCTCCTGCTTCATCTCCAGCATCTTGACCGGGATGCCCGCGTTGAGGAAGTTCATCGAGATGCCGCCGCCCATGGTGCCAGCACCGATCACGGCCACCGACTGGATGTTGCGCTTGGGCGTGTCTTCCGGCACGTCGGGGATTTTGCTGGCGGCGCGCTCGGCCACGAACAGGTGGCGCAGCGCGCGGCATTCAGATGTCCACATCAGGTTGATGAAGATCTCGCGCTCAAACGCCATGCCGTCCGCGAATTTCTTTTTGGTGGCGGCTTCCACCGCATCCACACACTTGGCGGGCGCGGGGAAGTTTTTGCTCATGCCCTTGACCATGTTGCGCGCAAACTGGAAGTAAGCATCGCCTTGCGGGTGTTTGGCCGGCAGGTTGCGGACCAGGGGCAAGGGGCGCACGTCGGCCACGCTGCGGGCAAAGGCCAGGGCTTCGTCCATCAGCGACTCGGCCGAGGCGGCCAGCTTGTCGAACAGCTTCTGCCCTGGCACCTGGGCCAGCATCTCGCTGTTGACGGCTTCGCCGCTCACGATCATGTTGAGTGCGGCCTCCACGCCCAGCACGCGTGGCAGGCGCTGCGTGCCACCGGCGCCGGGAATCAGGCCCAGTTTCACTTCCGGCAAGGCCACCTTGCAGCCCGGGGCGGCCACGCGGTAGTGCGCGCCCAGGGCCAGCTCCAGGCCACCGCCCATGCACACGCTGTGGATGGCAGCGACGATGGGCTTGGCGAAGTTCTCCAGCGCCAGGATGACGCTCAGCAGGTTTGGGTCTTGCAGTGCCTTGGGACTGCCAAATTCACGGATGTCGGCACCGCCCGAGAAGGCCTTGCCTGCTCCCGTCAACACCACCGCGCGGATGGCGGCATCGGCGTTGGCCTGCTCCAGCGCGGCCACGATGCCCTGCCGTGTGCTCAAGCCCAGCCCGTTGACGGGCGGGTTGTCCAGCGTGATGACGGCCACGTCGCCGTGGCTCTGGTAATGCGCGGTCATGAAGTCTCCTTGGGTTGACGAAATTTCAAAAAAAGAACGACCGTTCGTTTTTTGGCGATTGTAGGGATTTTGTGCGGCGCGCCAAAGTCAGGGTGTCGCCTGCTTGTCTGGCTCAGACTTCCAGCCACTCGCGCACCACGTCGCGCGAACCGGTCAACGCGTTGGCCGAGCCCTCAAACACCAAGCGCCCGTGGCCCATCACCGCCAAGCGGTCGGCCACCGCCAGGCTCAGGTCCAGCTTCTGTTCGATCAGCAGCACAGCCAACCCTTGGTCGCGCAGCTCGCGCAACAAGGCGTCCACCTGGGCCACCACCTGCGGCGCCAGCCCTTCGGTGGGTTCGTCCACGATGAGGAGTTGGGGTGCGCCCATGAGCGCGCGGCACAGGCTCAGCATCTGCTGCTCACCGCCCGAGAGCACGCCGGCCGCCACATGCCGGCGCGCCGCCAGCGCCGGAAAACTGTCGAACACCCACTCGGGCGTCCACCGCTGCGGGCGACCCGCCCCCGGCTGCAGCCCCAGCGCCAGGTTCTGCGCCACGCTCAGGCGCGGAAACACGTCTCGGCTTTCGGGCACGTAGGCCACGCCCAGGCGGGCGATGGCATGGGGCGGCCGCCCCAGCAGTTCTTGCCCCCGCCAGCGGACGCTGCCCCTTGCCGGCACCAGGCCCATCAGCGCCCGCGCCAGTGTGCTGCGTCCCGAGCCGTTGCGCCCGAGCACCGCCACGATCTGGCCTGCTGCCAACTCAAACCCCACGCCTTGCAGCACCCGGCTTTGACCGTAGCCCGCATGCAAGCCGCTCACCACCAGCGCGCCGCTCACGTGTGGTCTCCGTGCGCCTGCCCCAGATAAGCGCGCTGCACCGCCGGGTTGGCACGTATCGCCTGTGGCGTGTCGCAGGCCAGCAGTTCGCCCTGCACCAGCACCGCGATGCGGTCGGCCAGCTCGAACACGACGCCCATGTCGTGCTCCACCATCAGCAGCGTCTTGCCTTTCGTCAAGTCGCGCAGCAGGGGCACAAAACGGGCGGTTTCGCTGCGGCTCATGCCGGCGGTGGGCTCGTCCAGCAACAACACCTGCGCCTCGCTCGCCAGCGCCATGCCGATGTCCAGGGTGCGTTGTTCGGCGTAGCTGAGTTCGGCCGCCGTGTCATCGGCACGCGCAGCCAGGGCCAGGCGTTCCAGCCACCCGTCCACACGGGCGTTGAGCGCGCTCTGGCGCCCCAGCAGGCGCCAGAAGCGGTAGCCCTGCCCGTCTGGCCAGCACGCCGCACAACGCAGGTGGTCGCGCACCGTCAAATGCGCAAACAGCTGGCTGATCTGGAAGCTGCGCGCCAGCCCGAGCTGGTGCCGCCGGTGCACCGGCATGGCCGCGATGGCGCGATCGTGCAGGCGTATGTCGCCCGCGCTGGGCCGCAGCAGGCCGCTGATGGCGTTGAACAGCGTGGATTTGCCGGCGCCGTTCGGGCCAATCAGCGCCAGGCGTTCGCCTGCATGTGCCTGCAAGTTCACGTTGCGCAGCACCTCGGTGGCGCCAAAACGCTGGTGCAGGCCAGCGACCGTCAACACGGGAGCGCTCATGGCCATCCCACCTTGTTTTTGCGTACCCACCTGCAGAGCGCCACGCCCAGCAGCAGCAGGCCAACCGCGGCGGCCCATGGCGTGGGCTGGCCCGTGTCCAGCGCCAGCCCAGCCAGATGCCGAACAGGTCCTAGCGTGCCGTGCTGCGGCAGCTGGTAGGCCATCTCCACCAGCGCCACGCCACCGGCCAGCGCACACAGTGCCCCAAACAAGAACACGGCATTCGGCACATCGGGGCGCCACCTGCCATCCACGCAAGCGCGGCAGGCCGCCAGCAACAGACCGGCCACGCCCTGAGGCGCCCACACCACGCCCAACATGAAGACCAGGCCTGTGTACAGCAACCAAGCCGGGGTGAAGCCCGACAGGCCCACCATCACGGTCACCATCAACACCCCACCCAGCACCGGGCCCAGCAAAGTGGCACCACCCAGCAAGGTGAACAGCAGCAGGCTGCCCGAGCGGTGGACGCTGAACACCTCGGGGGTGACGATTTCCTGGTGCAAGGCAGCCAGCGCGCCCGACACACCGGCAAGGAAGGCCGCGAACACAAAAGCCATGAGGCGCAGGCGCTGTGGGTCGTAGCCCAGCAAGGGCACACGCAGCGGGTTGTCGCGCACGGCATTGAGCAGGCGGCCCAAGGTGGTGTGTGTCAGCCCCCACACCAACACCAGGCCCAGCAGCGTGTGCGCTGCAATCAGCGCGTACAGGTGGCTGGCCTGCCCCAAATCCCACCCGTTCCATGCCGGGCCCGCCGCGCGGTTGCCCGACAGCCCGGCCTCCCCGCCCGACCAGGCGGGCCACATCAGCGCCACCGCCCACGCCAGCTCGCCCACACCCAGGGTGATCATGGCGAAGGGGGTGCCTGGGCGCCGTGTGCACAACCAGCCCAATGGCAGAGCCAGCACCGCCGTGCCCAGCCCTGCCAGCAGGGGCAACAGCGCAACCGGCAACGGCCAGGCCTGGGCGTTCAAGGCCTGGAGCGTGTGCATGCACAGGTAGGCCCCCGCCCCGGTGTAGGCGGCATGGCCAAAACTCAGCAAGCCACATTGCCCCCACAACACGTGAAAACTCAGGCAGGCCAACACCGCAATGCCGACCTGTGATGCCATCCCCAACGCATACCGACTTTCAAAAGCCAGCGGCGCCACCGTCAGCAGCAGCCCCAGCACCAGGGCCAGCGCGGACCCCACAAAACCGGCAAAGGAGGAACGGGCCATCGTCAGCTTTCGCGTTGGCCCATGAGACCACGCGGGTACAACGCCAAGACCAGCACCAACAAAGCGTAGGGCAACAAAGGGGCCAGCTGGCTCAGGCGCAAACCGCCCAAGGGCAGGTCCCATGACACGGCGGCCGTTTGCAACAAGCCCATCAGCAGCGACGCCCAGAATGCCCCCCACAACGAGCCCAGCCCCCCCACCACCGCCACCACAAACACGATGGACCCGACCGTAGCGGCCATGCCGGGCTCGGTGACAAACGCGTTGCCACCCAGCACACCGGCCAGGGCCGCCAGCGCGGCGCCACAGCCGAACACGCCCATGAACACACGTGGCACGTTGTGGCCCAGGCACTGCACCGCCTGCGGATGGCTGAGCGCCGCCTGCACCACCAGCCCGCCCCGGCTCAGCCTCAACCACAGCGCCAGCCCACCCAACACGATCAGCGCAAGCGCCATGGTGAAGGCTCGGTAGGCCGGGAAGCGCACATCCCACAACGTGAACAGACTGCCGGAGAGCGACACCGGCACACGGTAGTCCACCGGTCCACGGCCCCACACCAGTTGCACCACCTCCAGCAGCACGTAGCTCAGGCCAAAGGTCACCAGCAGTTCGGCCACGTGGCCATGCGCCGCCACCCGCCGCAGCACCTGGGCATGGAACAGCGCGGCCAGCCCACCCACCAGCAGCGGCGCCAGCAGCAAGGCCCACCAGAACCCCCACAGGCCAGCCAGCGTGTGAGCAAAGTACGCCCCCAGCATGTAAAAACTGCCGTGCGCGAAGTTGAGCACGCCCATGAGACTGAAAATCAAGGTCAGCCCGGCGCTGAGCATGAACAGCAGCAAGCCGTAGCTCAGGCCGTTGAGCAACGAAAGGACGAACAATTCCATCTCAGGGCCGTGGCATGTTGCAGCGCACGGGTTGAGACAAGGCCGAGGCAGCGATGTAGCGCTGCGGCACAAACGTGTGATCGGTGCCTTCGGCGCCCACCGGATGGCGCGTGTCCACCGGCTGCCAGCGGGTGATGAACTGGCCCAGTTGCAACTGGTGGTCATCCCCGCGCATGGTCGCCATGCCGCCCAGAACAGGAAACGCCAAGCCACCGAGGACGTCGGCCACGCGGCGGGTGTCGGTGCTGCGCGCACGCGACATGGCCGCGCCCAACATCTGTATGCCGGTGTGGGTGGCGTAGACGACAAAATCCTCTTTGTGCCGGCGCCGAAAATCCGCCGCCAGCCGGCCCATCTCACCCTCGGGGTTGTTGTGGTGCAAGGCCACCTGGTACACCGGCATGGGCAGCGGGCCCTTGGCCAACGTGCTGGGCGCACCGGGCAAAGCCGCGTAGTAGGTGAACAGCGGCAATTGCACCTTGGCCGCCTGCAGCGCCTGCACCAGGTGAACAAAGTCCTCACCCCAATTGCCGGTCACCACCGCCTGCGCACCTGAGGCCAGCACACGTTGCACCTGGGGGGCAAAGTCGCGCAACTGGAAGGCCGGGTGCAGTTCTTCGCCCACCACTTCCAATGCCGGCAGGCGCTCGGCCACCGCCTCCTTGAAATGGCGCGCCAGTTGCTGGCCGTGGGCATAGTCCTGGTTGAGCAGGTAGACCTTTTGCAGAGCGGGTTGTTCGGCCAGAAAATCCACCAGCGCGGCCACCTTCATGGTGGTGTCGGCCTCGATGCGGAAGTGCCAGTAGCTGCAGCGCTCACCGGTGAGGGCAGGATCGGTGGCCGCGTAGTTGAGCAACAGCACCGGGGCCTCGGGGCGGCGCGCGTTGTGGCGTGCAACCGCATCGGCGAGCACATGGGTCACACCCGAACCATTGCCCTGCACCACATAACGAAAGCCCTGGTCGATCGCTGCCTTGAGCGCGTTGAGGCTTTCGTGCGGTGAGCCTTTGTTGTCGAAGGGCGCAACCACAAAGCGCACCCCTGCTGGGTTGGCACCGCCGCCCAGACGCTCAGCCATGAACTGCCAGCTGCGCAGGCTGTTGCGCCCGATGTCGGCCATGGGGCCCGACAGCGGATCGATGAAAGCGATGCGAACGGTCTCACCGGCCTGCGCCAGAGCGGCTCCTGCCGCCAGGGCAAGCGAGGGCAGCAAGCCCACACGCACCCCGTGTCCCGTCATGCCACGCTTTAGGCTCACAGCCCAGGCAGGGTGTAGCCCTTGAGCTGCTCGCGCAGCGTCATCTTCTGCATCTTGCCGGTGGCGCCCAGCGGAATCGCATCCACAAACACCACGTCGTCGGGCACCTGCCACTTGGCGATCTTGCCTTCGTAGAAGGCCAGCAGCTCCTCGCGGGTGAGTGTTGCACCCGGCTTCTTCATCACCACCACGATGGGGCGCTCGTCCCACTTGGGGTGGGGCATGCCGATGCAGGCGGCCATGGCCACGCCCGGGTGGGCCATGGCGATGTTTTCCACGTCGATGGAGCTGATCCACTCGCCGCCGGACTTGATCACGTCCTTGCTGCGGTCGGTGATCTGCATGAAGCCGTCGGCGTCGATGGTGGCCACGTCGCCGGTGGGGAACCAGCCCTTGCCGGCCGCGTCGTAGCGCAGCGGGTCGCCGCCTTCGCCCTTGAAGTAGCTCGCAATGATCCACGGGCCACGCACCAGCAAGTCGCCGTAGGCCTTGCCGTCCCAGGGCAATTCCTCGCCGGCCTCGTTGACGATTTTCATGTCCACGCCGAACACCGCGCGGCCCTGCTTGAGGCGCACCTTGGTCTGTTCTTCAGGCGGCAGGGCCAGCTGGGCGTTCTTCAAGGTGCACACGGTGCCCAGCGGCGACATCTCGGTCATGCCCCAGGCGTGCAACACGTCCACGCCGTAGTCGTCGTTGAAGGCCTTGATCATGGCCGGCGGGCAGGCGGAGCCACCGATCACCGTGCGTTTGACGGTGCTGAACATCAAGCCGTTGGCCTGCATGTGGCCCAGCAGCATTTGCCACACGGTGGGCACGCCGGCCGCCATGGTGACCTTTTCGGCTTCCAGCAGTTCGTAGATGGACTTGCCGTCCATGGCCGGGCCGGGAAACACCAGTTTGCAACCCGTGGCGGCTGCCGAATAGGGGATGCCCCAGGCGTTGACGTGGAACATGGGCACCACCGGCAACACGCTGTCGCGCGAACTGAGATTGAGCGAATCGGGCAGCGCGCCGCCAAACGCGTGCAGGATGGTGGAGCGGTGCGAATACAGCGCGGCTTTCGGGTTGCCCGTGGTGCCGCTGGTGTAGCACATGCTCGATGCGCTGTTTTCATCCAGCTCGGGCCACGTGTAGCTGTCGCCCTGGGCGCTCACCCAGGCCTCGTAGCCAACCAGGCCGGGGATGCCGCTGTCGGCAGGCAGCTTGTCAGCGTCGCACAACGCAATCCAGTGTTTGACGCCAGGGCAACGCCCCGCCACGGCCTGCACCAAGGGCAAGAAGGTCATGTCAAAACACAGGGCGCGGTCGTCGGCGTGGTTGATGATCCAGGCCAGTTGGTCGGGGTGCAAGCGCGGATTCAGGGTGTGCAGCACACGCCCGGTGCCGCTGACGCCGAAGTACAGCTCCAGGTGGCGGTAACCGTTCCAGGCCAGCGTGGCCACGCGGTCGCCAAACGCCAGGTGCAGGCCATCCAAGGCATTGGCCACTTGCCGCGAACGCCGGGCGATGCCCGCCCAGGTGGTGCGGTGGATGTCGCCTTCAACCCGGCGCGACACAATTTCACCGCTGCCATGGTGGCGTTCGGCGTGGACGATCAAGGTGGAAATCAGCAGCGCCTGGCTTTGCATCTGTCCCAGCATGGGGGGCTCCTTCGTTGTAAGAGGTGGTCCTTTGTGGGCCGAATCATGCCTCAACTGCCGAACCCACCGGGCACCTGGGGCGCCACAAGGCCGCGCTGCCACCGGGTTCAAGTCAAGCGCGCGACAATCCCGAGATGACGCTTGCCACCGCCTCCGACGCCCCCACCCGCTGGACCGCCCGTTTTGCCCACCTGGGCGACGCGTTCGGCACCCCGTTGGCTCCCCGGCCCCTGCCGGCGCCTTACTGGGTGGGTCAAAACCTGCCGCTGGCGCGACAGTTGGGCCTGAGCGATGAATGGATGGCCTCGGACGACGCGTTGGCCGTCTTCAGTGGCAACCGGGTGCCCGAAGGCAGCGCGCCCATGGCCACGGTGTACAGCGGTCACCAGTTCGGCGTCTGGGCCGGCCAGCTCGGCGATGGCCGCGCCCTGTTGCTGGGCGAGTGGGACACGCCACTGGGCCCGCAGGAAGTCCAGCTCAAAGGCGCGGGTCTCACGCCCTACTCCCGCATGGGCGATGGCCGGGCGGTGCTGCGCAGCTCCATTCGCGAGTACCTGTGCAGCGAGGCCATGCACGCCCTGGGTGTGCCCACCACGCGGGCGCTGTGCATCACGGGTTCTGACGCGCCCGTTCGCCGTGAAACCGTCGAAACCGCCGCCGTGGTGACCCGCGTGGCGCCCAGCTTCATCCGGTTTGGGCATTTCGAGCACTTCAGCCACCACGACCAGCACGCCGAGCTGCGCCGCCTGGCCGACTACGTGATCGAACATTTCTACCCCGAATGTGCGCAGGTGCCGGGCAACCCGTACGCGGCGCTGTTGCAGGCGGTGAGTGAGCGCACGGCGGTGCTGCTGTCGCACTGGCAGGCGGTCGGCTTTTGCCACGGTGTGATGAACACCGACAACATGAGCATCCTGGGCCTGACCATCGACTACGGGCCCTTCCAGTTCCTTGATGCCTATGTGCCCGGTCACATCTGCAACCACTCCGACAGCGCCGGGCGCTACGCCTTCAGCCGCCAGCCCAACATCGCCTACTGGAACCTGTTCTGCCTCGGCCAGGCCCTGCTGCCGCTGATGGACGACCAGCAGCAGGCGCTGGACGCACTTGAGTCCTACAAGACGGTGTACCCCGACCAGCTGTTCGCGCGCCTGGGCGCCAAGCTGGGCCTTTTGGAGGTGGACGACGGTGACCGCGCCCTGTGCGAAGACCTGCTGCGCCTGCTGGCCCAAGGCCGGGTGGACCACACCATCTTCTGGCGCCGGCTCTCGCACGCAGTGGCCAGCGGCGACCGCGAACCGGTGCGTGACCTGTTTGTGGACCGCGACGCAGCCGACGGCTGGCTCGCCCGGCACCGTGAGCGCATCGCAAGCCAGGGCGCGGAACCAACGGGGCGACACATGCTCCAAACCAATCCCAAATTCGTGCTGCGCAACCACTTGGGTGAATTGGCCATACGCGCAGCGCAAACCAAAGACTTTTCCCAGGTGGCCCAGCTGTTGTCGCTGCTGCAGTCGCCCTTCGACGAACACCCAGACTTCGAATCCCACGCCGACTTCCCCCCCGACTGGGCCGACCAGATCGAAATCAGCTGTTCTTCCTGAACCATCCCCGGAGGCCACCATGAGCGCCAAAATCCACAAAACCGACGACGAATGGCGCGAGTTGCTGCGCAAAAAAGGCGCCGAGCCGCTGGCCTTTGAAGTGACCCGTCACGCCGCCACCGAACGCGCTTTCACCGGCAAGTACGAACACGTGTGGGCCGACGGCAGCTACCACTGCATCTGTTGTGGCGCCAAGCTGTTCGAGGCCGACGCCAAGTTCGACTCCGGCTGCGGATGGCCCAGCTTCAGTGAAGCCCTGCCCGGCGCCATCACCGAGAAAGTGGACCGCAGCCACGGCATGATGCGGGTGGAAACCGTGTGCAGCCAGTGCGACGCCCACCTGGGCCATGTGTTCGAAGACGGCCCGGCGCCCACCGGCCTGCGCTACTGCATGAACTCGGCCTCGCTCGAACACAAGCCCAAATAGTGGCTTGGCCCCTGGACCGATAATCTCCCCCATGCGTTTCCTGATCGATTTTTTCCCCATCCTGCTGTTCGTCGGTGCCTACAAGCTGCAAGACATCTATGTGGCCACCGCCGTGCTGATGGCCGCCACCGTGGTGCAGACCGGCATCATCTACGCGCTGGACCGCCGGCTGCAGACCTTGCACAAGGTCACGCTGGCGCTGGTGCTGGTGTTCGGCATGCTCACGCTGTTCCTGCAGGACGAGCGCTTCATCAAGTGGAAACCCACCGTGCTGTACGGCAGCATGGCCCTGGTGCTGGCCGTGGCGTTGTGGGGCTGGGGCAAAAACTTCCTGCAGATGCTGCTGGGCAGCCAGTTGCAGTTGCCCAAGCCGGTGTGGAACAAACTCACGGTGGCCTGGGTCGGCTACTTCGCCTTCATGGCCGCCATCAACGCTTATGTGGCCGCCTATTTTTCCACCGAAGACTGGGTCAACTTCAAGCTTTGGGGCTATGTGTTCCCGCTGGTCTTCATTGTTGGCCAGGGCCTCTACATCGCGCGCTACCTGAGCGCCACCGAAGAAACCGCTGCCAAACCGCCTCATGACTGAAACCACCGCCCCCGGCCTGGCTGTCACCGCCCAGGCCATCGCCGCGCGGCTGCGCGACACCCTGGCGCCTTCGGTCCTGGAAGTGATCGATGAAAGCGCCGCCCACATGGGCCACGCCGGCAGCAACGGCACCGGTTTTGGCACCCACTTTCGGGTGCGGGTTGCCGCGCCGGCCTTTACCGGGCAGACACGCGTGACCTGCCACCGCCTTGTGTATGATGCGCTGCGCCCGTTTCTGGACGCTGGGCTGCATGCCCTGGCCATCGAAATCGTGCCCACATCTTCAGCCGCCTGATCCGTCGGGCGCCCCACTTTTTATTGTTCCCCAGGCACGTTTGCCACAACTCCCCCTGACCATGAAATCCACGCTCACCACTTTGGCCACCGGCCTCGTGCTGGCCTTCGCCGCACCCGCATTCGCGCAAAACCTCGCCATCGTCAACGGCAAGCCCGTGCCCAGCTCGCGTGTGGACGTGCTGCTGGAGCAGGTGGCCCGCTCCGGCCGCCCGGTGGACGACGCCCTGAAGGCGCAGGTCAAAGAAGAAATCATTGCGCGCGAGATCTTCATGCAGGAAGCCGAAAAGCGCGGCCTCAAGGCCAGCAAGGAGTACAAGGCACAGATGGAGCTGGCGGCGCAAACCATCCTGATCCGCGAGCTGTTTGCCGACTTCCAGAAAAAGAATCCGGTGACCGATGCGGAAATCAAGGCCGAATACGACAAGTTCGCCGCCGCCAACGCCGGTCAGGAATACCGCGCCCGCCACATCCTGGTTGAAAAAGAAGACGAGGCCAAGGCCATCATCGCGTCGCTGCAAAAGGGTGGCAGCTTTGAAGACATCGCCAAGAAGCAGTCCAAGGATCCGGGATCGGGCGCCAACGGTGGCGACCTGGACTGGGCCAATGCCGCCAGCTACGTGCCCGAGTTCTCGGAAGCCATGACCCAGCTGAAAAAGGGTGAATTGACCGCCACCCCGGTCAAGAGCCAGTTTGGCTACCACGTGATCCGCCTGGACGACACCCGTGCCGCCCAACTGCCGCCGCTGGACGAACTGCGCCCACAAATCGCGCAACAAATGGCGCAGCAGCGCCTGGGTGAGTTCCAGGAAGGCCTGCGCAAAAAGGCCAAGGTGCAGTAAGCGCGTCGGCACGGGGCGCACCACAAGGCCCCGCCCCCTACAAAAAAGCCCGTGTGGATCAGATCCACACGGGCTTTTTGTCATCCCAAGGCGGCGCTCAGGCCTTTTGGGCTTTTTCGTAATTGGCGATGCCGTCCAGGATTTCCTTGTGGGCAGCGTCACGGCCTTCCCAGCCCTGCACCTTGACCCACTTGCCGGGTTCCAGGTCCTTGTAGTGCTCGAAGAAGTGCTCGATGGTCTTCAGGCGCATCGGGTTCAGGTCTTCCGGCTGTTGCCACTGGGTGTAGAGCGACAGGATTTTGTCCACCGGCACGGCCAACACCTTGCCGTCTTCACCGGCTTCGTCGGTCATCTTCAGGATGCCGATGGCACGGCACGGCACGACCACACCAGGAATCAGCGGCACGGGGGTGATGACCAGCACGTCCACCGGGTCACCGTCGCCGGAGATGGTTCTGGGCACATAACCGTAGTTGGTCGGGTAGTGCATGGCGGTGCTCATGAAACGGTCCACGAAGATGGCGCCGGTTTCTTTGTCGACCTCGTACTTGATCGGGTCGGCGTTCATCGGGATTTCGATGATGACGTTGAAGGCTTCGGGCACCTTGCTGCCCGGGGTGACGTTGTCGAGGGACATAAAAAGTCTCTGGGAAGTGTTGTGAAACGGAAAGCGGGACCTCAGGCGACCAGCTTCGCCCGGGATTAACCCTGATTTTACCGACACGAAGCTGACTTGCTGCGCTGCAACACTGTCAACAAGCGTGGTTTGCCGCTAAATTCGGAGCGTTGGCCAATCGCCCTGCCCCATGCCACCGGCACGGAACGGACGCGAGGAAGCAACGCAGCGGGGGCCTTGAGGTCATCGTCAGCGGGGCTCCCTCCAAGTCAAATCGAGCAGGAGATTCTTCTTATGGTTGGACAATCCGCGCTGATTTTTGCGCTGGTGTGCGCGTTGGTGGCCGTGGTTTACGGCTTGTGGTCGCGCAGCTGGATTCTTTCTCAGGACGCGGGCAACGCCCGCATGCAGGAAATTGCGGGCGCCATCCAGGCCGGCGCCGCCGCCTACCTGGCCCGGCAATACAAAACGATTGGCATCGTGGGTGTGGTGCTGGCGGTGCTGATTGGCGTTTTCCTGGATGGTCAGACCGCCGTGGGCTTTGTGCTCGGCGCGGTTTTGTCGGGCGCCTGCGGCTTCATCGGCATGAACATCTCGGTGCGCGCCAACGTGCGCACCGCTCAGGCCGCCACGCGCGGCATCGGCCCGGCGCTGGACGTGGCCTTTCGCGGTGGCGCCATCACCGGCATGCTGGTGGTGGGCCTGGGCCTGTTTGGTGTGGCCGGTTTCTTCTGGTTTCTGGTCGGCAATGGCAACCTCAACCCGGCGTCCAACCTGGCCAAGATGCTCAACCCGCTGATCGGCTTCGCCTTTGGTTCCTCGCTGATTTCCATCTTTGCGCGCCTGGGCGGCGGCATCTTCACCAAGGGCGCCGACGTGGGCGCCGACCTGGTGGGCAAGGTGGAGGCGGGCATCCCTGAGGACGACCCGCGTAACCCGGCGGTGATTGCCGACAACGTGGGCGACAACGTGGGCGACTGCGCCGGCATGGCGGCCGACCTGTTCGAGACCTACGCGGTGACATTGATCGCGACCATGGTGCTCGGCGCCTTGATGGTGGCCGCCGCGCCCATGCAGGCCGTGCTCTACCCGCTGGTGCTGGGCGGCGTGTCCATCATCGCGTCCATCATCGGCTGCTTTGTGGTCAAGGCCACGCCGGGCATGAAAAACGTGATGCCGGCGCTCTACAAGGGGCTGGCGGTGGCTGGCGTGTTGTCGCTGATCGCCTTCTACTTTGTCACCATCACGGTGATGCCAGCCGACGCCCTGGGCGCCGGCACACACATGAAGCTGTTTGGCGCGTGCGCCGTCGGCCTCATCCTGACCGCCGCGCTGGTGTGGATCACCGAGTTCTACACCGGCACGCAGTACAAGCCGGTGCAACACATCGCACAAGCCTCCACCACGGGCCACGGCACCAACATCATTGCCGGCCTGGGGGTTTCCATGCGCTCCACCGCCTGGCCGGTGGTGTTTGTGTGCATCGCCATCCTGGTGAGCTACCAGTTGGCAGGTCTGTACGGCATCGCCATCGCCGCCACGGCCATGCTGAGCATGGCCGGCATTGTGGTGGCGCTCGATGCCTACGGCCCCATCACCGACAACGCCGGCGGCATCGCTGAAATGGCCGAACTGCCCAGCAGCGTGCGCGACATCACCGACCCGCTGGACGCCGTGGGCAACACCACGAAGGCCGTGACCAAAGGCTACGCCATCGGTTCGGCGGGCCTGGCGTCGCTGGTGCTGTTCGCCGACTACACCCACAAGCTGGAAACCTACGGCCACAAAATCAGCTTTGATCTGAGCGATCCCATGGTCATCGTCGGCCTGTTCATTGGCGGGCTGATTCCCTACCTGTTTGGCGCCATGGCCATGGAAGCGGTGGGCCGCGCGGCTGGCTCGGTGGTGGTGGAGGTGCGCCGCCAGTTCCGCGAGATCAAGGGCATCATGGAAGGCACGGCCAAGCCCGAATACGGCGTGGCGGTGGACATGCTGACCAAGGCCGCCATCAAGGAAATGATGATCCCGTCGCTGTTGCCGGTGGTGGTGCCGATCGCGGTCGGCCTGCTGCTCGGCCCCAAGGCCCTGGGCGGCCTGCTCATGGGCACCATCGTCACCGGCCTGTTTGTGGCCATTTCCATGTGCACCGGCGGCGGCGCCTGGGACAACGCCAAGAAGTACATTGAAGACGGCCACCACGGCGGCAAGGGCAGCGAGGCGCACAAGGCCGCCGTCACGGGTGACACCGTGGGCGACCCCTACAAGGACACCGCCGGCCCGGCCGTCAACCCACTGATCAAGATCATCAACATCGTGGCCTTGCTCATCGTGCCGCTGCTGACGGTCTGAGCCTCCCCCTGACCCTGGCGGGCGACCCGGTGCTGTCGGGTCGCCCGTTTTTTTGTGGGTAGAAGGTCAAAGAAGCCCTAACATTGCCGGCTGACCAGAACCCCTCCACCCTCGTTTGAGCAGCCCTCACACTGTGCACAGCCCCACCCTGCTGATCGTGACCGCCCTCCTCATGGCCATCATGTGTGCCGTGATGTTTGCCGTCTGGCGCTTCAACCGCAACATTCCCGGCCTCCAGGCCTGGACCTTGTCCTACCTGTTCGGTTTTGGCGTGGCGGCCCTGCTGCTGGGGCGAGACAGTGGCACGGAAGGCCTTCACAGCGCGCTGCCGGTGGTCAGCACCTTCGTCTGCATATTTGCCACCGCCTATTGCAGCCTGGCCGGCGCCCGCGCCTTCGTCGGGCAGGCACCCCTTCCCATGGCCGTGCCGGTGGCGGGGGCGCTGCTGACGGGGGGCATTGCCTTCTATTTCACCGTCCTCCAGCCCCATGTGGGCCTGCGCGTGTTGGTCGGCAGCACCATTTCTGGCGCCCTGTACCTGGCCAGCGCCCGCACCTTCCATCAAAACGGCATCGGTGCGCTGCCTGCGCGGCGCTTGATCTCGCTGGCCTACGGCTTGCACGGTGCGTTCCTGCTGCTGCGCCCCTGGTTGTTCAAGCTCGGCAGCACGGTGGACGGCGCACCCGACATCGCCTCACAGCTCTCGCACTTCATCATCCTGGAGTCCACCGTGGCGCTGATCCTGATGGCTTTTGGCACCCTGATGCTGGTCAACGAACACGTGACGCAGGAACTGCGCCGGGTGGCCGAAAAGGACTTTCTCACCGGCGTCTTCAACCGCCGGGCCTTTCTGTCGTTGCTGGAGAAGGCCGGCAGTCTGGCCCACCGTACGCAGTCGGCCTTGCCGGTGTTGCTCGTTGACCTGGACCACTTCAAGCAGATCAACGACCGGCACGGACACAAGGTCGGCGATCTGGCGCTGCGGCATTTTGTGGCCGTGACCGAGGGCTGCCTGCGCAAACACGACGTGATGGGCCGCATGGGGGGTGAGGAGTTCGCCATTTTTCTGCCCCACACCCAACGCGAGGATGCACAGCGGGTGTCAGAGCGCCTGCGTTCGCTGGTGGCCGCCCAGCCGCTGATGGCCGACAAAGGGCCGGTGGGCCTGACCGTGAGCATCGGACTGGTCATGTGCCACCCGGGTGAAGCGCCCGAAAACGCACTCCACCGCGCCGATCAGGCCATGTACCAAGCCAAACAGGCCGGGCGCAACCGCGTGGTTTCGTTGCAGGCGGCCAGCGCCTGAGCCCGCCTTCCAGCACCACTGGCGCCACATGCACACCCCGCCCCGCCACCCGGTGCCCACGGTCCGCCGCCTGCGGGTGGACCTGGACACGCCCTTGCCTCGCCATTGGTGCGATGGGGATGCGTTGCAAAGCGCCTTTTTCAACGCCTTGTCGATGAGCTTTCCTTTTGGCGAGCAGTTTTTCATCGACGCGGTGCGTGCCGGTGTGGCCGCCTTGCCAGCCGATCAGGCCAAGGCCTTGCAAGCCGAAGTGCAAGGTTTTTTGGGCCAGGAGGCCACCCACCGCCACCTACACACGCGCTTCAACCGCCACCTCCAGGCGCAGGGTTTGCACAACGCCTGGGAGGGACGCGCGCAAACAAGAGTGCGCCAACTGCAAGGGCTCGATAGCCGCCATGCCTTGGCCATCACCGCAGCCAACGAACATTTCACCGCCCTCTTTGCCGATTGGGTGCTGAGCCACCCGACCCTGTTCACCCATACCGAGCCACGACTGAAAGCCTTGTGGCAATGGCACAGCGCCGAAGAACTGGAGCACAAGTCCACCGCTTTCGATGTGTACCGCGCGTTGGGAGGAGACGAGCGCTGGCGCAGGCGCTGGATGCGTCGGGTGACGGTGTTTTTTCTCAGCGATGTGGCGCGCCAGACCCTGCTCAACCTGCATCGGGATGGGCAACTGTGGCGCTGGCGCACGTTGCGCAGCGGCTGGCGCTTGCTGTTGGGCCAACACGGCTTGCTGCGCCTGGGCTGGCGCCCGTGGTGCGCCTACTTCCGCGCCGATTTTCACCCCGACCACCAGACCACCCCGCGCGCAGACGCCTGGCTGCGCGACCACGGCGACTGGTTTGAGACCGTGGGGCAGTCCGCAACAGGCACCCCCTGACGCGTCTGCCGCGCACCCACTTCGGGCGCCGCACCGTGCAACCTCGGGTAAACCATGAGGCGTTTGGGTTTCTCAAATTTGTATGATGACCCTATGACCCGACAAAATTCCGCTCACCCATGAACCTGAGCGGCGCTGCCATCGAACCCTTGCAAGCGCCCGAGCGCCTGACCGACAAGCTGGCAGGTCTGCTCATGCAGCGCATCGAATCGGGGGAACTCGCGCCCGACGAGCGCCTGCCCACGGAGCAGAAGCTGTCGGAGCAATACGGCGTGTCGCGCACCGTGGTGCGCGAAGCCGTGAGTCGGCTCAAATCAGTGGGCATGTTGACGTCGCGCCAAGGCGCCGGCGTGTTTGTGGCGCCCCGTACCCAGGCGCGCGCCCTCGCCTTCGACCCCACCGTGTTGCATTCCATGGAAGCCGTGCTGCACGTGGTGGAGGTGCGCCGGGGGCTGGAGGCCGACGTGGCCGCCCTGGCCGCCGCCCGCATCACCCCGGACAAGGCCCGTGCCATCGGCGCGGCACTGGCCACGCTCGAAGCCTGCCCGCCCCACGGCGCCGAAGGCGTGGAGGCCGATCTCGAATTCCACCGCAGCATCGCGCGCGCCACCGACAACCCGCAGTTCGAACGCCTGCTGGGTTTTCTGGAGCAGTACCAGCGCGACGCCATGCGCGTGACCCGCACCAATGAAGCCATGGACAGCGAGTACATGGTGCAGGTGCGCGAAGAACACCGCGCCATCGCCGCCGCCGTGATGCGCGGCGACGTGCCCGCCGCCCGCGAGGCGGCCATGCGCCACATGAGCAACGCCGCACACCGCATCGAACACGCTGCACCGCCCATACGGCGGGCACTGGATGCGCTGCTGGCCCAACCCCAAGACAAGGACAACACATGACTTCCCCCTCCGCGCCCACACTGGGCGTGATCGGCCTCGGCTCCATGGGCATGGGCGCTGCACTCTCGGCGCTGCGCAACGGCGTGCCCACCTGGGGCTGCGATCCCCGCGCGGAAGCCCGCGCCGCCTTCGAGCAGGCCGGTGGCCGCGCCGTCGCCAGCGCTGCTGAACTGGCGCCGCATTGCGACGTGGTGCTGGTGCTGGTGGTCAACGCCGCACAAACCGAAGACGTCTTGTTTGGCGCACAGGGCATCGCGCCGCTGCTGAAAAAAGGCGCAGTGGTCGTGACGTCTGCCACGGTGGACCCGGCCCTGCCGCCCCAATGGGAAGCGCGCCTGGCCGAGCACGGTGTATTCCTGATCGACGGCCCGGTGTCGGGTGGCGCCAAGAAGGCCGCTGCGGGCCAGATGACGGTGATGGCATCCGGCAAGCCCGAAGCCTTTGCCGCTGCGGGCGAGCTGCTGAACGCCTTTGCGGGCAAGGTCTACCGCCTGGGCGATGCGGCCGGTGTGGGGTCCACCGTGAAGATGGTCAACCAGCACCTGGCCGGTGTGCACATCGCCACCGCCTGCGAGGCCATGGCGCTCGGCATCAAGGCCGGTGCCGACCCACGCCAGCTCTACGAGGTGATCTGCAACAGCGCTGGCATGAGCTGGATGTTCGAGAACCGCGTGCCCCACATTCTGGATGGCGACTACACGCCGCTGTCGGCCGTCAACATCTTCGTGAAGGACTTAGGGATCGTGCTGGACGCTGCGCGCGCGCTCAAATTCCCGCTGCCCCTGGCCGCCACCGCGCACCAGCTCTACCTGTCGACCGCCGCCATGGGCCTGGGCGGTGAAGACGACTCGGCCGTGGTCAAGTACTACGCCCAACTGGCCGGGCTGGAATTGCCCACGGCGAAGGAAGCAGCATGATCCTGGGCGTCATCGCAGACGATTTCACCGGCGCCACCGACGTCGCCAGCATGCTGGTGCGTGCCGGCATGCGCACGGTGCAGGTGCTGGGTGTGCCCGAGGGCGATCTGCCCGAGGCCGATGCGGTGGTCATCGCGCTCAAGACCCGCACCATCGCCCCCGCCGACGCGGTGGCCCAGAGTCTGGCCGCGCTCAAGGCCTTGCAGGCCGGCGGCGCACGGCAGATCTACTTCAAATACTGCTCCACCTTCGACTCCACCGCCGAAGGCAACATCGGCCCCGTCACCGACGCGCTGATGAATGCCCTGGGCACCGACTTCACGATCGCCTGCCCGGCCTTCCCCGAAAACGGCCGCACCGTTTTCCGTGGCCACCTGTTTGTGGGCGACCAGTTGCTCAGCGACTCGGGCATGCGCAACCACCCGCTCACGCCCATGACGGACGCCAACCTGATGCGCGTGCTGCAGGCCCAGACCGCCCACAAAGTGGGTTTGCTGCGCTACGACCACCTCGGTAATGCGGCCAGCGCAGGCGAACGCGTCGCGGCCTTGCGTGCTGAAGGCGTGCGTATCGCCGTAGCAGACGCGGTGAACAACAGCGACCTTCTGACCGTAGGCGAGACCTGCGCTGAGCTGCCGCTGCTGACAGCCGGATCCGGCGTGGCCCTGGGCCTGCCACCAGCCTACGCGCGGCGCGGCTGGTTCACGCCCAGCGACAGCGCAGCCATGCTGGACAGCGTGAGCGGCCCTGCTGCCGTGCTCTCCGGCTCTTGCTCCGAAGCCACCAATGCCCAGGTGGCCGTGTGGCGTGCCACTGGCCGCACAGCCTTGCACATCGACCCGCTGGCGCTCCACCAAGGCACACAAACCGCCACAGGCGTGCTGGCCCAAGCCCGTGCGGCGCTGGCGCAAGGCCCGGTGCTGGTCTACGCCACCGCTGCGCCCGAGAGCGTGAAAGCCGTGCAAGCCGCACTCGGCGTGTTGGCCGCCGGTGAGTTGGTGGAACATGCTCTGGCGCACATCGCGCAAGGTCTTGTCGCTGCTGGTGTGCGCCGCCTGGTGGTGGCCGGTGGTGAAACATCGGGCGCCGTGGTGCAGGCCTTGCAGGTGGCACAACTGCGCATCGGTGCGCCCATCTGCCCCGGCGTGCCCTGGACCCAGGCCGCCCTGCCCGGCAACGGCGAGCCCATGCTGCTCGCGCTCAAGTCTGGCAACTTCGGTGGCCCCGACTTTTTTGCGCAGGCCCTGCAACAAGCGGGGGTGGCCTTGTGAGCCCAGCCATGGTGCCGCCAGCCCAGGCCCGCGTGCGGGCCGAGATCGTGCGCGTGGGCGCCTCGCTGTTCCAGCGTGGCTACGTGCATTCCACGGCCGGCAACATCAGCGTGCGCCTGGGCGCTGACGAAGGCGGTGGTTTCCTCATCACCCCCACCGACGCCTGTCTGGGCTTCCTAGACGCCGAACAACTGGCCTGGGTGAGCGACAGCGGCGAACAGCTTGGCGGCGCGCGTGCCAGCAAAACCCTGCAACTGCACCGCCGCATCTACGCCGCCGCGCCCGAGGCGCGGTGTGTGCTGCACACCCACTCCACCCATCTGGTGGCGCTCACCCTGCAAGGCGTGTGGCGCGAGGACGACATCCTGCCGCCCATCACCCCCTACCAGGTGATGAAGGTGGGCCATGTGCCACTGATTCCCTACGACGTGCCCGGCTCGGCCTCGGCGGCCGACGCGGTCGCCGCCACCATCCAACAGGCCGAGCGTCCCATCCGCGCCGTGATGCTGGAGCGCCTCGGCCCCACGGTGTGGCACACCAACCCGTCCAGTGCCATGGCGCTGCTGGAGGAGCTGGAAGAAACGGCCCGGCTGTGGCTGCTCTCGGAACGCCGTCCGACGCCCCTGACCGACACCCAGATCAACGACCTGCGCGCCCAGTTCAACGCGCCCTGGTAACCCAAAAACAAGCCATGCCACGCTTTGCCGCCAACCTTTCAATGATGTACACCGAGGTGCCCTTCCTCGACCGTTTTGCGGCCGCCGCCCAAGACGGTTTCGAGGCGGTGGAGTACCTCTTTCCCTACGAACACACCCCCGCCGAGATTGCTCAGCGCCTGCAAGCGCACGGCCTGACCCAAGCCCTGTTCAACCTGCCCCCTGGCGACTGGGCGGCCGGCGAACGCGGCATGGCCTGCCTGCCCGGACGCGAAGCCGAATTCGCGGCCTCGGTGGACACCGCCATCGCCTACGCCCAGGCCACCGGCTGCAAAAAGCTGCACGCCATGGCCGGCCTGGTGCCCGCCGGTGCCGACACGCAGGCGCTGCGCGCCACCTACGTGGCCAACCTGCGGGCCGCTGCCGCCAAGCTGGCGCCGCTGGGCATCACCCTGCTCATCGAGCCCATCAACAGCCGCGACATGCCCGGCTACTTCCTCAACTGGCAGCAGCAGGCCCACGACGTGCTGGCCGAGGTGGGTGCGACCAACCTGAAGGTGCAGATGGACTTCTACCACTGCCAGATCATGGAAGGTGACCTCACCCGCCGCCTCGAAAAACACTGGGCCGGCGTGGGCCACATCCAGATTGCCGGTGTGCCCGAGCGCCACGAGCCCGACAGCGGCGAGGTCAACTTCCCGCACCTGTTCGATCACCTGGACCAACTGGGCTACGACGGTTTCATCGGCTGCGAGTACCGCCCCAAGGCGGGCACCAGTGCCGGTCTGGGCTGGCTGCGCGCCTACCTGGCCTCCAAGAAAACGTCTCAGAAAGACCGCACATGAAAGTCCTCATCACCGGTGGCGCCGGCTTCCTGGGCTCGCGCCTGGCGCACACCCTGCTGCAGCGCGGCAGCTTGGCCGGCCAGCCCATCACGCAGCTCATGCTCGCCGATCTGGTGGCGCCACGCGACACCACACTCACCGGCGACGCCCGCGTGCGCACCCACACTGGCGACCTGCTGGCACAAATCCCCGCGTTGATGGCCGAGCCTTGGGATGCGATCTTCCACCTCGCGTCGGCCGTGTCGGGCGAGTGCGAGGCCAACTTCGACCTCGGTCTGCACGCCAACCTCGACACCACCCGCCACCTGCTCGACGCCTGCCGCGCGCAGGCCGAAGCCGGCCAGGGCGTGGCGCGGTTTTTCTTCTCCAGTTCGGTGGCCGTGTTCGGCAGCGACCCTGGCCTGCCCTTGCCCGACGTGGTGCACGACAACACCCTCCCCACGCCACAGTCCAGCTACGGCATCCACAAATTTGTGTGCGAGCAGTTGGTGGCCGACTACACCCGCAAGGGCTTCATCGACGGCCGCGCCGCGCGCCTCATGACCGTTTCGGTGCGCCCTGGCCGTCCCAACGGAGCGGCCTCCGGCTTTCTCTCCGGGTTGTTCCGTGAGCCTCTGGCCGGACAAGCCAGCAACAACCCCGTGGCACTGGATTCGCAGGTCGCGCTCTCGTCGCCGGCCAACACGGTCGCCGGCATTGTGGCCGTGATGGAAGCCAGCCGCGAGGCGTTTGGCGGCCGCACTGCGATCAACCTGCCTGCCCTCACGGTCAGCGTGCGCGAGATGCTGTTGGCCCTGGAAGCGCTGGCCGGCCCTGCGGCCATGGCCCTCATCACCCACCGCCCCGACGAGGCCGTGGCGCGCATCGTTTCGGCCTGGCCGGCACGTTTTGAAAGCCAGCGCACCGCCCGCCTCGGCCTGAAGGCCGATGCCGACTTTGCCAGCGTGTTGCGCCAGTACGTGGCCGACAACGCGGCTGCCGTGACCCTGCCCGCCGCGCGTGCGCGACTGGGCCTGGCCTGAAGCTTCACACAAAGCTTTTACATTTCCCGTTCCCGTTCCCAACCACAAGGAGACCTCCCCATGAAAGCTCTGATCAAACCCCTGGCCCTGGCCGCCCTGCTTGCCGCCGCCGGCGCACAAGCACAAACCGTGCTGAAAATCGGGTACGCCACCTCGCAGGCCTCGCACTACGGCGTGGGTTCCACCGTGTTCTGCGAAGAAATGGAAAAGGGCACACAAGGCCGCTACAAGTGCCAGCAGTTCCCCAACTCCGCACTGGGCGGTGAACGCGAGCAGATCGAGGCCGTGCAGCTGGGCACCCAGGACATCGTGAACACCTCCACCGGCCCGCTGGGCAACTTCGTGCCCGAAGTCAAGATCGTGGACATCCCCTTCCTGTTCCGCGACTACGACCACGCCCGCAAGGTGATGGATGGCCCCATCGGCCAGGACCTGCAGAAGAAAATGGAAGCCAAGGGCCTGATCAACCTGGCCTGGACCGAAAACGGTTTCCGCCACATGACCAACAGCAAGCGCGCCATCAACCAGGCGACCGATGCCAACGGTCTGAAGATGCGCACGATGGAGAACAAGGTGCACATGGACGGCTACAAGACCTTCGGCATCCTGCCCACCCCGATGCCCTTCCCTGAGCTGTTCACCGCGCTGCAGCAAGGCACGGTCGATGGCCAGGAGAACCCGATCCCCGTGATCCTGTCGTCCAAGTTCTCGCAAGTGCAAAAGCACCTGTCGCTGACCGGCCACGTGTACTCGCCCGCCGCGTTGATCATCTCGCCCAACGTGTGGAACAAGCTTTCGGCCGCCGACAAGGCCGTCTTCTCTGAGGCCGCCAAGAAAGGCGCTGCGGCCCAGCGCAAGAAGGTCAATGACGACGAGAACAACGGCATTGCCCAACTGGAAAAAGAGGGCATGCAGGTGGTCAAACAAGTCAACGGTGACAGCTTCCGCAAGGCCGTGGCTCCGGCCTACGCGGGTTACGCCAAAGAGTTTGGCGCCGACAAGATTGCCGCCATCCAAGCAGTGAAGTAAGCCCACCCCTGCGCCGCGCCCAGGGGGCGCGTCACCCCCTCAAGGGGGCGATGTCAGCGGGCCGGCGGAGCCGGACCCGCGACATCCTGGGTTGAACTTCCCCTCTTGTGCTGGCGCCTTGGCGCCGGCCGGATTGTTGTCATGAAAAAAATGTTTCTCCGGCTGGACCGGGTCTTGACCGGCCTGTGCCTCTACGCCGCCTGCGTGCTGCTGGCCGTCATCGCTACCCTTGGCATGTGGCAGGTGGTCAGCCGCTTCGTGTTCTCGCAGCCCTCCACCTGGACGGAAGAGTCCATGCGCCGCCTGCTG
>NZ_JBHTBZ010000079.1:0-3062 GCF_042665235.1 Hydrogenophaga defluvii | reverse complement strand
CGGGTACGGCGGTCGTACTTTGGACATTTGCGACTCCTTGAACACAAAGAATGATGTGTCCACGGAACCCGGTCAACTCCAACTCCAGATACAGGTCTGGATGGGCTTTTCTTGGTTCGCGGCGTCCAGATGACGTAAGCCAGTTCCATAGTCGTGCCAGCAGTTCCATACTGTAGTAGTTCGCGGGTTTTGGTTTTACGACTCACGTGACGATTTAGACAGCAGCCCGCCCAATACTGCCGTTGGCAGTCGTTTGGGTCTGGCGCTGGCTGGCCGAACGGCTGAGGCAGTACGGGCAGACTTTTTCGTGTGCATCAGAGGGCAAAGGTAGAGAATTTTTACTTGAACTATCTTATGCTAGAAATGTCAGGGCCTTTGTCCCCGGTTCATGGGGTTCTTATCACGCTATACGTTTTGCAAGGTGCTTTTCTGCTCCAGTTGCCTCGCTAGTGCTCAACCACTTGTGGCGACATCGAGGTGCCCCGACACACCACCCACGCGGAGGTACGCCTCCAGCAGTGGGGCATCCGAGTAGAGGTGCTGGACTGCCTGCTGGCCTACGGGCGTCGTGAACACGACCACACTCACTGCGAAATCGCCGACTTCGACACTAAGCCGCTGGAGCGCATCCAGCACCATGAGGGTGCTCGTGCCGCGCAGCTGGCCAGTGACCACCGTGACGTGTATGCGGTCATCGACAGCGACTGCTGTGTCATTACGACTGGTCACCGTTTCCGCCGCATCCTGCGCGACTAAAGCCTGTCCTCCTTGCGTCCTGGTCGAGCACGGCGTCACCGCCAACTTCGCCGTTCAGCGGAACAGTCGGCGACGGCCTAAATAAACAGTAATAAAAACAGTAATGGTGTGCTAATATGAATTCATGGCCACCACCTACCTCATCAGCGAACTGTGCGCACTGGTTGATTTGCCAGTCCGCACCGTTCGTTACTACGTACAGCAAGGGTTGGTTGACCGGCCTGAGGGCGAGACCCGTGCGGCGCGCTACGGCGTCAAACAGCTCGAGCAACTGCAGCTCATCAAAAAGTGGACAACTGCCGGCCTGTCACTTGACCGCATACGTGAGCTTCTCAACGGAGAAGAGCCCGATGCGCCAGCCAGAAGCCGACGGCGGGGCACCCTGGAAGTCGTCAGCCGTTTGACGATTGCCGATGGTGTCGAGTTGGTCATCGAGCCAAGTCGCGCTGGACTCACACCTGAGCAGGTGCGCGAGTTCAGCCGCCAAGTGATGAGCCTTTACGACCAAGTCACGGGCCAGTTGCCTGGCTCTGTATGACTGTTTGCGCTGCAGGCGGTCTGCAAGCGCAGTGATTTCTTTTCCCGTCTTTGTAAGCTTGAAAGGTCGATATGCGAGATGCCTCTTTCACCACCGCCGACGGTCATGCGCTCCTGTTGGAAGGTGTCAAAGCCCAAGGCCGGGTCGTTGGCCGGATGCTCGACATGACCTTTGAGCAGCGCTTTCGCAATCCAGAGTCCACAAACGTCGAGGTGGTCTACACATTCCCGCTGCCCTGGCATGCGGTTCTGCTTGGTCTTGAAGTCGAGTTGAACGGCGAAGTGCTGATTGGCGCGGTACAGCGAAAGGTCAAGGCACGTGAAAAGTACGAGGAAGCCGTCTCTGAGGGTGACAGTGCCATTCTTGTCACCGTGAACCGAGACCGGACTTACACGCTTGAGTTGGGCAACCTGATGGCCAACGAACTCTGTGTTGTCCGTCTTCACTACGTCCAAGTGCTCCAGCCGGAGCAGGGCAGTCTTCGGTTGATGCTGCCCACCACGCTGGCACCTCGCTATGGGGATGCGGTGCGCGATGGTGGATACGAGCCGCATGCGGCTCCGGAAGTCAGTGCGACGGTTGAGTACCCGTTTGATATCCGGTTGGACATTCAGGGTGAGCTCGTTCACGCGCAAATCGGTTCGCCCAGCCACCCCGTGTCCATCCGCTCCATCCCGGCTGTGGGCATGAAAGAGCCGTTCATGACCCAGGTTCAGCTGGGCTCGAAGGCGTGGCTGGACCGTGACTTTGTATTGGTCTTTGACAAGCTGACCCCCAATAGCTTGGGGCTGGCTGCCTGGGACCGCCTCGACCCAGGTCTGGGCGTGGTCATGGCCAGCTTCACGCCCAAGCTGCCAACCCGCCAGAGCCTTCCTGTGACGATGAAAGTGCTGGTGGACTGCAGTGGCTCCATGAACGGCGACTCCATTCAAGCCGCCCGCAGTGCACTGCAAGCGGTGTTGAAAAGTCTGCGCGAGGGAGACCGCTTCAGTCTGAGCCGGTTTGGAGACACCGTAGAACACCGGTGCAAAGCGCTGTGGAAAGTCGCACCACCCTCTATGGCTGCCGCGCAGCGGTGGGCAGAACGGCTGGAGGCAGACCTCGGTGGGACAGAGATGAACAATGCCATCCTGTCGACGCTCGTCCTGCCAGGCGTTGCGAAGTCGGATGTGCTGCTCATTACCGACGGAGAGATACAGGCCATTGAGGCTGTCGTCGAGTCTGCGCAGCAGAGCGGCCACCGCTTCTTTGTGGTGGGTATCGGTTCGAGCGTGGCAGAGGGACTGCTCCGGCGACTGGCAGCCGAGACCGGAGGAAGTTGCGAGTTTGTGACTGCTGGAGAGCACGTCGAGGCAGCCATTCACCGGCTCTATTTGCGCATGCGCTCACCAACGGTGACTCAGGCTCGAGTGGCCTGGCCGGCTCACTGCCAGATTCACGCGGCATCGGACCTGCCCAAGAGTGTGTTTGATGGTGACGACATCACAGTGTTTGCACGACTGAACGCTCAGCAGGCTGAAGCGTTGACGGGTGAGGTGAAACTGCTAGGCAGCGTGGACGGCGTTCAGGGTGAGGTCTGCCTGGCTCAAATCACCCCGACATTCATTGCAGACGAGTCCAATACCCTGGCTCGACTGGCGGCGAGCCAGCGCTACTGGCAGCTCAAGAGCGGTGCAGAGGGTGTACCTGTTGATTTCCATCCAGAACTGACCCACCTTCACGGGTAATTTCCATCCAAATCTGACCCACGTAAGAACCCTAACCTGCT
>NZ_JBHTBZ010000078.1:1572-2536 GCF_042665235.1 Hydrogenophaga defluvii | reverse complement strand
TTGCTCATGGTGTCGTTGCTCCGAAGCCTGGGCACCGCTGCAACGTCAGCACCAGCGCGCCGGGTAGGTGGGCATCCTTCAACTGTGCGGCCACCTCTGCCCGGTGCCAGTTGCCACAGCGCCAGCGGCCAGCGCCGTGAAGGTGGGCACATTCAAGGCACAGCCGCCGGTCGTCGTTCTCACGATCCCGGATCGCCAGCCGGTCGGCCTCGCGCTCTGCATCGGCCAGTGTCAGCCCCTTGTCGGTGAAGCGAGACAGCCGCGCCGTGAACGTGTCGATTTCCACCGTGTTCATGGCCTCGCTGTGCGGCCAGCACCAGCGGTCAGGCTCAGTTGTCGGTGTGGTGTCGGTGGCATCGTTTGCCGCCGCTGTGCTGGCCTCGATTTTCTGAAAAGGTGCCGGGGGGTACGCTTGTAAACCTAGAAAACCATCCGGGCCACCCTCTGCCGGGGGTTGTCTAGGTTCTCTAGCGTGGGGGGGTGGGGCTTTTGGGTTTTTCAGCCGATCCAGCCACTTCATGCGCCACCCCCATTCAACAGCATGGGATGGATCAGATAACGCTCGCTGGGTCTGCCTCCCTTGGCCCCGCCGGGGATCACTTCACGCGCCAGCCAACCATGATCGGCCAACAGGTCCGCCGCCTTGCGTACTGCGTCAGTGGTGCCCAATCCGGCCCAATGCTTGACCGACACTTTCCACGGCTCGAACGATTCCAGAATCACGCCGTCGCTGTCGCACAGCTTGCCCGCCTTGATCTTGTCCAACAGTTGTTTGGCCCCGGCGGTTTCCGGGATCACTGCTGCCGCGTAGATGCGCTCGGCATGGCTTCGCAGGTAGTCACCCCATGCCAGCGCCCGGATCAGTTCACGCTCATGGATCACGCCGCCGCTGTCGGGGGTGTCCACCAGGGCAAAGATCAGCGCCAGGGCCGGAATCAGCTTGCGGTACTTGCTCAGGTGCGAG
>NZ_JBHTBZ010000078.1:0-1562 GCF_042665235.1 Hydrogenophaga defluvii | reverse complement strand
GTATCTCAGTCTCAAACGGTTCCAGCCACTCCACAAAAAGGGCTTGCGCCTCGGTTGAAAACCGCCATTCCTGGGGGTCGGTGTCGCTGGCTGGTTGCAGTGCGTTCAATCGCTCGAAAACTGCCCATGCCGCTTGTCTGGCGGGTGTGTCGGGCCACCTGTCCACATAGGCAAACTCCCGGCTCACATCGGGCCACACGGCCAGCCCGAAGCGTTGCAACAGTCCATCGTCACCCGCGCCACCGGCCACAGCCTCGCGCACATAGCTTTGCAGCTTGCCCGGTTGTATGCCGCCCAGCATGGCCAGGCACACACGCGGCACATACGATTCACCGCGCCCAATGCGGTCAACCGCGTGGCCTTGATTGCCGTCGTAGCCGGTCAGGTAGAAGCCCCGCGCGCCTTCCTGCCCTTGGCGGTCCATGCTGCACAGCAAGCCGTGGATTTCATCGCGGTACACCAGCAAGCCCCATTTGTTCACGGTCAGCAGGTCGGCCAGCTTTTCCACCGTCGCATCGTTCACCACATAGCGCCGCGCCATGGGTTCGGCTGGTGTGTCCATCGGCTCCAACAGTGCGCGCGCCTTCGCTGGGTCTTTGTCGGCAAACCCTCGGGCCTGCTTCTCTTTTGCCTCGCTGGCCATGGTCGCCACCTTGCAATCAAGCTCCCATGCTTCGTGCGCGATCTGCCACTGTTCGCGCTCGGTTGCTTCAAGCCGGTGCAATGGCTTCAACACCTCAGACAAAGCCGGTGATTTCATCACCCCCGGCCTGCCCACAATTGCGCCCCACAGGACAGGCACCACACGCCAATCGTCCCGCGCCTTGGGTGCCACCACAGCACGCGCGCCGATCAGGCTGGACAGGGCCACCAGGGCACCCACCGCCGTGAAGTCCGGGGGGCATTGCATCCGGTGGGCAATGTCGGCCACCCAGCCGCGCAGAGCCTCGGGCAACAGTTCGGGGTCAAACGCTTGCACCGCCGGTAGGGCATCGGGCAGGGGCAGCGGATCAGGCCAGGATGCCGCCGCGTCCACCTCTGGCACATCTTTGGAAGCAGGCATGGGCCCCACCAGCGCCGCCGCCTCGATACACGCGCGCACCACATCGGCCCCCGCTGTCTGGTGCAGGTCGTTGAAGTCGGTAGCGCCGTCCGGTCGCTCGCTGCCGAAGTTGGGTTTTGTCAGGTAGCCACCCACCGCGCGCGCCGCCTCGGTCGCTTTTGTTAGCCCCGGATTGCCTGGGGTCGCCACATCATCATCAGCGGCCAGGATCAGCCGCAGCGCCGGGTATTTGGCGCGCAGGGCTTCGGCCACCGCCCGCAGGTTGCCCGCGTTGAAAGCCACGGCCACCGCCTGCACCGTTGCCTCATGGATGCTTGCGCCGGTCGCGTAGCCCTCACACACGATCAACACGCCGTCAGGCTTGCCAATGGCGTGATAACAGCCCTTCACCCGCCCGCCGGGTTGAAACCGCTTACCGCCGTCTGGTGCGATGGTTTGCAGGCTGTGCAGCTTGCCCGCTGTGTCGCGCATCGGAATCAGCAGGTGGTGCCCGTCGCAC
>NZ_JBHTBZ010000077.1:0-755 GCF_042665235.1 Hydrogenophaga defluvii | reverse complement strand
GCGACATTTTTGTGCACGACGCCTTTGGCACCGCCCACCGCGCCGAGGGCACCACCTACGGCATCGCCGAAACAGCGCCCATTGCCTGCGCCGGCCCACTCTTGGCGGCCGAGATGGATGCGATTGCAGCCGCCTTGCAAAACCCGAAACGGCCCTTGATCGCCATCGTGGCCGGCTCCAAGGTGTCCACCAAACTCACCATCCTGCAAAGCCTGGCCAAGAACGTGGACGGCCTGATCGTGGGCGGCGGCATCGCCAACACCTTCATGCTGGCGGCGGGCCTGAAGATTGGCAAAAGCCTGGCCGAGCCAGACCTGGTGGGTGAGGCCAAGGCCGTCATCGACGCCATGGCCGCGCGGGGTGCGGCCGTGCCCATTCCCACCGATGTGGTGACTGCCAAGGCCTTTGCGGCCGACGCGCCGGCCACCGTCAAGAAGGCCACCGAGGTGGCCGACGACGACCTGATCCTGGACATTGGCCCCGAGACCGCCGCTTTGCTGGCCCAGCAGCTCAAGGCGGCCGGCACCATTGTGTGGAACGGCCCGGTGGGGGTGTTCGAGTTTGCGGCGTTCGAGAACGGTACCCAGGTCTTGGCACAGGCGATTGCCGATTCCAGCGCATTCAGCATTGCTGGCGGCGGCGACACGCTGGCGGCCATTGCCAAGTACGGCATCGAGAAGGACGTGGGTTACATCTCCACCGGCGGCGGCGCCTTTCTGGAGGTGCTGGAGGGCAAGACGCTGCCGGCGTTTGAG
>NZ_JBHTBZ010000076.1:9789-41650 GCF_042665235.1 Hydrogenophaga defluvii | reverse complement strand
CCGATTGCAACTCGTCATTCATGCACTGGAAAGACTCCAAACCTTCACCAGCGATCAGCGTGATTTGTGCTTGCAGTTGGGCCAGTCGCCCGGTCAATGCGTCGCAGTGCTCGCGGGTATCCGATACAGTCGCTTCAGCCATTCTTGAACTCGCTTTCATTGATGGTCAGGGGCCGGTGAAGTGGTCGCAACACCTACCGGCCCCGCCTTGTCGCCCCGGTCAATCCGCGCCAGGGCATCGCGGTATTCATGCCCGCTTGAACTCGATTACCTCAGCACCAGCGGCCAGCCGGTCCAGGTAGTCCGCCCACCGTTGCATCATGTCCGCGCGTTGCTTCAGGTAGGTGGTGCGGTTGTAGGCCCGCCCGTTGGCGTCCTTCACGGTGTGGGCCAACTGCGCCTCAATCACCAGCGGGTCAAACTCCAACACTTCATCCAACAGGGTCCGCGCCGTGGCTCTGAAGCCGTGAACGGTCTGCACATCGGACCCATAGCCCAGCGTCTGAAGCGCCGCCCGTAGGGTGTTGTCACTGATTGGGATGTTGCGCGATTTCTCACCGGGGAACAGCAACACACCGTCGCCGGTCAGGTGGTGCAACTCGCGCAGGATGGCCAGCGCCTGGGCAGGCAGGGGCACCAAATGCGGGTCGCCGTTTTCCTTGCCGTCATAGGTGCGCTTCATGCGCTTGGCCTGAATTGACCACAGCGCGCCGTCCAGATCGAACTCGGACCACTCCGCCGCGCGTAGCTCGGTGGGTCGCTGAAACAGCATCGGTGCCAGTTGCAGCGCCGCGCGCACGATCAGCCCTCCCTTGTAGCCCCGTATGGCCCGGATCAGTTCGCCCAGCTTCACCGGATCGGTGATTGCCGCGAAGTGTCGGCCCTTGTGTGGGGTCAGTGCGCCTTTCAAGTCCATGGCGATGTTCCGCCCCGCCTTGCCGGTGGCCAGGGCATAGGCAAATACGCCGCGCGCCGTGGTCAGCACTCGGTGGGCCACATCGAATGACCCTCGCGCCTCCACCCGCCGGATGGTTTGCAACAACTCCACCGGCTCGATTTCTGCAATACGCCGCTTGCCCAGCCAGGGAAACAGGTCTTTTTCCAAGTTGCGAAGCTCTCGGGTCTGGTGGTGCCCACTCCACAGGGGTGATTTCTTGCCGTACCACTCGCGCGCCACATGCTCGAATGTCTCACCCTCGCTCATGGCTTGTTTGAGTCGGTCCAACTGGCGCGCTTGCACCGGGTCGAATCCGTCCGACTTTTTCAGCTTCGCCGTGTCCCGCGCTTTGCGTGCTGCCGTCAGGCCCACAGCCGGGTAGTTGCCCAACGCCATGCGCGACTCCTTGCCCTCCCGGCTGTACTTCCAAAACCAGCGTTTGCGGCCATTGGGCGTCACCTCAAGGTAAAGCCCCCCGGAATCGGTCAGACGAACGCGCTTTTTGTCCGTTGGACAGGTGGCGTTGCGGCATTCGGCGTCGGTCAGCATGGGTGTTCCCCGGTGGGTTGTTCCCCTATGGCCGGGGCGTGTTCCCCGTCTTTTTCATAGGCGTGTTCCCCGTTTTCAGGAAAACCGGGGTTTGTTCCCCTAAATGTTCCCTGCCCTCGCGCTGGCTGTCAATGTCGGTCTGTGTACCCCGTTGCAGGGTAAACCGTTGATTTTCCAAAGAAAAAGCCCGTTAGGTGTATGTTCCTAACGGGCTTTATCAGTAGAAATGGTCGGCGTGGCGGGATTCGAACTCGCTACCCCTTGCACCCCATGCAAGTTTTAGGTTTTCTCATGAGGTTTGCGCCAGTCCAAACTAAAGCAGAAAATCCTTTACAAAACAACATCTTGCACTAACTTGACAGCGAACGTTGTCCAAAGACGGCCACACAGCTACACTCAGAGCCACCGCAAACGGTTCCTATAACGGTTCCTTCACGGTGGAAAAATGGCAAAAGAGGAACCGCTATGCCCTTGACCGTGTATGAGTTGGAAGCATTGACCGAAGCAGATAGAGGTCGCGTGCTGTCCGATGGTGAATCGGTCTGGGGCAAGGTTTACGTGGCCAAACATGGCGCGGTGAGCGTCAACTTTTTTCTGACCTACAAGTTCAAAGGTGCCAAGCGCAATCTGTCATTGGGAACGTGGCCCAGCGTCGAGTTGAAAGAGATTCGCAAGGCCAAGAACGAAGCCAAAGACCAGATCAATCCATCGGCCAAATCCAAACGCGAGCCGGTCGACCCCGTTGAACAAGCGCAACTTAAGCGACAGCGCGAGGCGGCAGCGGCAGAGGTGGAACGACTCAAGATTGAAGCCGACCGCCAAGAAGCCATGCTGACGCAACAACGACGCTTGCAGTCTCTGGCAGCGCAACAGGCACGGTTAACCGTGAAGGGACTTTTCGAGCAGTGGCAGCGCCTGGAGTTGGTCAAGCGGGCAGACAAGGGCAGCGAGACAGAAAGGTCGTTCACCCGCGATGTTTTCCCCTTGATCGGTAGCATGGCCGCTACTGACGTTGGCAAGGCGCACGTTCAGGAAGTGGTCGACACCATAAAGACGCGCGCCACCGACACGCAGAACATGGTGCGAACCGCCAAAAAGACGTTGGCCGACATGCGCCAAATGTTTGGCTTTGCGCTAGACCGCGATTACATCGAAGCTGATCCCACGGCGCGAATCAAGAAGGCGAAGATCGGCAAGGATGTTGAACGCGACCGCGTGTTGTCCGAGGCCGAACTGATCGACCTGTTCCGTAAGCTTCCCCTGGCTGGCATGGCCGACACCAGCCAAGTGGCGCTGTTGTTGCAACTCGCGACGCTGGCGCGCATCGGTGAAGTTTTGTCGGCACGCTGGGAGCATGTTGACTTTGACCGGCGCATCTGGACCTTGCCCGAAACCAAGAACGGCAAGCGCCATGAAATCTGGCTGAATGACGTTGCGGTGCGGCAGTTGAAGAAACTCAAGGCCGTCACTGGCCTGACGCCGTGGCTGTTTCCAGCGACACGCGCAAAGAAAGATCGACCCGATTTTGCCGACCATGTGTGTGAAAAGACCGTCACCAAACAAGTGGGCGACCGTCAACGCCCTGGCGATGCGCCTATGACCGGACGATCCAAGCATGTTGATGCACTGGTGCTGATTGGCGGTAAATGGACACCTCACGATCTGCGGCGCACTGGAGCCACGATCATGGCTGAATTGGGCGTGCTGCCCGATGTCGTCGAACGATGCCTAAACCACACCGAGGAAAAGAAGGTCAAGCGCATCTACCAGCGGGCGCAATACGAAGCCCCAATGCGCGACGCGTGGCGACTGTTGGGGGAACGGTTGGAATTAATGGAAGCCAGAGCCAAGGGCTTTGCCGACAATGTTGTGACGCTCAAAACGGCGTGAGATCACCCAGACGAACGGCACCAGGCCCCACGACAACAAGAACGACAAGAACGACAAGAACGACAAGAACGACAAGAACGACAAGAACGACAAGAACGACACCGGACGTTTCTGCAGATCGACAGAGGGCAAGAATAAAGATAAGTTCAGTGTCGCATACTTGTTCTCCAACCGCGCGCCGGCTACTAGATCCGCTTTCACCGTGAGCAAACGGACGACCATTTCACCAGACTACGAGTTGGGCAGCGGCAAATACGGGTGGCAACAAGTTATCGAGCGGCAGCACCGCCCATCCTCGTGGTGATCGCCAGGAGATTTTTTGCCTACTGAAATGAGTTGAGGCAGAATAAAAACAGTCAGATCTCAAGAAGCCTACCGAAGCACCTTGAAATCCGACAAGTGCTCAAAAGCAAGAACCCCCAAAGCATTGCAGTGCGATGAGGGTTCAGGGGTCAGTCGACCGTGAAGATATTGCGACCTTCGCGTGAGACTGTAGCACCTTAAGCCCGCTAACTCCAAATTGGCGCTGTGCTTGATGTTGCGGTTGCCCCTCGCTTAGAGCGTGTTCAATCGATGCCCAGTAGCGGGCAAAGGAGCGATGCTTATGGCGACAGCCGCAGAACAAATACGGGCCGCACTGGCCACAAAAGAACGCCACTTGCTGCGACGCCAGCAAGTGCAGGCCATGACCGGAATGGCACGCAGCACCCTATACAAATTGATTGCTGAAGGTGGATTCCCCCCGCCCATCAAGCTAACAGCGCGTGCGGTTGCTTGGCCATCCGACGCGGTAAGCGCCTGGATCGACTCCCGCGTGAACGCTTCCTAAGAGGGAGGCAACATGGACAAACAACACAACGCCCTAACACGGGGCGAAGGGCAAACTGCGCCTAAAAATGACAGCGCGTTTTCCAAGCTGCGGGCGGCCTATGCCTTGAAGGGGCAGACATTACTGCGTGCCAACCAACCGCAAAGCGTACCTCATGTGTTCTGCCGAATGACCGCATTGCCCAGGGCATGAGATGCGACGAAGCAACAAGAAACCCCCAGACCCGCGCGGCGGCCATGCGCGCATTTATTGGAGCATCATCGATTCGATGGCTTGGCGGGGCCTTGGCTACGCCAGCCAAAGCCTATACGTTGTTCTACGCCGCAAGCTGCAATCCACCAATAACGGCAATATCAGTGCTGCCCTTGGCGACCTAAAGCATTACGGTTGGAGATCGTCGGCTACCCTGACAAGGGCGCTGCGCGAGTTGCAAGCGGTTGGTCTGATCGCCGTCACACGGCAAGGTGGCATCGCCTACGGTCAGAAAGTTTGCAATCTGTACCGCTTCACCGATGAGCCTGCATTCGAGTATCCAAAGCTTGGCTTGAAGGCATGCAACGCCACCAACGAATGGCAGGCATTCCAGACCGTGGTCGAAGTTCGGCAGGCCATCCAAAACAGTTTGGGCCTTCAGAAAATGAAGCCTGCCGATTCAGAAAATGAAGCGTCAACCCGTTTTTGCGCTTCAGATTCTGAAGCAGTATCGATTTCACTTGTTCAAAAGGTGAAGCAGTCAAGCAAACGCAAATCGCCTGTAAACCCGCATGCAGTCTAGGTTCTCTGTGTTTGGCATGCATCAGTTCAAATTTCCCCCACTGCTTCAGAAAATGAACACCTATGCATGTTGCCACCCCTACAGGAGGCTGAAAGTGATGTTGCAGCGGTGCCCAGGCTCCGGAGGGCCGACACCATGAGCAAGAAAAACCCCAAGACGTTGACCGTCGAGCGCGCACCAGACCAAACGAGCGAACAGGCAACGGCGGAGGTGGCGGTGAATCCGGCCATGAACGCGGCGTTTGTGGTGGACACCTACCAATCAAACATCCTTGGCGACGATGTAGACACCGATGCCCTGGTGGCCACGCTGCGCGCCAGCATGGACAAGAGCGCGGCGGGTGACTTGTCGGGGCTTGAGTCCATGCTGATCGGGCAGGCGACGGCGCTGCAAACCATCTTCGTGAGCCTTGCCAAGCGGGCACACCATCAACAGTATCAACGACACCTTGAGGCGTTTTTGGGGCTTGCCCTGAAAGCCCAGGCACAGAGCCGCGCGACCATTCAGGCGGTGATCGACCTGAAGTTTCCCCGGCAGGCCACGTTCGTGAAGCAAGCCAACATTGCCCACGGTCCCCAGCAAGTGAACAACGGGCACGCCAACGGCGGCGACACCGTGCGCGCGTTGGAAAACCAGACTGAGCAAATCGAAGTGTTAGAGGGGGCCACGCATGGCGGCAAGGAAATGGACACCAGAGCAACGGCAGAGGCAGCGCGAGGCAATCCAGCGGTGGAAGCCCTGGCAACAGGCCACCGGCCCAAAAAGCGCGGCAGGTAAGGCGGCATCGGCGCGTAATGCCTACAAGGGCGGGCACACTGTCAAGCTGCGGCGGCTGATCGTGGAGTTGAACAGCTTGCTACGTGAGCAAGGGCAGAGCCTGACCGACGGCGGTTTATGACCAGTACGCGCGTAAGGTACCCCCTGGCACTTTGGCAGGCGAGCGCGCAGAGGCGCACAGATCAGCAGTTTTTCGGTGCACCTAAGGTAGTTGTTTTTATTGTGTGGGGCTTGGTAGTCAGTGGCAGTTCTTGTCCCTGCTGAGATAACAGACACAGTATCCCTATCCCCAAGCATACGGAACGGACAACTCACACCCTGCCCAGAGCTTCCAGCGCCTTTACTACCGAGACGCGAGCCCACTCCCCGCGCATCTCTTCCGCCATACCTGCCAAGTATTCGAGAAGCAGTTTTTCAGCTTGGCGTCGGTCTGGCACCCACTTGGCAGACACGAAAGCGAACCTTGACAGTGGGTCAGAGGTGTTATAGCTAGCAAGGCGCAGTTCGTAATCAATCGTCATCCCCGCTTTAACCCACCCGTCAAAGCACGGGTGGACAGCTAGATAAACGAAACCCTCCTTGACAACAGTTTGCTCGCCACGCGTGCGTATCTCGTCGCCGAAGCGACGACGAATATCTGCGAGCACGGCGAAGAGTGCGGCGGAGGGGCCGGCTACAAGAGGTGAGGGTGTAGGGGTGGACTCCGGCGTTGTCGGAGGCGTTGGTTGCTGTGCGGGTGGAGGACTGCGAAAGGCCATGGGCTTCTCAGGAGCAACTGAAGCCGTGCGCCTCTCACGCTCTCTAATCTTCCTCTGGACGCTTCGCAGGAAAGAGGCTGCCGCCTCTTCAGTGAAGTTGTGACGTGTCTGTAGCTCGGCGATGGTAGGAAGTCTTCGGTCGTTCTTGTTGTAGAGCCTGACCTCAGCTTCAACTCTTTGCGCGCGGAGTTCGCGGGGTCTGGGTAGACCAACAGCCACCTGAAGCAAGTGCTCCGCGTTGCTCTCGTAAGCCTTAGCTGGCTTCGGCCCTTGCCTCTTATTGCGGGTGTCCCAGATTGACTTTGCCATGCCTGAAGACTACAGCAACCCCATACTGCATAGAGAAGAAAGCCAGCCATTCGGCTGGCCGCTCAAACATGCTGACCAAGAAGGAGCTGACAGGCGGCTTCGACCGGCAAGATCTCATTCACGAGGACTGCATCGGCCTTGCCTGCAGCCTAAGAGCAAGACCTCATGTCTTTTCTTTCGCTTGTGCGGTCTGTCCCCGGTTTTTGACTCAACCAAGGGCAAGTAGCCCGCGTCGGTTCCTATAACGGTTCCTTCACAGAGCCATCAGAGGCTGAAAAAAGAAAAGGACTTAGCCCCTTTCGAAGCTAAGTCCTTGATTTTAATGGTCGGCGTGGCGGGATTCGAACTCGCGACCCCTTGCACCCCATGCAAGTGCGCTACCAGGCTGCGCTACACGCCGACAAGCCTCAAATTATAGCTTGTTTTGCACCCTATCCGGCAGGTTGGCTCAGTAAATCACGAATGGCGAGCAATTCGGTGCGCACTTGCTGCAAGGCGTCCAGCGCGTCTTGCGATGAAGCGAGTTTTTGCATCGCTTCAAAGGGATCGCTCTCGTTCATCGCAGCGGTGTCAACTTCGAAAACCTCCATGCCCCCGATGCCAACACCATCGTCACCGCTGCGTTTTTTGTCGCGCTCCAGTTGCGCCAGCTCCTGCAGGCGGTTGCGGGCGCCGCTGATGGTGAAACCCTGGTCGTACAGCAGCTCGCGGATGCGCCGGATCATCAGCACCTCGTGGTGCTGGTAATAGCGGCGGTTGCCCCGGCGCTTCATCGGACGGAGTTGGGTGAATTCCTGCTCCCAGTAGCGCAGCACGTGGGGTTTGACACCGCACAGCTCGCCCACCTCGCCGATGGTGAAGTAGCGCTTGGCCGGAATGGGTGGAAGCTGGATTTCCATTGGAATCAACGCGGTACAAACCAAACCTTGGAATCTACTCCAACTGGCCCGTGGACGCAAAAGCGTTGCGTCCACTGTGGCTGCACCGCCACCCTCGCGTCATCACGCATCAGGGGTCGTGCTGGGCGCTGCACCCACCGTGGCCTGCACCTGCTCTTTGAGCTTGGGGCTGGCGTGGAAGGTGACCACACGCCGCGCCTCGATGGCCACCGGCTCACCCGTGCGTGGGTTGCGCCCCGGGCGGGCGGCCTTGGTGCGGATGTGGAAGTTGCCGAAGCCGGAGATCTTCACGTCCTTTCCGTCGACCAGCCCATCGGCAATGAGATCGAAAAACGCATCGACCATGTCCTTGGACTCGCGTTTGTTCAGACCGATCTGGTCGAACAGCATGTCGGCCAGCTGGGCTTTGGTCAGGGCCGGCGTTTCGAGGTTGTCAACGGGTTCGCTCATGGTGTCTCCTCCCGGTGTCTCAGGCGCGCAGGCGGGCGCCCAGGCGCTCGTGTGTCGCGGCCAGCACGGCCGACACGGCGGCGTCGATTTCCTCTTCGGTCAGTGTGGCGTCCGTCTTGTTGAAGACCAGGCGCACGGCCAGGCTTTTTTCGCCAACGGCCACCGCTGCATTGTCCTGCCCGGCTTTGGGGCGGTAGACGTCGAACAGGGTCGCCTGGCGCAACACGCCGCCCGTGGCGGCAGACTCGATGGCCTGCATCAGCGCCGCATGTGTGACGCTCTCCGTCACCACCAGCGCGATGTCGCGCTCCACCGCCTGGTGGCGGGCCACCGGTTGGGCCACCGGCACGTCGCGGGCCAACACGGCGTCAAGGGCGAGTTCGAACAACACCGGGGCCTGAGGCAGCTCATAGGCCTGGCGCCATTTGGGGTGCAGCTCGCCCACGAAACCAATCGCTTGGTTGTCGATGAGCACGCGGGCGCAACGGCCCGGGTGCATGGCCGGGTGGGTGGCTGGCTCAAAGGTGGCACGGCGCGGTGCCAGCAAGGCCTGCACATCCGCCTTCACGTCGAAGAAGTCCACCTTGCGCGCGGCCTCGCTGCTCCATTGCAACGGGCCCACGTCGCCGTAGGCCAGGCCCGCCACGCGCATGGGCTGGGCGAAGCCGGCCACGCTGGTGTCGCTGTCGGGCACGCGGGCGTCCTTGCTGAACACACGGCCCAGCTCGAACACGCGCACGCGTTCGGCCTTGCGCGCCAGGTTGAAGCGCAGCACGTGCACCAGGCTGCCCACCAACGAAGAACGCATCACGTTCATCTGGCTGGCGATGGGGTTGAGCAGCTTGATGGGGTCGGCGTTACCGGCCAGCTCGTGTTCCCAGCGCTCTTCGACGAAACTGAAGTTGATCGTTTCCTGGTAGCCCAGTTGCGCGATCTGGCGGCGCACCGCGAAAGGACCGCGCTTGGCTTCGGGCCGAATTTTGGCGGTGATGGGCGCCAGCGGCGGGGTGGTGGGCAACTGCTCGTAGCCAATGACGCGTGCCACCTCTTCGATCAGGTCTTCTTCGAGGGTGAGGTCAAAACGGAAAGGCGGTGGCGTGACCGTGACCACATCGCCCGCCACCGACACCGGCAGGCCCAGGCGCTGCAGGGCATCGGCACATTGCTGCACCGGCACGGGCATGCCAATGACTTTGGCCGCGCGCGCGGCACGCAAGTTCACCGGCTTGGCCTGGGGCACGTTGACCACCTGGTCGTCCATGGGGCCGGCCTGGCCACCACAGATGTCGATGATGAGTTGGGTGATGCGCTCGATGTGTTCCACCGTGGTGGAAGGGTCCACACCACGCTCGAAGCGGTGGCCGGCGTCGGTGCTGAAGTTGTAGCGGCGCGAGCGGCCGGCCACGGCCTGCGGCCACCAGAAGGCGGCTTCCACAAACACGTTGCTGGTGTCCTCGGACACGGCCGTGGCGTCGCCACCCATGATGCCGGCCAGCGATTCGACTTGCACGCCGTCGGCGATCACGCCCACCTTCTCGTCCACCGTGATGGTGTTGCCGTTGAGCAGCTTGAGTTGTTCGCCAGGCTGGCCCCAGCGCACGTCCAGGCCACCGTGGATTTTGTCGAGATCAAAAATGTGCGACGGCCGACCGAACTCGAACATCACATAGTTGGAGATGTCCACCAGCGGCGAGACGCTGCGTTGGCCACAACGCGCCAGGCGCTCGACCATCCAGGCCGGCGTCTGTGCCTTGGTGTTGACACCACGCACGATGCGGCCTGAGAAGCGGCCACACAGGTCGGGGGCACTGACCTTGACGGCAAGGCGGTCATCGGCAGGCAACGTGACGGGCACAGCCGGGAAGCTGGGCGTCTGCAACGGTGCACCGGTGAGCGCCGACAGCTCGCGTGCGATGCCGTACACGCTCAGGCAGTGCGCCAGGTTGGGCGTGAGCTTGAGGGTGAACAGGGTGTCGTCCAGACGCAAGTGCTCGCGGATGTTCTGGCCCACGGTGGCGTCCGCAGCCAACTCGAGCAAGCCGCCATGGTCTTCCGACAGCTTGAGTTCACGCGCCGAACACAACATGCCAGCGCTGTCCACGCCGCGCAGTTTGGCGGCCTTGATGGCGAAAGGCTTGCCGTCTTCACCCGGGGGCAGCTCGGCGCCCACCAGCGCCACCGGCACCTTGATGCCCACACGCGCATTGGGCGCGCCACACACAATTTGCAGGAGCGCGCCGCCCTGCCCCGCATCCACCTGGCACACACGCAGGCGGTCGGCGTTGGGGTGTTGTTCGGCGGCCTTGATCTCACCCACCACGACCTTGTCGAACGGCGGTGCCACGGGCTGGAGTTCTTCGACTTCCAGGCCGGCCATGGTCAGGGTATCGGCCAGTTGCTGGGTGGACAGCGGCGGGTTGCAGAATGCGCGCAGCCAGGATTCGGGGAATTGCATGTTGCTGACCTTTGCTTATTGGAACTGCGAGAGGAAACGGATGTCGCCGTCGAAGAACAGGCGCAGGTCGTTCACGCCGTAGCGGAGCATGGTCAGGCGGTCGGGGCCCATGCCGAAGGCAAAACCGATGAAGCGCTCGGGGTCCAGGCCCATGTTGCGCACCACGTTGGGGTGCACCTGGCCAGAGCCGGCCACCTCCAGCCAGCGGCCGGCCAGCGGGCCGCTCTGGAACTGGATGTCGATCTCGGCGCTGGGCTCGGTGAAGGGGAAGAAGCTGGGGCGGAAACGCAGCACCAGGTCGTCGCTCTCGAAGAAAGTTCGGCAGAAATCGGTGAAGACGACCTTGAGGTCCTTGAAGCTCACGTTCTCGCCAATCCACAGGCCTTCGCACTGGTGGAACATGGGCGAGTGGGTGGCGTCACTGTCCACACGGTAGGTGCGGCCTGGCGCGATCACGCGAATCTCAGGCATGCCGTTGCCCGCATCCAGCGCGGCGCGGTGGCGCTTGACGTGCTGCACCGCGTGGCGGATCTGCATCGGGCTGGTGTGGGTGCGCAACAGGTTGGGCGCTTCGGCGCTGCCACCTTCGACGTAGAAGGTGTCGTGCATGGAGCGCGCGGGGTGATCGGCGGGGGTGTTGAGCGCGGTGAAGTTGAACCAATCGCTCTCGATCTCGGGGCCCTCGGCCACCTCGAAACCCATGGAACCGAAGATGGCCTCGATGCGCTCCAGCGTGAGGCTCACGGGGTGCAGACCGCCGGTGCCGCGCTGGCGACCGGGCAAGGTCACGTCCAGCGCTTCGGCTTGCAGCTGTGCCTGCAGTTCGGCATCGGCCAGGGCGCGGCGACGTTCGGTCAGCGCAGCCTCGATGGCTTGCTTGGTGAGGTTGATGGCGGCGCCACGCGTCTTTTTCTCTTCGACGCTCAGCGTGGCCATGCCCTTCATGAGCTCGGTCACACGACCACTTTTGCCCAGAAACTGCGCCTTGGCGTTTTCCAGCTCGGCCGGCGTGGCGGCCTGTTCGAACAAGGCCTTGGCATCCAGCACCAGCGAGTCCAACTCTGTCATTTGAAACACCTTGAATGGGGACGGCGGCCACGGAGCCACCAATGAAAAAGGGCCAGTGCTGCTTCGTAGCCCCGGCCCTTGTTCGGGTGTGCGAATGCGCCTCACAGCGCATTGGCTCACCGTGCGGATCAAGCAGCCAGTTTGGCCTTGGCCTGCTCCACGATGGCGGCAAACGCCGCCTTGTCGTTCACCGCGAGGTCGGCCAGCACTTTGCGGTCGATCTCGATGGCGGCCTTCTTCAAGCCGTTGGCGAACTGGCTGTAGGTCATGCCCAGTTCACGCGCACCGGCGTTGATACGGGCAATCCACAGCTGGCGGAACACGCGCTTGCGGGTGCGACGGTCGCGGTAGGCATATTGCCCCGCTTTCATCACTGCCTGCTTGGCAATGCGGAATACGTTGCCGCGGCGACCGCGGAAGCCTTTTGCAAGGGCCAGAACTTTTTTGTGGCGGGCGCGAGCCGTTACACCACGTTTGACGCGAGGCATGTGTGTTCTCCTGTTCGTCGTTGATCAAATGCCCTGGCCGGGCAGCATCTGTGCCATGTGACCCATGTTGGTCTCATGCACATTCACCGCACCACGCAGGTGACGCTTGTTCTTGGTGGTCTTCTTGGTCAGGATGTGACGCTTGAAGGCTTGACCGCGCTTGACGGTGCCACCGGGACGAACGCGAAAACGTTTCTTCGCGCTGCTCTTGGTCTTCATTTTGGGCATATGAATGCTCCTTTTCATTTGTGCTCGTGAGGCGCCGCGAACCTTCCGCGGACTTGTTGGCCCCGAGCCACTTGGGTCAGGCGGCACACAAGGCACCACCTGTTCGGGCAACGGCAACGTTGGTTGCCACCACCCAGGCACCGCGTGGGTGACCAAACCCACACAGCACCCAAACCTGAACCAACCTGAAAATCAGGCGGCCGGTGCACCAGCCGGCGTTTCAGCCGCTGGCTTGGCCGGACCACCCGCCTTGCGGCGGCCGGGCGCGATCATCATGATCATCTGACGGCCTTCGAGCTTGGGAAACTGCTCCACCAGGATCGTGTCGCCCAAGTCGTCGCGAATCCGGTTCAGCAAGGCCAACCCCAGTTCCTGGTGGGTGATCTCGCGGCCACGGAAACGCAAGGTGATCTTGCATTTGTCGCCATCATCCAGAAAACGCCGGATGTTGCGCATCTTGATGTTGTAGTCGCCATCGTCGGTACCGGGACGGAATTTGACTTCCTTGATCTCGATGACCGTCTGCTTGGCTTTCGCTTCCGCCGCCTTCTTCTGCTCCTGGTACTTGAACTTGCCGTAGTCCATCAAACGGCACACAGGAGGGTTGGCCGTGGCGGCAATTTCCACCAGATCCACGTCGAGATCGCCAGCCATGCGCAGGGCTTCCTGCAAGCTGACGATGCCCAGGGGCTCGCCCTCCGGACCCGAGAGACGGACCTCAGGGGCCATGATCTCGCGGTTCAGGCGGTGGGCGCGCTCTTCACGCTGGCGGCGGTCGCGAAAGTTGGTAGCGATGGTGAAATCCTTTTCCTGTAGTAAGTCGCAAACGACAAAAAGCCGTGGCCGAGGGTCAACTCAGGCCATCCAGGCGATCACACACGAGGGAAATCACACCTTGGATGCCAGGTCTGCCGCGATGCGTTGCACGAACGCATCAAGCGACATCACACCGAGGTCTTTGTTGCCCCGGGCCCGCACGGCTACAGCGCCAGCCGCCTTCTCCTTGTCGCCCGCGACGAGGATGTAAGGCAGCTTTTGCAACGAATGCTCACGTATTTTATACGTAATTTTCTCGTTGCGCAGATCCGTCAGCACCCTAAGGTCTTGATTTGGCAGCGCTTTTTTGAGCTTTGCGGCAATTTCGCGACAGTAATCGCCCTGCGCATCGGTGATGTTGAGCACCGCGACCTGCGTTGGCGCCAGCCACACAGGCAGCGCGCCGGCATGCTGTTCGATGAGGATGCCGATGAAGCGCTCCAGGCTGCCGACGATGGCACGGTGCAGCACGATGGGGCGGTGGCGGTTGCCATCTTCACCCACGTATTCCACGTCCAGGCGCTCGGGCAAGTTGGGGTCCACCTGGATGGTGCCGCACTGCCACTCGCGGCCAATCGCGTCCTTGAGCGTGTACTCGATCTTGGGGCCGTAGAAGGCGCCTTCGCCCGGCAGGTACTGGAATTCGCAGCGCGATGCGCGCAGGCCGTCGGCCAAGGCGTTTTCGGCGCGGTCCCAACTCTCGTCGCTCCCAATGCGCTTTTCAGGCCGCGTGGACAGCTTGTAGATGATGTTGGTGAAGCCAAAGTCCTTGTAGACCTTTTGCAGCAGTGTGGTGAAGGCGACGACCTCGGACTGGATCTGGTCTTCGGTGCAGAAGATGTGGCCATCGTCCTGCGTGAAGCCGCGCACGCGCATGATGCCGTGCAGGCCGCCGCTGGGCTCGTTGCGGTGGCAGTTGCCGAACTCGCCGTAGCGCAGCGGCAGGTCGCGGTAGCTCTTGATGCCCTGTTTGAAGATGAGCATGTGGCCGGGGCAGTTCATCGGCTTGAGCGCGTAGTCGCGCTTTTCCGATTCGGTCACGAACATGTTCTCGCGGTACTTGTCCCAGTGGCCGGTTTTCTCCCACAGGCTCTTGTCCAGAATTTGCGGGCCCTTGACTTCGAGGTAGCCGTTGTCGCGGTAGACCTGGCGCATGTACTGCTCCACCTCTTGCCACACGGTCCAGCCCTTGGGGTGCCAGAACACGGTGCCAGGAGAGTGTTCGTCGAGGTGGAACAGGTCCAGCTCGCGGCCCAGTTTGCGGTGGTCGCGCTTCTCGGCCTCCTCCAGCATGGTGAGGTAGTTCTGCAGGTCTTCCTTGTTGGCCCAGGCGGTGCCGTACACACGCTGCAGCATCTCGTTGCGGTGGTCGCCGCGCCAGTAGGCGCCAGCCACCTTCATGAGCTTGAAGTGCTTAAGCTTGCCCGTGCTGGGCACGTGCGGGCCACGGCACAGATCCTCAAAATTGCCTTCACGGTACAGGCTCACGTCCTCGTTGCTGGGGATGCTGGCGATGATCTCGGCCTTGTAGTGCTCGCCCAGGCCTTTGAAGTAGGTCACCGCCTCGTCGCGCGGCAACACGCGGCGCACCACCGGCTCATCCTTGGCAGCCAGCTCGGCCATGCGCTTCTCGATCGCGGCCAAGTCTTCGGGCGTGAAAGGCCGCTTGTACGAGAAGTCGTAATAAAAGCCGTTGTCGATGACCGGGCCGATGGTGACCTGCGCCTCGGGAAACAGCTCCTTGACGGCATAGGCCAACAAGTGGGCGGTGGAGTGACGGATCAGCTCCAGGCCATCGGCGTCTTTGGCGGTGACGATGGCCAGGGCGGCGTTCTGCTCAATGCGAAAGCTGGTGTCCACCAGCTTGCCGTCCACCTTGCCGCCCAGCGCGGCCTTGGCGAGGCCAGCACCGATGGAGGCAGCCACCTCGGCCACGGTGACCGGGCCGGGAAATTCACGTTGAGAACCGTCGGGGAGCGTGATGTGCAACATGGGGCATCCAGAAAACAAAAAGCGCGGCATGGGCCGCGCTGATGAGAGTGAAAAAGACAAATGAGCAGGCGCGAACTGCAGGCCTTAGCAGGCCAGGAGGGTGCCTCGTGTAGTTCGCGGTGTCATAACCAGGGTGCCTTTCTCGCTCTTGAAAATTCGCTACTGAATAACGAAAACCGCGCTATTTTCCCACAACTCGCAGGCCGTACGCCCTCAAGCCGCCCATTCCACGCGGTTTCGGCCGTTGCGCTTCGCGCGGTAAAGCGCCGCATCGGCATCGAACAACAAGCGCTGTGCGTCCAGGCGATCGCCCTCGGCAACCGCCACACCCATGCTGACGCTGACAGGCACATCGCGAACCTGCACGGCCGCCTGCACCTCGACACGCAGCTTGTCAGCCAACTGCATCACCCCCTCCGGCGTGGTGCCCGGAGCGATCAACACAAACTCTTCGCCACCCCAGCGGCACACCCGGTCCGAGCTGCGTATGCCGGAGCGCAGCACGTCGGCGATGCGCTGCAACACGGTGTCGCCCGTCCCTTGGCCAAAACGGTCATTGATGGTCTTGAACGCATCAACGTCAATGAAGACCACCGCCAGCGGCAGCGCCATGCGCCGGCACAAGCTGAGTTGCGACTCCAAAAAGCGCAGGCCTTCGCGACGATTGGGCAGCCCGGTCAGCACGTCGTGTGCGGCCATCTGCTGCAACTGAGCCTCCAGCTCCTTCTGGTCGTTGATGTTGCGCACCGTGCCGACCACCCGGGCCGGCGAGCCATCGGGCGCGTGGTCGCAGACGCGGCCGCGGTCGTGCACCCAGATGTAGTGGCCGTTGCGGTTGCGCAGGCGGTACTCCGCCTCGTACCGTTCGCGCTTGCCATGCAAATGCGCCTGCAAGGTGCCTATGACCGAGGGCTTGTCTTCGGGGTGCACGTTGTCAGACCAGGTGCTCAACACTGGCGCCATTTCGTCCGGCCCGTAGCCCAGCATGCGCTTGAGCTGTGGGCTGAAGAACAGTTGCCCAGTGGGCACGTGCCAATCCCACAAACCATCGCTGGCCTCGTTCAAGGCAAACCACAGCTGGCGTTCTCGGGACTGCGCGTCGCGCTCCTGTTCCACCCGGTTGGTGATGTCGCGCGCCACCGACAGAAAGTAGGGCCGGCCATCCATGCTGAAGTGGGTGGTGTTGACCTCCACCACCACCTCGTGGCCGTCCTTGTGCCGATGCCGCCCGTTGAAGCGGTAACAGTCGGTGGCACGGATGGCGGCGGCAATTTCGGACCACTGCGGCATGCCGTGCACATCTTTCTGCAGACTCAGCACGCTGTGGTTGAGCACTTCTTCGGCACTGAGGCCCAGGCTCTCCCACGCTTTGCGGTTGCCCCAGACGATGTTCGAGGTGTCCGGGTCCAACAAATACACCGCGTCGGCCATCTGATCAAACAGAAGGTGCAGTTGCGCGGCTCCAGTGACGGGTTGCGACGACATGGCGTGTGTGGTGGACATTTTTGTATACAGCCTGTCCACATCCTACCCGTTTGCCCAAGCTTACCCCCCTGGGTAGGTTTGGCACTGGCGCGTTACGCGTTGCGCCACAAGGTTTTTTTCTTCAGATGATTCCGTAATAAACAACCAAAAAAGGATTGGTTCCGTTTATGAACGAATCTCCAGATCATGCGAACACCCGATGTTCTCCAAAGGATGTTTTCCATGATCTCCCGCCGCCAAACCCTGCGCCTGCTGAGCGCCGTCACCCTCGTCGCCGCCGGCACCGCCGCACTGGCCCAAGCCGCCGCCCCGGTCACCTTGCTCAACGTGTCCTACGACCCCACGCGTGAGCTCTACGTCGAATACAACGCCGCCTTCATCAAACACTGGAAGGCCAAGACCGGCCAGAACGTGACCATCAAACAAAGCCACGGCGGCTCGGGCAAACAGGCCCGTTCCATCATCGATGGCCTGGACGCAGACGTCGCCACCCTGGCCCTGGCCGGCGACACCGACGCGCTGCACACCAACGGCAACTGGATCCCCAAGGACTGGCAAAAACGCCTGCCCCTGAACAGCTCGCCCTACACCTCCACCATCGTGCTGGTGACGCGCGCCGGCAACCCCAAGAACATCAAGGACTGGGACGACCTGATCCGCCCCGACGTCAAGGTCATCACCCCCAACCCCAAAACATCCGGCGGCGCACGCTGGAACTACCTGGCCGCGTGGGAATTCGCCAAGCGCAAGTACGGGGGTGACGCCAAGGCCAAGGAATTCGTGGCCAAGCTTTACAACAACGTGCCCGTGCTCGACACCGGCGCGCGCGGCTCCACCATCACCTTCTCGCAGCGCAACCAGGGCGACGTGCTGGTGGCCTGGGAAAACGAGGCCTACCTGCTGGAAAAGGAGTTTGGCAACAAGGTGGACTTCGTCTACCCCAGCCTGTCCATACTGGCCGAGCCGGCGGTGACGGTGGTCGACAAAAACGTGGACAAGAAGGGCACCCGCGCCGTGGCCCAAGCCTACCTCGACTATCTCTACACCGAAGAGGCGCAGGACATCATCGGCAAACACTTCTACCGCCCGACCTCGGCCAAAGCACAGGCCAAGTACGCCAAGCAGCTGCCCAAGCTCAACCTGTTCAAGATTGAAGAGGCCTTTGGCGGCTGGGAGCAAGCGGCGAAGGTGCACTTCGCGGACGGCGGCAGCTTCGACCAGATCTACACCACCAGATGAGCACGGTGGTCATCGTTCCGGGCTGGAAAGGCTCGGGCCCTGGTCACTGGCAAAGCCTGTGGGCACAGCAGCTCGAAGGCGCGGTGCGCGTGGAACAAGACGACTGGGCCGCCCCCAACCGGCGCGACTGGGTGCAGCGCCTGGCCAACACCATCCTGGCCCAGCCGGGGCCGGTGGTGATCGCAGCGCACAGCCTCGGCTGCATCACCACCGTGCACCTGCCGCAGGCCGCGTTGGCCCGCGTGGCCGGCGCATTGCTGGTGGCCCCTGCGGACCCCGAACGCCGTGGCGTGCTGGCCGACTTCGCGCCCGTGCCCTACCAGCCGCTGCCGTTTCGCAGCGTGCTGGTGGCCAGCGACAACGACCCCTATTGCCCGGTGCGCCTCGCCGGCGCCTATGCACGCGCCTGGGGCAGCGACTTTGTGCGGCTGCCCCATGCAGGGCATATCAACATCGAATCGGGCCACGGCGACTGGCCGCTCGGCCTGGCTTTGTTGCGATCGCTGGTGCCCGCCACCGTCGTGGCCTGATTCTTTATGTGTTTTTGAACATAAAGAAACAAGAACAAAGTCGTTTGTGTTTGTGAAGCGCGTCTTCAGAATCGCGCCCATTCCCTGATTTCCTGGAGCTGTTCATGACCGTTTTTTCCCTGCGCGCCACCGTGGCCGCCTTGGCACTCGCCACCTCGTCGCTGGCCGGTGCCCAGACCTTGCTCAACGTCTCGTATGACGTGGCGCGCGAGTTCTACAAAGACCTCAACGTCGCCTTTGTGGCGCAGCAGAAAAGAGCCACCGGCAAAGACATCAAGGTGGACCAGTCGCACGCGGGCTCCAGCGCCCAGGCGCGTGCCGTGGCCGATGGCCTGGAGGCCGATGTGGTGACCTTCAACACCACCACCGACGTGGACTTCCTGGCCGACAAGGGTGTGGTCGCCAAGGACTGGCGCCAGAAGTTCCCCAACGGCGCGGCGCCCACCACCTCGACCATGCTGTTCCTGGTGCGCAACGGCAACCCCAAGGGCATCAAAGACTGGGACGACCTCATCAAGCCCGGCGTGCAGGTGGTGGTGGTCAACCCCAAGACCGGCGGCAATGGCCGCATGGCCTACCTGGCCGCCTGGGGCCAGGTGCGTGCGAAGGGTGGCACCGACGCGCAGGCCGCCGAGTTCGTGAGCAAGCTCTACAAAAACGTGCCGGTGCTGGCACGCGGCGGGCGCGACGCCACGGGCATCTTCCTGCAACGCAACATCGGTGATGTGCTGGTGACCTTCGAATCCGAGGTGGTGTCGGTGGACAACGAATTCGGCAAAGGCAAAGTCGACGCCATCCACCCCAGCGCCTCCGTCATTGCGGAGAACCCGGTGGCCATCGTCGAGCGCACCGTGGCCAAGAAGGGCACGGGCGAACTGGCCAAGGCCTACCTCGATTTCCTCTACAGCCCTGAGGGCCAGGAGATCGCCGCCAAACACAACATCCGCCCGCGCAACGAAGCCGTGCTGAAGAAATACGCCAGCGCCTTCAAGCCCATCAAACTGTTCAGCGTGAACGACTACTTCGGCTCCCTGGCCGAAGCACAGAAGGTGCACTTCAACGACGGCGGCCAGTTCGACAAGCTCTACACCGCAGGCAAATAAATGTCGCAGTCCGTCACCCTGGCCCTGCACGGCTCGGAGGCGCTGGACGCGCCGGCGGGCAAGCGGGCCGCCAAGCGCGCGACCCGACGCGTTCTTCCCGGCTTCAACCTCACGCTGGGCTACACGGTGTTCTACCTGAGCCTGATCGTGCTGATCCCGCTGTCGGCCCTGGTCATCAAAACCTTCTCGTTGACCTGGCCGCAGTTCGTCGAAGCGGTCACCGCACCGCGTGTGCTGGCCTCCTACCGCCTGACCTTCGGCGCCTCGCTGATCGCGGCGCTGATCAACGTGGTGTTTGGCTTGCTGGTGGCCTGGGTGCTGGTGCGCTACAGCTTTCCGGGCAAAAAAATCGTGGACGCCCTGGTGGACCTGCCCTTTGCCCTTCCCACCGCCGTGGCCGGCATTTCACTGACCGCGCTGCTGGCCGGGAACGGTTGGATTGGCCAGTACCTGGAGCCCCACGGCATCCAGCTCGCGTTCAACCCCAACGGTGTGGTCATTGCCCTCATCTTCATCGGCCTGCCCTTTGTGGTGCGCACGGTGCAGCCGGTGCTCGAAGACGCTGAAAAGGAACTCGAAGAGGCCGCCATGTGCCTGGGCGCCACACGCTGGCAGACCTTCACCAAGGTCATCCTGCCCAGCATCGGCCCGGCGCTGCTGACAGGTTTTGCCATGGCCTTTGCACGCGCCATCGGCGAGTACGGCTCGGTGATCTTCATCGCCGGCAACATGCCCATGGTGTCCGAGATCACGCCACTCATCATCATCGGCAAGCTCGAACAATACGACTACGCCGGCGCCACTGCCGTGGCTTCGGTCATGCTGGGCATTTCGTTCATCCTGCTGCTGGTCATCAACGGCCTGCAGACCTGGCAGCGCAAACGTTCGGGGGCCTCGTCATGAGCGCGCCGGTCAAAAAATCGCCCCACACCACCGAGGCACCGTGGGTGCGCTGGACGCTCATCGGCGTGGCCATGGTGTTCATGTTTTTGTTCCTGGTGCTGCCCTTGGCCGCCGTGTTCACCGAGGCCCTGCGCAAGGGCTGGGACGCCTACTGGGAAGCGCTGAAAGAGCCCGACGCCTGGGCCGCCATCCGCCTCACCCTCATCACCGCTGCCATCGCCGTGCCGCTGAACCTGGTGTTCGGCATCGCAGCGGCCTGGTGCATCGCCAAGTACGAGTTCAAGGGCAAGTCCTTTCTCACCACCCTGATCGACCTGCCCTTCTCGGTGTCGCCCGTGGTGGCCGGCCTGATCTACGTGCTGGTGTTTGGCGCGCAGGGCTGGCTGGGGCCGTGGCTGATGGCACACGACATCAAGATCGTGTTCGCCGTCCCCGGCATCATCCTGGCCACCATCTTCGTCACCTTCCCCTTCATCGCACGCGAACTTATCCCGCTGATGCAGGCGCAAGGAAATGAAGAAGAACAAGCCGCGCAGATGCTGGGCGCCACGGGCTGGCAGACCTTCTGGTTTGTCACCCTGCCCAACATCAAGTGGGGCCTGATCTACGGCGTCATCCTGTGCAACGCGCGCGCCATGGGCGAGTTCGGCGCGGTGTCGGTGGTGTCGGGCCACATCCGGGGCCAGACCAACACCATGCCCCTGCACGTCGAAATCCTCTACAACGAGTACCAGTCGGTGGCGGCGTTTGCCGTGGCCTCGCTGCTGGCCCTGCTGGCCATCGTCACGCTGGCCATCAAGAGCGTGGTGGAGTGGAAACACGAACGCGAAATGAAGGCGATTGCCGAGCTGCCCCCTGAAAACCCGGCGGGCCGCGACACCCAAGCAAGCGTCGCTCCCCTGACCCTGAAAGCCGCACCATGAGCATCGAAATCCGCAACGTCAGCAAACAGTTCGGCGACTTCCGCGCCCTGGGCGATGTGAGCCTGGACATCGGTTCGGGCGAACTGGTCGCTCTGCTTGGGCCCTCGGGCTGCGGCAAGACCACCTTGCTGCGCATCATCGCCGGCCTGGAAACCGCCGACGCCGGCAGCATCCACTTCAGCGGCGAGGACGCCACCGACAAACACGTGCGCGACCGCAACGTGGGTTTCGTGTTCCAGCACTACGCGTTGTTCCGCCACATGACGGTGTTCGAGAACGTGGCCTTCGGCCTGCGTGTCAAGCCGCGTGGCCAGCGGCCCAGCGAAGCGCAGATCAAAGCCAAGGTGACCGACCTGCTCAAGCTGGTGCAATTGGACTGGCTGGCCGACCGCTACCCCTCGCAGCTCTCTGGCGGCCAGCGCCAGCGCATCGCCCTGGCCCGCGCCCTGGCCGTGGAGCCGCAGGTGCTGCTGCTCGACGAACCCTTCGGCGCCCTGGACGCCAAGGTGCGCAAGGAATTGCGCCGCTGGCTGCGCCGCCTGCACGACGAACTGCACGTGACCTCCATCTTCGTCACCCACGACCAGGAAGAGGCGCTGGAAGTGGCCGATCGTGTGGTGCTGATGAACCGTGGCCAGATCGAACAGATCGGCACCCCGCAGGACGTGTGGGACCACCCGGCCAGCCCCTTTGTGTACGGCTTCCTGGGGGACGTGAACCTCTTCCACGGCCGCGCCCACGAGGGGCTGCTGCACCTCGATGGCGTGTCCATCGACACGCCCGAACACGCCGGCGCGCAAGACGCCAAGGCCTTTGCCTATGTGCGCCCACACGACCTGGACGTGCGCCGCTACGCCCCGGGCGAAAGTGGCATCGTTGCCGAGCTGCAGCGTGTCATCGTGGTCGGGCCCATTGCACGGCTGGAACTGTGGCCGCTGAACGACCAGGCGCCCGGAGGACACGACCCGCTGATCGAGGCCCAGATGCCAGCCGAACAGTTCCGCGCGCAGGGCTTCAAGGACGGCGAGAAGCTGGTGCTTTCACCACGGCGCGCCCGCGTTTTCCTGCAGCCACAGCCGGCGTGAGGCTGCCCTGCGCCACCGTCAGCAGCCCTTCGGCAAACTGGCGTGCGGCCGGCGTCAGCCCGCCCATGTGCTGACTGACCAGTGACACGCGCAGCTGCGGCAGCCGCTCCCTCAGCGGAAGCGGCACGATGGTCTGCGCCAGCTGCGGGTCGTCCAGCACCACGTTGGACATGAGCACCAGCGCGTCGGTGCTGCGCACCAACGACAACGCGATATACAGCGACTGCACCATCATCACCTGACGCGGCGGCTCGCCACACAAGGCCAGCATCCTGTCCACAATCACGCGCTGCCCGTAGCCCGGCAACAGCCACAGGCAGTCGCGCAGCTCGCTCAGCACCCGTGCCTGCGCCAATGGATGGTTGCGCCGCGCCATGACCTGCAGCGGCACGCGAAACAGCACCTGGCGGTCCAGTTGATCGTCCACCGGCTCATCCAGTTCGCTGATCACCGCAAAGTCGTACTGCCCCACCTTCCACAAGTCACGCGGATCGCTCAGCGACAGTTCGTGGATGTCCAGGCGCACACCCGGCCGGGCTTGCCGGAAGGCGTCCAGCGCAGGGGCCAGCACACGCGCGGCAGCCCCCGAACTGAAAGCCAGCCGCAACGAGCCGCTGCTGCCGTCGCGCAGTTGCGCGAGTTCATCCTGCGCCTGACGCCATTCTTCCAGCAGGCGCAGCGTGCGCCGATGCAAAGATTCACCCAGCGGCGTCAGCACCACACCACTGGTCTGGCGCAGCAGCAGCGCCGCCCCGGCCTGGCGCTCCAACTCACGCACCACATAGGTCACGGCGGGCTGGGTCAGGCCCAGGCGGCGCGCGGCCGCACGGATGCTGCCGCACTCCACCACCACCGCAAACACTTCCAGTTGGCCAGGATTGAACTTCATGCTGAACACTTCCTTCACATGAAAGAATTTTCTTTTCTTTATGCCACAAATTTTGTCTTTTACTTATCCCCACAAGTGCCTAAAGTTCGCAACACAGACGATCCTTCAACCCCTGTTTGCCGGAGAAAACCTTGAGCACTTCATGCCCCAACACCCGCCGCCGCCTGCTGGGCGCTGCCACCGCACTCACCTTGAGCCTGGGCCTCTCGGCCCCCGCGCTGGCGCAAGGCAGCGCCCAGCCGGTGCGCATCCTGGTCGGTTTCCCGGCAGGCGGTGGCGTGGATGCCGCCTCGCGCCACGTGGCAGAGGTGCTGTCGCAACAGATGGGCCAATCCTTCGTGGTCGACAACCGCACCGGCGCGGGCGGCCAGATCGCTGCCGTGGCTCTCAAACAGGCGCCCCCCAACGGGCAGACCCTGTTCATGTCCAACGACCACACCGTGGTCATCGTGCCGCAGACCATGAAGTCACCTGGCTTCAACCCGGCCACCGATTTCGTGCCGGTGGCGCGCGTTGTCCAGATCGCTTTTGGCCTCGCCGTGCACCCTTCCACACAAGCCCACCGTCTGGCCGACTACGGCAAGTGGGTGCGCGAGCAGGCGGACCGTGGCGCCGTTGGCGTGCCCGCGCCGGCCAGCGTGCCTGAGTTCACAACGGGCCTGCTCGGCCAGCACCTGGGCGCCGCCACGAACGCGGTGCCCTACCGGGGCGGCGCGCCGATGGTGGCCGACCTGATCGGTGGCCAAATCCCCGCCGGCATCACATCGCTGAGCGAATTGCTGCCCCAGCAGAAAGCCGGCAAGCTGCGCGTGATCGCGGTCTCCGGCACCCAGCGCTCGGCTTTGCTGCCCGACGCACCCACCTTCGCCGAACAGGGCGTCAAAGGCGTGGAGCAATCCAACTTCCTGGCGTTGTACGCGCCGGCCGGCACCCCCGCCCCGGTGATCAAGCGCTACCAGGATGCCTTGCGCGAGGCACTGGCACAGCCCGCGCTGCGTGAAAAGCTCGAGAGCCTGGGCATGCAGGTGGATTTCGCCGCTGGCGACGTGCTGGGCCGCCAGATGACTCAAATGACCGAGACGTGGGGTCAACTGATCCGCGCCAGCGGCTTCAAGCCCCAATGAGCGCGCACGTCATGCCCCTGCAAGCGCCCCCGCCCGCGCATTGTTTCCCGGCCGACTACGCCCAGGGCCGCGCCCGCTTCCTTGAGGCGGCCGTCGCTGCTGGTGCAACACTCACCCACCACGTGCTGCCCGGTCACCGAGGCCGTCAGGGCGAAGAACTGGCGCTGGACGCTGCCCTGTTGCCGGCCCGCGCCGACGCAGACGGGCGTGCGCCTTTGCTCATCGTCTCCAGCGGTGTGCATGGGGTGGAGGGCCTGTGTGGCTCGGGTTGCCAGCAACACCTGCTGCACGATGCCGAGCTGCTGGCACTGGCGCGGGCGCGGGGGGTGGACGTGCTGATGCTGCACGCCATCAACCCGCACGGCTTCTCGCACCTGCGGCGTGGCAACGAAGACAACGTCGACCTGAACCGCAATTGCATTGACTTCAATGCGAGCGGTGTCACGCCCAACCCCGGCTACGCCACGCTGCACCCGCTGCTGGTGCCCCCAAGTTGGCCGCCTGCGCCCGAGATCGCGCAGGCACTGAACGACACCATCCAACGCCTGGGCGTCGCGGCTTTTCGTCGTGCGGCCACGGCGGGCCAGGCCACCCACCCGGACGGGCTTTTTCACAGCGGCCACGCACCGAGCTGGAGCAACCGCACGGTGCGCTCACTGCTGCGCGCGCACGGTGCACAACGCACCGAGGTTGCGTGGGTGGACCTGCACACCGGCCTGGGGCCACGTGGTCACGGCGAAAAAATTCACGCGGGCCGCACCGAGCAGGCCGACCTGATGCGCGGCCGGCGGCTCTGGGGCGCCGATGTGGTGGCGGCCTGGGAAGGCCAGTCGGCCTCCGAGCAGGTACGAGGCCCGGTGGTGAGCTGCATCTACGACGAATGCCCCCAAGCCGACGTGGCCGCGGTTGCGCTTGAGTTCGGTACCGTGCCTTACGACACGTTTCTGGACGCCTTGCGCGCAGACCAATGGCTGCACAACCACCCCGACGCTCCGGCCGACCTGGCGGCCAGCATTCGTCAGGGCATGAAAGACGCCTTCTACGTCGATGCCGACGACTGGCGCGGCATGGTGGCGGCCCAAGCCAGGGTGGCGGTGCTTCAGGCCTGCCTGGGCTTGGGGCGACGCTGAATCAGACGTCAATCGCCGCCGCCGACCCCGCCGCCTTGCGCAGTTCAAACTTCTGGATCTTGCCGGTGCTGGTCTTGGGCAATTCGCCAAACACCACCGCGCGCGGTACCTTGAAACCCGCCAGGTGCTTCTTGCAATGGGCCACGATGTCCTCGGCCGTGGCGGTGGCGTTGGCCTTGAGTTCGATGAAAGCGCAAGGTGTTTCGCCCCAGCGCGCGTCGGGCTTGGCCACCACGGCAGCGGCCAGTACGTCGGGGTGGCGGTACAACACGTCTTCCACCTCAATGGAAGAGATGTTCTCGCCGCCCGAGATGATGATGTCCTTGCTGCGGTCCTTGATCTTGATGTAGCCGTCGGGGTACTGCACCGCCAGGTCCCCGCTGTGGAACCAGCCGCCCTTGAAGGCCGCCTGCGTGGCCTCGGGGTTCTTGAGGTAACCCTTCATGGCGATGTTGCCGCGGAACATGATTTCACCCATGGTCTCACCGTCCCAAGGCACGGGTGCCAACGTCTCGGGGTCGAGCACCTGCACATCGCGTTCCAGGTGGTAGCGCACGCCCTGGCGGGCGTTGAGGCGGGCGCGCTCGCCCACGTCCAGCGCGTCCCACTCAGGGTGTTTCACACACACCGTGGCCGGGCCGTACACCTCGGTCAGACCATAGACGTGGGTGAGGTCAAAGCCCAGGTGCTCCATGCCCTCGATCATGCTGGCCGGTGGCGCGGCGCCGGCCACCATGGCCTTGATGCCGGCCGGCACGCCGGCCTTGAGATCCGCCGGCGCGTTCACCAGCAGGCCATGCACGATGGGCGCGCCGCAGTAGTGCGTGACGCCGTGATCGCGCATGGCATCGAAGATGGCCTTGGCCTCAACCCGGCGCAGGCACACGTTCACACCCGCGCGCGCCGCCAGCGTCCAGGGGAAACACCAGCCGTTGCAATGAAACATGGGCAGCGTCCACAGGTAGACGGCGTGTTTGGGCATGTCCCATTCCATCACGTTGGACAAAGCGTTCAAGGTCGCGCCACGGTGGCTGTAGACCACACCCTTGGGGTTGCCGGTGGTGCCACTGGTGTAGTTGAGCGCGATGGCGTCCCACTCATCGCCAGGCAGTGCCCATTCAAATGCAGCATCGCCCTGGGCCAGAAAGGCCTCATAGCTTTGGTTGCCCAAGGCGTCACCCGAACCATGAACCGCGTCCTCTGCATCGATCACCAGCAGCGGTGTGGTGGCCTTGCGCAGCGCCAGTGCCTTTTTCATCACCGGCACAAACTCCACATCCACGATCACCGCCTTGGCCTCGCCGTGGTCGAGCATGAAGGCCACGGTCTCGGGGTCCAGGCGGGTGTTGATCGCGTTGAGCACGGCACCCGCCATGGGCACGCCGAAGTGGGCCTCCACCATGGGCGGCGTGTTGGGCAACATCACGGCCACGGTGTCGTTCTTGCCAATGCCGTGGCGTTGCAGGGCACTGGCCAGTTGGCGGCAGCGGCGGTAGGTGTCGCCCCAGGTCTGGCGCAGGGCGCCGTGCACGATGGCCAGGCGGCTGGGGTGCACCTCGGCGCTGCGCTGCAAAAAGGACAGGGGCGACAGCGGCGCATGGTTGGCTGCGTTCTGCGGCAGATCACGCTCATACATGTGGGTCATGGGGTCTCCAGTTGCACGGGAATCAGCCCGCAATTTAAGCCATCCGGCTGACGCAGGGGGCAAGGCAAAATACCCCCATGGCCATCCCCCCATCCTTTATCCAGGAACTGCTCTCCCGCGTGGACGTGGTGGAGGTGGTGGGTCGGCACGTGCAGCTCAAGAAGGGCGGTGCCAACTTCATGGGCTTGTGCCCGTTCCACGGCGAAAAGTCGCCCTCGTTCAGCGTCAGCCCCAGCAAACAGTTCTACCACTGCTTCGGCTGCGGTGTCAGTGGCGACGCCATCAAATTTCTGACCGAGCACACGGGCGTGAGCTTCATCGAAGCGGTGAAGGACCTGGCTGGACAGGTGGGCCTGCAAGTGCCCGAGGACGAAGCATCGCCCCAGGACCGTGCCCGCGCCGCTGCTGCGCGCGAAAAACAGGTTACGCTGACGGATGTGCTGGAGAAGGCCGCCCATGCCTATGCAAAACAGCTCAAGGGCGCCCCCCGTGCGGTGGACTACCTGAAAAAGCGCGGCCTCACCGGCCAGATCGCCAAGACCTTTGGCCTGGGCTACGCACCCGAAGGCTGGCGCTTTTTGTCCACGGTGTTCCCCGACTACGCCGATGCCCGACTGGAGGAAAGTGGCCTGGTCATCGTGCATGAGAACGAAGGAGAGGAAACCAAGCGCTACGACCGCTTCCGTGACCGCATCATGTTCCCCATCCGCAACGTCAAGGGCGAGGTCATCGCTTTTGGTGGCCGCGTGCTGGACCAAGGCGAGCCCAAGTACCTCAACTCACCTGAGACGCCGGTGTTCAGCAAGGGCCGCGAGCTGTACGGTCTGTTCGAGGCCCGCACCGCCATGCGCCAGCTCGGCTACGCGCTCGTCACCGAGGGCTACATGGACGTGGTGGCCCTGGCCCAGCTGGGTTTTGGCAACGCGGTGGCCACACTGGGCACGGCGTGCACGGCCGAACACGTGCACAAACTGTTCCGCTTCACCGATGCGGTGGTGTTCAGCTTCGACGGCGACGCCGCCGGCCGGCGCGCCGCGCGCAAGGCGCTGGACGCCGCCCTGCCCCTGGCCACCGACACCCGCAGCGTGAAGTTCCTGTTCCTGCCAGCCGAACACGACCCGGACAGCTTCATCCGCGAACACGGCGCCGAGGCCTTTGCTGCGGCCGTCAAAGGCGCGCTGCCGCTGAGCCGCTTCATGCTCGACGCCGCCAGCGCGGACTGCGACCTCGACACCGCCGAGGGGCGCGCCCGGATGGCCAGCCAGGCCCGCCCGCTGTGGACCGCCATGCCGGACGGCGCGCTCAAGCGCCAGTTGCTGGGCGACATCGCCGACATGGTGCAGCTGGGCCAGCACGAGCTGGGCGAGCTGTGGCAGTTGCCGGGCCAGGGCGCACCCCGCAAAGGCAGCGCGAACAAGCGCCCACCCGCACCCGACTACCACTCGGAGGGCGGCTACGCACCCGACGCGCCCAGCGGGTACAGCCCAAGCCCCCGTTACAGCAACAACGCTGGCGGCTATGGAGCAAGCACCCGTACCCGGCGCGACGGCAAACCCTGGCCCAACAAACCCACCACCGACCGACCGCGCCGCCCGCCCGGTGGCCGCTCGCGCCCCGCCAGCCGCAGCGACCGCGCGGTGGGCCTGCTCCTGGCCAACGCCCAGGCCTGGGAGAGCCTGAGCGCCGAAGACCAGGCCATGCTGGCCCACCTGCCCGACCCGCACGGGGCGCTGTTGAGCTGGCTGGAGGCCCAGCTGCACGAACACGGCGCCCAGCCCTGGGCGGCGCTGCGCGAGGGCCTGCGCGGTCACCCCTTCGAATCCTTTGCCCTCCAACAGGTCGAGCAGGCCACAGCGGGCAACGACGCCGAGGCCGAGCTGGTGGAGCTGCGCGACGTGATGGACCGCATGCGCCTGGACCAGTGGGAAAACGAAGCCAGCGAGCTGGCCACGCTGGCGGCCGACGACCCCGCCGCCCTGCAACGCCTGCGCGAACTCAGCGCCCGGATTCGCGCCCACAAAACCCCAAAATCCGGGACGCCGGTATAATCCAAGGTTTTACGCAAGCGCGACAGCAGCACCTCCGGACCAGCCTACCGTCCACCAGCGACGACCGAGCCACCACACTCGACAGGCCCACCGCCCCATGACCCCGTCGTGGCGGCCCCGCAAGGACTGCACACCAAATGTTCGCCCACACAGCTTGCACCCAGGCCCTGCCTTCAGCAGGCGCTTGACCGAGCCCCCATTGGCTCGGGCGTTCCGTGTTCCCGCCCGTTCGTGTTTGTCCCGACATTTTTGAGGTCCGCATGCCCCAGAAGAAGTCCAGCCCGTCCGCCGCTGCCCGCACCACGCCCGCCAAAAAGGCCGCGTCCAAGCCCGCTGAAGCCGTGCCCAAGCCCAAGACGAAAGCCCCCGCTGTGACCGCCAAGACCCCCGCCCCTGCTGCCAAGGCCGCCAAACCCCTATCCAAAGCCGCTCAACTCAAACAAGCCGCTGACGAACTGCTGGCCAGCGCAGCTGAAGCCGAGCCCAAGAAAAAAGCCGGCCGCCCGGCCAAAGCCGCAGCCGCCCCCAAGGCAGACAAACCGGCCGCCAAACGGGGCCGCAAGCCCAAGGCGGCGGCGGCCAAAGACAGCGATGGGCTGGACGATGCCGACCTGTCGGACATCGAAGACCTGACGGAAGAGGTGGCGGAAGAAGCGGTGGCAGAGACCACCGAAACGACCGAAAAGGTCAAGCCGCTGCGCATGAAGATCAGCAAGGCCAAAGAGCGCGCGCTGATGAAGGAGTTTGGCCTCGACGACACCGTGTTGTCGGAAGAGGAAGCCAAGCTGCGCCGCGAACGCCTGAAGACCCTGATCAAGCTGGGCAAGACGCGCGGCTACCTGACCCACGGTGAAATCAACGACCACCTGCCCGACAAGCTGGTGGAAGCCGAGACGCTGGAAGTGGTGGTCTCGCTGCTCAACGACATGGGTGTGGCCGTTTATGAACAGACGCCCGACGCCGAAACGCTGCTGCTGAACAACACCGGCCCCACCGCCGCCACCGAAGAAGAAGCCGAGGAAGAAGCCGAAGCCGCCCTGTCCACCGTGGACAGCGAATTCGGCCGCACCACCGACCCGGTGCGCATGTACATGCGCGAAATGGGCACGGTGGAGCTGCTGACGCGCGAAGGCGAAATCGAGATCGCCAAGCGCATCGAAGGCGGCTTGAACGACATGATGGCCGCCATCAGCGAAAGCCCGGCCACCATCGCCGAAATCCTGGCCATGGCCAACGAAATCCGCGATGGCAAGGTCGTCATCTCCACCGTGGTGGACGGTTTTGCCGACGCCGACGCGGCCGACGACTACGTGGCCGAAGAAGACTTCGATGACTACGACGAGGCCGACGACGACGATGGCAAGGGCGGCTCCAAGGCCCTGACCCGCAAGCTCGAAGAACTCAAGCGCGAAGCGCTGAGCCGCTTCGACAGCATCGCCGAGCTGTTCGAAAAGCTGCACAAAACCTACGACAAGGAAGGCTACGGCGGCGCGCACTACGTCAAGACCCAAAAGGCCATCACCGAACAGCTGATGAGCATCCGCTTCACCGCCAAGGCGATCGAAAAGCTGTGTGGCACGGTGCGCGATCAGGTGGACGGTGTGCGCAAGAAAGAACGCGAACTGCGCCGCATCATCGTGGACAAATGTGGCATGCCGCAGGAGAAGTTCATCGCCGACTTCCCGGCCAACCTGCTCAACCTGCAATGGGTGGAAAAGCAGGCCGCCGCTGGCAAGCCCTGGAGCACGGTGATGGCACGCAACATCCCGCCCATCCAGGAACTGCAACAAGGCCTGATCACCTTGCAGTCCAGCGTGGTGGTGCCACTGTCGCACCTGAAGGACATCCACAAGCGCATGAACGCGGGTGAATCGTCGTCGCGCGACGCCAAGAAGGAAATGATCGAGGCCAACCTGCGCCTGGTGATTTCCATTGCCAAGAAGTACACCAACCGGGGCCTGCAGTTCCTGGACCTGATCCAGGAAGGCAACATCGGCCTAATGAAGGCGGTGGACAAGTTCGAATACCGCCGTGGCTACAAGTTCTCGACCTACGCCACCTGGTGGATTCGCCAGGCCATCACCCGCTCGATCGCCGACCAGGCGCGCACCATCCGCATCCCGGTGCACATGATCGAGACGATCAACAAGATGAACCGCATCAGCCGCCAGCACTTGCAGGAGTTCGGCTTCGAGCCCGATGCGTCCATCCTGGCGGCCAAGATGGAAATCCCCGAGGACAAGATCCGCAAGATCATGAAGATCGCCAAAGAGCCGATCTCTATGGAAACGCCGATCGGGGACGACGACGACAGCCACCTGGGCGATTTCATCGAGGACAGCGCCAACACCGCGCCCATCGATGCCGCCATGCAGGCCGGCCTGCGCGACGTGGTCAAGGAAATCCTCGACAGCCTCACGCCGCGCGAAGCCAAGGTGCTGCGCATGCGCTTCGGCATCGAGATGTCCACCGACCACACGCTCGAAGAAGTGGGCAAGCAGTTCGACGTGACGCGCGAACGCATCCGCCAAATCGAG
>NZ_JBHTBZ010000076.1:0-9690 GCF_042665235.1 Hydrogenophaga defluvii | reverse complement strand
CCCCCCCCCCGCGCCGCGCCTGAGGGCGCGTCACCCCCCAGGGGGCGGTGCCTACGGACCGGCGGAGCCGGATCCGTGGCACCCCCGGTTTGAGGGACTTGGCGCACAACTGTTGTTTCGCCCCGGTGATGCCGGGGTGATTTTTTTTGGAACGGCATGAACCCAGAAAACCGGCGCGGCATCGTGATGATGTCGGCGGCCATGGCTTTTTTCATCGCCAACGACGCGCTGGTCAAGCTCGTGAGTGCCTCGCTGCCCACGGCCCAACTGATCTTCGTGCGCGGGCTGCTGACCACGCTGCTGCTCGGTGGCGTGGTGCTGGGCAGTGGCCTGGCGGCGCAGTGGCGGCACATGCTGCAGCCCACCGTGGCGCTGCGCGCGCTGTTCGATGCGGGCGCCACCTTCACCTACCTCACCGCACTGTTCCACCTGCCCATTGGCAACGCCACGGCCATCAACCTGTCGGCGCCGCTGTTCCTCACGCTGTTCGCGGTGTTTCTGCTGGGTGAACGGGTCGATGCCAAGCGTTGGGCGCTGATCGTGCTGGGCTTTGTGGGCGTGTTGCTGGTGGTGCAACCCAGCGCCGAGGGCTTCAACGCCTACGCGCTGCTGTGTGTGTTCGCCACCTTGCTGCACGCCGCGCGCGACCTGCTCACCCGCCGCGTGCCGGCGCAGGTGCCCTCGCTCATCATCACGCTGGCCACGGCCTGCACGGTCACGGTGTTGTCGGGCCTGTGGAGCCTGAGTGGCGAGTGGCGGCCCATGGGCAGCGCCTCGATGGCGCAACTGGCCGGTGCCGCCCTGTGCCTGGCCGCCGCCTACCACCTGCTCACGCTGAGCATGCGCGCGGGCGACATGAGCGTGATCGGCCCCTTCCGCTACAGCGGCCTGCTGGTGGCGCTGCTGCTGGGCTACCTGCTGTGGGGCGACGTGCCCAACGCGCTGGCCTGGGGTGGCATCGCGCTGCTGGTGGCGGCCGGCCTGGGCATGCTGCACAGCGAGCGCCAGCGCGCACGTGCCGCGCTGGACGCGGCGACGGACTGAAGCGACGCTCCCGTTGTTGGGTGCGCTCCTCTAACGCGCCGGACGTCTCGGGCCCACAATGGCCCATGACCAAGCCCGCTATCCCCCAACACCTGCGCCGCTCTGACCTGCGCGCCACCGCACAGCTGTTGACGCTGGCCACCCGCCAAGTGGCACAGGTGGTTGAAGGCATGCACCGCGCGGTGTTTGACCGCATTGGGCTGCCCGGCGCCGATGCACCAGGGCGCACGCGCGGCATCACGGGGATGGTGTACCGCAGCATCGACGGCGTGGCGGCCGGGGTGGGCGTGGGCGCCGAAGCGCTGCTCGCAGGGGCCGAGCGTTGGCTGCCCCCCGCCCCTGACGGGCCGGACTCGCCCCAGCGCCTGGCGCTGCGCGCCGCCCTCAACGGCGTGATGGGCGACCGCCTGGCGGCACAGGGCAACCCGCTGGCCCTGCCCATGCAACTGGTCCACGCAGGCACGGTGCTGGACACCGCCGCCCGCCTGACACTGCCCGGGGCACCAGGGCGGCTGATCATTGTCTTGCACGGCTTGTGCATGAACGACCAGCAATGGACGGTGACCAACAGCGCTCATGTGATGAACCATGGCGACACACTGGCGCGAGCCATGGGCGCCACCCCCCTGTTCGTGCGCTACAACACCGGCCGCCACATCAGCGACAACGGGCGCGAACTTGCGGCCCAACTCGAAGCCCTGGTGCGCGCCTGGCCCGTGCCCGTGACCCAGATCACCCTGATGGGCCACAGCATGGGCGGCCTGGTGGCGCGCAGCGCCGTGTTTGCCGCCCAACAGGCGCGCCTGGCCTGGCCTGTCCAAGTGCGCCACCTGGTGACCCTGGGCACGCCCCACCACGGCGCGCCGCTGGAGCGCGCCGGGCAGTGGGTGCACACCCTGCTGGGCGCCCTGCCCCACACCGCGCCGCTGGCCACACTGGCGCGGCTGCGCAGCGCCGGCATCACCGACCTGCGGTTCGGCCAGGTGCGCGACGACACGCCCACGCCCACCGACCGCTTTGCCCACACCGACGACCGCCGCCAGCCCCTGCCCTTGCCCGAGGGCGTGGCCAGTTTTGCCATGGCCGCCACCCTGGCAGGCCAACGCAGCCGCGTCGCCGAACGTTTGCTGGGCGACGGTCTGGTGCCGCTGCGCAGCGCACTCGGCCAACACGACGACCCGGCCCACCAACTGGCGTTTGCGCCCGACCACCAATGTGTGCTTTACCGCACCGGACACCTGGGCTTGTTGAGCAGCCCGGCCGTCACGGCGCAGTTGCTGCGTTGGCTGGCCTGACGAGGGCGCCCAACGCGGCCACACCCACCGGCGCCTGCGGCAACCACGGCAGCACAAAGGTGCGCTGCGCCAGGCCGCTGGCAATGCGTTCGGCCTGCCTGTGTTCGCCCACCAGCCGCGCCTGCAGCAGTGGGTCGTGGGTGCCGGTGGCCGCCAGGCTTTTGTTGATGACCCAGGCCCAGGGTTCGATGTGGGCACGCCGCAAATCGTCCTGCAAGGCGGCGGCCTGGCTCACCGGCGTGACCTCGGGCAAGGTGACGATGAGCACGCGGGTCATGTCGGCGTCCTGCAAGCGCATCAGCGGCGTGATGAGGTGGGCCGTGCCACCCTTGCCTTCGTACTGGCTCATCATCTGCCGGTGGTAGGCGCCGGTGGCGTCCATCAGCAACAGGCTGTGGCCGGTGGGGGCGGTGTCCAGCACCACGAAGGCGGTGCGCGCCTCGTTGACCACACGGCTGAAGGCGTGGAACACCGCCACCTCTTCGGTGCAGGGCGATTGCAGGTCTTCCAACAGCAGGGCGCGGCCGGCATCGTCCAGCGCCTTGCCACGCGTGGCCATCATCTTGGCGATGTAGGCCTCGGTCTCAGCTTTCGGATCGATGCGGCCCAGCTTCAGACCTGGCAGCGCGCCGGCCAAGGCATCGGCCACGTGTGCGGCCGGGTCGGTGGTGGTCAGGTGCACCGCGTGGCCGCGCTGCACCAAGCCCACCGCCAGGGCAGCGGCGATGGTGGTTTTGCCCACACCGCCCTTGCCCATCACCATGACCAGGCCATGGCCGTGGGCCGCCAGCTCATCGACCAGGTGCGCGAGCGGCTCGCCCGACAGCGCGATCTCGGATGCCGAGACCCGCGTGGTCGGTACCGTGTCACCACCCAGCAGCGCCCGCAGCGCGGGCACGCCCACGGTGTCGAAGGGCCGCAGCGGCACCTCATCGAGCGGCAGCGCTGCCAGCACCGCGGGCAAATGCCGCACCGCGTCGCGGCCCATTGCTTCGATGGCGTTGGCAATGGGGTCTTTCGGATCGGAGGCATGAAACACCCCGTTGACGGCCAGACGCTGGTGGCTCAAACCCAGGGCGCTCAGTTCCTCGGCCGTGCGCGCGGCCTCCTGCATGGGGCGCGGATCGGGCCGCGTGACCAGCACCACGGTGGTCAGCGCCGGGTCGCTCAGCGCGCGCAGGGCGGCGTTGAAGCGCGCTTCCTGCATCTTCAGGCCCGAGTGCGGCCCCAGGCACGAAGCACCCCGGTCGTTGCCAGCCAGAAAACCGGTCCAGGCCTTGGGCAAACTGAGCAGACGCAGGGTGTGGCCAGTGGGCGCGGTGTCGAACACCACGTGGTCGTGTGGGGCGCCCACCACCTCGCCGGCCAACAGCGCGGCAAATTCGTCGAAAGCGGCAATTTCGGTGGTGCAGGCGCCCGACAGCTGCTCGCGCACGGTGGAACGATCCTGCTCACTGGTCTCGACATCCAGTTGCGCCAACACGCGCTGGCGGTAGGCCTCGGCGGCGGCATCGGGATCGATGTTGAGCACGTCCAGGCCGGGCACACCAGGCACGGGCACCGGCTGGTTGGACAGCGGCACGCCCAGCATCTCGTCGAGGTTGGATGCGGCGTCCGTGCTGACCAGCAGCACGCGCCGGCCACCGTCGGCCAGCGCGATGGCTGTGGCGGTGGACAAGGAGGTTTTACCCACACCGCCCTTGCCAGTGAAAAAAAGAAAGCGGGTCGGGTCGGTGGCAAAGCCGGGCAACGTGGGCGTGTTCATGTTGCCAGCATCGCACAGCCCGGCGTGGCCCGCACTGACGCGGGTCAAGGCCAGGTGGTGTCAGGGCCTGGGCAGGGTGACGGTGGCACGCAGGCCCGGGCCCGCGTTCTCGAAACACAACCCACCCCCATGCGCCTGCGCCACCAGCTTGCACAGGTACAGCCCCAGGCCCACCCCACCGGCACTGCGGGTGCGGGCGCTGTCCGGGCGGTAAAAGGCTTCACTCAAGCGGTGCAGGTGTTCTTCGGGCACACCCGACCCATGGTCGCGCACCACAAGCACCACCTGGCCCGCATCCACCGCCAGCGACAGCTCAGGTGCTTGTGTTGACGCCGCCCCGTGGCGCAGCGCGTTGTCGAGCAGGTTGCGCAGCAGCAGGCGCATGCGCACCCGGTCCAGCAACAGACTGGGAAAGTGCGGCGGTACCCGCACGCGCACCTCACCCGCTCGCACATGGCGCGCAGCCAGTTCGGTCAGCACCTCGTGCGCCAGCGCGGGCAGGTCCACCGGCTCGCGCTGCAGCGCCGCGTGCGGGCTGGACAGGCGCTCGCTCTCCAGCAGGTCGGTGATCTGGGCCGACATCTCCTGCAGGTCGCGCAGCAGGGCCTGGCGCTGTGGCAACACGTCCTCGCTCTCCGGCAGCAATTCGGTGTTGAGCCGCGCGCGCGTCAGCGGGCTGCGCAGCTCGTGGCTGATGGCCAGCAGCAACGCACGCTTGGCGTCCAGCATTTGCTGGATGTCCTGCCCCATGGTGTTAATGGTGGCGGCCAACTGGCCCAGCTCGTCGGGCCGGTTCGCGTGCTGCACGGGGATGGGTTGCGAAAAGTCCCCGGCGCCAAAACGGCGTGCGCCAGCGCGTATGTCGTCCAGTGGGCGCAGCATGCGACGCACGATGAGGAAAGCGGCGAGCGTGAGCAACAGCAGCGTGACCAGGGTCAGGCCAATCAAGCGCGGGCGGCGCTGGAAGGCATCGTCGTTCAGACCGAACTCGATCTGATGGCCATCGGCCGTGGTGCGACGCAGCAGGCGTGACCAGTCAGCGTCGTCGCCGGCGTTCGACTCCCGCTTCCAGCGCGCGCGCTCGTGATCGGGGTGTGAACGCCAATTGAAGCGGGGGCCCTGGACGTCGATGGTCAGCGGCAGGCGTTCGGTGAGGGCCTGGGCGCGTGCCACATCGGGCGCGCCGCCCACCGTGATGTCGGCTGCCAGGTGGTCCACATAGTCCATGAGCAGCGGCCGCGCCGCCTCGCGCCAGCCCACCGAGAAGGCTTTCTGCGCGCCAAACAGAAATGCGGCGGCGACGGTCAGGGCCAGCAGCAGGAAGATCAGCACCAGGCGCAGCTTGATCGAGTGGCCCACCGCCTGGCGGGCGCGTCGGTGCCAGGGCGGGCGACGCGCCGTCATGGCAAGCGGCGCAGCGCCAGCGCGTATCCGGCGTTGCGCAGGGTCTTGATGGCATCCAGCGGTTCGAGCTTTTTGCGCAGGCGGCTGACCACGATGTCCACCGCGCGGGTGTAAAGCTCGGCTTCGTGGCCACGCAATTGGTTGAAGATGTCGTCGCGGTTGAACACGCGGCCGGGCTCGCGCGCCAACAGCAGCAGCAGCTCGAACTCGGTGCCAGTGAGTTCGACCTCGGTGCCTTCGCGCAACACCCTTCGGCGTGTGGGCGCGATGCTGAGGCCACCTTCAAAACGCCATTCATCGGGGTCCACCTCGGCCGGCGCGGCGGTGCGGCGGCGGCGCAGCACCGTCTGCACCCGCTCCACCAGTTCGCGCGGCTCGAAGGGTTTGGGCAGGTAGTCGTCGGCGCCCAGTTCCAGGCCCACCACGCGGTCCATCACATCACCGCGCGCGGTGAGCATGAGCACCGGGATGTCGCTGGTCTTGCGCAGCGTGCGGCACAGCTCAAAACCATCCATCTCGGGCAGCATCACGTCCAGGATGGCGGCATCAAAACCACCCTGGGCCAGCAAGGCCAGGCCTTCGCTGGGCCGCAGCGCCTGGGTCAGTGCCAACTCAAAGCGTTGGAAATAGGCGGCCAGCGGTGGACCAAGCTGTTCGTCGTCGTCGATGAGCAAGATGCGGGGCATGCGCCATTCTCACATCAGCACACGTTGCCGATGGCGCAGGATGAGGCGGCGCAGACGCTGCTGGGCGGGTGCGCCCAGTGTGTCAAAGTGGTCGGCCGCCGACAACAGCTGTGGCAGCACCGGCAGGGCGGCCTGGGGCTGACGCTGCGACAGCCGGGCCCACAGGCCCAGCGCGTGCTCGCGGTCGAAGCGTGGGCCCCACACCAGGGCCAACAGCTCGGCATGGGTGTCGTCGGTGCCGGCCAGCAAGCTGGCGCCACAAGCGCGCAGGTCGTGGGTCAGTGGTGACATGTTCAGCCCCGGCCCCAGCCACCGTGGCCGCGTTTTTCCAGGCGCTCGCGCACCTGCTGCTGCTGGACCGGTGTCAGGCTGTCGTAGAAGTCGCCAAAAGCGGCAATCACCTTGGGGCCGGCGCCTTGCACCTGCTGGGTCTTGCGCTCCAGCAGGCCCTGGGCGGCAGAGCGGTCGAACTTCTCACCGGCGATCAAGGCCTTGATCTCGGCACGCGGTTCACCGCCCTGTGCACGCCAGGCCTTGCGCTGGGCGATCAGCTCGTCGGCCAACACGCCCAGTTTCTGTTTCTGCGCCTCGTTGAGTTCGAGCTTGTTGCTGATGCGCTCGATGGCCTTGCCTCGCATCTCGGTCACGCGTTCGTCGCTCCAGCCACGGGCGTGGTCGCCACGCGATCCGCAGGCGGTCAAACCGCCCAGAACGATGGATGCGCCGAAGACAGCGATCAGGGATTTTTTGAGCCAGGGTTTCATGGTTAAGTCCTTTGTGAGCACGGGTTGAACATGGCCTCCATGGTGCCGACCGGTCCTCGCTTCGTCGTCTCGGTGCGGTATCGCTTTATTTCGTTTTGTATCGACCGGCGCGCGGGCTTGCTACAGTTCAGCCTCCCCGACCGAGACACGACATGAGCACCGCCCCCATCCGACTCACCCAATACAGCCACGGCGCCGGTTGCGGCTGCAAGATCAGCCCGCAGGTGCTGGACGTCATCCTGGCCGGCAGCGGCGCGCAAAACCTGGACCCCAAGCTGTGGGTCGGCAACGCCTCGCGCGACGACGCCGCCGTTTACGCACTGGACGAAGAGCGCGGCGTGGTCTCGACCACCGACTTCTTCATGCCCATCGTCGACGACCCCTTCGACTTCGGGCGCATCGCGGCCACCAACGCGATCAGCGACATCTATGCCATGGGCGCCGACCCGCTGATGGCGATCGCCATCTTGGGCTGGCCGGTCAATGTGCTGCCGCCCGAGGTGGCGCGCGAGGTGGTGCGCGGCGGTCGCGCCATCTGTGACGAGGCCGGCATCCCGCTGGCCGGCGGCCACTCCATCGATGCGCCCGAGCCCATCTTTGGCCTGGCCGTGACGGGCGTGGTGGACAAGCGCCACATGAAGCGCAACGACACCGGCACCCAGGGCTCGCGCCTGTACCTGACCAAGCCGCTCGGCATCGGCGTGTTGACCACGGCCGAAAAGAAGGCGCTGCTGCGCCCTGAGGACGTGGGTGTGGCGCGCGACTGGATGTGCACGCTCAACAAGCCCGGTCGACAGTTCGGCCGGCTGGCGGGTGTGAGTGCCATGACCGACGTGACCGGCTTTGGCCTGCTGGGCCATCTGGTGGAAATGGCCGAAGGCAGCGGCCTGACCGCCGTGCTGCACGACAGCGCCGTGCCGCGCCTGCCCGGCATCGATGCCTACATTGCCCAGGGCTGCGTGCCCGGTGGCACCCAACGCAACTTCGACAGCTACGGACACAAGGTGGCGCCCATCACCTTGGCCCAGCAACAGCTGTTGTGCGACCCTCAGACCAGTGGTGGCCTGCTGGTGGCGGTCACGCCCGAAGGCGACGCGGAATTCCTGCGTGTGGCCACCGAGGCGGGTCTGTCGCTCGCCCCGATTGGCGAGCTGGTGGCGCGTTCGGCGCACGCGGTCGAGGTGCGCTGAACGCGCCACATCACCCGGGGTTCAGAACACCTCGGTGTCCACCTCGCGGTTCGCCTGTTCGGTGTAGCGGTTGCCGGCCACCGTCTTGTTGTTGATCAACGCCTCCAGACGGGCCATCACATCGGGCGACAAGCGCACCGCGTCGGCACCCAGGTTGTCCAGCAGGTGATCGACCCGCGAGGTGCCGGGAATCGGCAAGATGTGTGGCGCCTTGTGCAACAGCCAGGCAATCGCCAGCTGCGCGGGCGAACAACCCACCTCCTGCGCGATGGCCAGATAGGGTGGCAGCAGGCGCTGGTTGGCGGCAAAGTTGTCGGGCGCAAAACGCGGCATGGTGCGGCGGATGTCTTTGGCATCGAAGGCGCTGGTGTCCAACGGCCCGCACAAAAAACCGCGCGCCACCGGGCTGAAGGCGACGAAGGCGGTGCCCAGCTCGCGGCAGGCGTCGAGCACCGCGATCTCGGGGTTGCGTGTCCACAGCGAGTACTCGGTCTGCACCGCAGCAATGGGGTGCACCGCGTGTGCACGGCGCAAGGTGGCAGCCGACACCTCGCTCAACCCGATGCTGCGGATCTTGCCCTCGCGCACCAGATCGGCCAGGGCGCCCACGCTGTCTTCCGCGGGCACCTGCTTGTCCCAGCGGTGCAGGTAGTAGAGGTCGATGACGTCGGTGCGCAGGCGTTGGAGCGCAGCCTCGCAGTTGGCCTTCAACGTGGCCGGGCGGCCATCGATGACACGCACCAGTTGCCCGTCGCCCTTGAGGTCGGCACCGAACAGGCCACACTTGCTCGCCAACGTGAACCGGCTGCGGTGGGGCGCGAGCACCTTGCCGACCAGAGTCTCGCTCGCGCCAAAGCCATACAGCGCGGCGGTGTCGAAGTGGGTCACGCCCGCGTCCAGCGCGGTCAACAGCAAGCGCTCGGCGTCGGCCTCAGGCACCGGTGGGCCGTAGGCATGGCAGATGTTCATGCAGCCCAGACCGATGGCGCTGACGGTGAAGGGGCCGAGTTGTCTTTGTTGCATGTTGGATTTCCTCAGGTTTATGACGTCATTTGTTCAGACAAGCGCTCCACCTGTTCCAACGCCATTCGAATGGCATCTTCCTGCAGATCGGGAGGCTACTTGTAGCGACGCAGCGTGATGCGCACTAGGTTGCGCAAGCTGTTCGAGATCGGATCGATCATGCGCGCACCAGCCCAGGTTTGAGAGCAAGCCGATCCTGAAACTCCAGCGGGATTTCGCTCCAATGCTCAATCAACAGATCGACCAGTTGCCGACCATTGATCAGACCGATTCGAGGAAACCCGTTTTCCAAAGCGACTTCAGAAGCAGCTGATTGGAAATCAGCCGTGGTGATGAAAGCGCCTTGTCCACCAAACGGGATGGCTTGACGAAGCTGACGAACGACGTTGGCGGAAATCTTGGTGCCGCGCTTGTATCGCTTGGCCTGCACGAACACCGTATGCGCGCGGCGAACCCATCTTGCGCATGACCGGTGTTGATGGTCAGCACGCCAGCGCAGGGTTTGCGCTGCCATAGACT
>NZ_JBHTBZ010000075.1:0-1127 GCF_042665235.1 Hydrogenophaga defluvii | reverse complement strand
TGGCGGATTCAAATCTGAAGTGCAACACCCTTGGTTTCAATGAACGAGGGTGGAGTGTTGGGGGCTGTTCAGGAGCAGCTCCCGGTAGACCGCCAGAGGGGATCGTACGCCCAAGCCTTTTCTGGGTCGATTGTTGATCTGATCGGCAATGGCATCGAGCTGCTCCTGGCTGTGGATCGATAGGTCGGTGCCCTTGGGCAGGTACTGGCGTACCAGCCCGTTCATGTTCTCGTTGGAGCCCCGCTGCCAAGGGCTGTGCGGGTCGCAGAAGTACACCGCAATGCCCGTGCGTTTGCTCAGTTCCTTGTGCATTGCCATCTCTCTTCCTTGGTCGTACGTCATGCTCTGGCGCATGGGCGCGGCAATGCCCAGCAGCTTGTCCGTGAAGGCCTGCAACACGTTGGCAGCGCTGGCCGGCTTGAACTCGGGCAGCTTGACCAGCATCACCAGGCGGCTGGTGCGCTCGACCAGCGTGCCCACCGCACTGGCGTTGGCAGCACCCTTGATGAGGTCACCCTCCCAGTGCCCGGGGAACTGCCGGTCTTCAATCTCGGGCGGACGCAGGTGGATGCTCACCATGTCGGGAATCTGCCCGCGCCGGTCTTGCCCCTTGCTGCGCGGCACACGCTTGTTGTGGGCGTGGCGCAGGGCGGCGATCAGTTCGCGCTTGAGTTCTCCCACGGGCTGAGCGTAGATGCAGTTGTAGATGGTTTCGTGTGACACGCGGTATCCATGGCCCTTGGGGTACAGGGCAGCCAGTGTCAGGGCAATCTGTTGGGGTGACCAGCGCTCGCTCATAAAGTGGCGCACCGCGCCAAAAAGCCGGCCGTCCCGATGGAGCTTGTTGGGTGGGCGGCCTTGGCTGCGCCGCTGTTGGGCGCAGGCGCATGCTGCGGCACTGGCGTAGCCCGCTGGCTGGGCATTGCGCCGCAGCTCGCGGCTGATGGTGCTGGGCGAACGTCCCATGACCAGGGCCATCTCTCGAACGCCGAACTTCTGTTGGACCAGGCTGGCCAGCGTCACGCGGTCCTCTGTCTGGAGCTGTTGATACCTTCTGGGTGGACTGCTTTGCATCTGCTGACCTTACTCGGTGGCAGGTGTTGCACTTCAGATTTGAATCCGCCGCT
>NZ_JBHTBZ010000074.1:0-12173 GCF_042665235.1 Hydrogenophaga defluvii | reverse complement strand
GGAGCTGCTCCTGAACAGCCCCCAACACTCCACCCTCGTTCATTGAAACCAAGGGTGTTGCACTTCAGATTTGAATCCGCCAACTTTTGGTCATCGCTTCGGCCATCTTGTCGTAGTCGGCCGGGCTGGGCGCCGAACTGCAGGCAGACAGGACCACAGCAGCGGCGGGCAACAACATCCAGGTGGTTTTGTTCATGTGTGTGTCTCCTGCTTCAGCGCTTGATGGTGGGCACAGCGGATTCCGCGCCTTTGGCGTTGACGCCCATATAAACACCCAACGCAATCGTCACGTCGCTGGCGAACTTGGGCTCGGGGAAACGTTGCTGCCGGTAGCAGTCGTTCAGGCGCAGCTGCATGCTCCACATCTGACCGTTAGACACGCGGTAGGCGGGCCAGGCCGCAAAACCCACGCCGTCGCCCGGGTTCTTGGTCAGGTTGGGCAGGTCTTGCAAGCGGATGCGTTTGTCGTTTTCGCCATGGCAGGTGGCGCACGAAAAGTCGTGTGTGCCACCGCGCTGGAAGAAGGCGCGTTTGCCCAGCTCGTAGAACTTGCGCTCCTCGGCGTGGCCTTGTGGCAGGTCAAAGCGCATGCCCTTGGATTGGGTTGCCACGTAGGTGGCCAGCGCGGTCACATTGGCCATTTCGCCGCGGCCAAACGGTGTTTTCATGACCTCGGCGGCGTTGAAGCCCTGCAAGGTTTCCATGCAGGTCACCAGGCGCGATTCCAAGTCCTGCATCCGTCCGGTGTCGGCAAAGTAGCGTGGCAGTTTCACAAACGCGCCCTTCAGCACGCCCGGCCCTTCACCCAGATCGCATTTTTCAAGCGATGCTTTTTTGGGGCCACGCACCTGCTTCCACAGCTCCTCGCCCTTCATTTCGAACAGCTCGGCCGGGTTGCCGTCTTGCAACATCTCACGGTACTTGGCAATGCCATCAGCCGCCGACTGCGCCGAAGCGGCCGAGGCCACCGACGCGAGCACCATGGCCGCGATCCAGCGTTTGTTTTCCATCGCATGTCTCCTTTTTATGCTGTCAAACAAAAGAGAACGGCCAGCCTGTTGGCCGGCCGTGACTCTGACCCCCACCTTATCAGGCGATGGCCGCTTCGTCAGTACGGGTTTCACCCTTGTTGTCCACCCACTTGACCGCCAGCTTGTCGCCCTTGGCGCCGCCCTTGAATTTGAAGGACAGGAAGGGGTTTTGCGACACGGCGGTGCTCCACTGGGCCTTGAGCACGCTCTTGCCGTTGTGGGTGGCGTCCACTTCGGTGATGAAGTGGGCGGGAATGGTGTCGCCGGCGGCGTTCTTGCGCTGGCCGGTTTCCATCGGGTGGGACATCAGCACGCGGACTTCGGTCACGCCGTCTTTGTGGGCGGCACGGATGCGCATCGGATCTGCCATGGTGTTTCTCCTGAGAATTCGTGAATCGGATCAAGTCTTGGGTACAGTCTGCGGCATCAGCCGCCGCAACCACCCAGCGTGACCTTGGTTTCCTTGGTGGCCGAGTACAACTTGCCATCGGCCTTGACCACGGCAATGACGTTGGTGCTCTGGCCCATCTTCAGACGGGTCTGCACACTGGCCTCGGTGCCGGCAGGAATGAAGAAGGAGGCCGACAGCGGGTTGATGTTCTTCTCAACCAGCAGGTGGATTTCGGTGGTGTTGGCCAGGTTGCTGGTGGCGCCCACAGGCACCACGGCACCGTTTTCGGCAATGTCGGGCGCGACCACGGTGACCTGATCGCTGGTGGCCGGTGTGCCACCCACGGCCTTGAGCGCGTCGGCCAGGCTCTTGGCTTCAAAGCCGGCGCGGTTGGCCTGGGCCAGCGCCTGCTTTTCGGTGATGAGACCCAGCGCCACCAGCGTGCCCAGGGCGCCCGAGGTCTTGAGGACGTTACGGCGGGTGTTGTTCATGAATGACTCCTTGAAAAAAGGGGGGACAGGGCCAGCAATAGGCGGGAGCTTACGCTGACCCGAAGTCGTTGGCATCAGGGATTACGATTGGTTGCTTATATTCTGAATAAATCGCTCGCTCAGATCACTTCGCACCGGCGGCAATCCATTTGGCGATGGTGCGCGCATCGGCGTCGCCGATCTGCGGCTGGGGCGGCATCGGCACCGATCCGTACACGCCCGAGCCGCCACTCTTGATTTTGCCCACCAGATAGTCTTCCAGGTTGGCCTGGCCTTTTTGTTTGACCAGTATCTCGTTGAAGCCAGGACCCACAATTTTGTTGGTGACACCGTGGCAGGCGGTGCAGGCGTTGGCCGCGAGCAAACCTTTGACGTCGCCCGCCCCGCCGGCTGCGGCCACCACCACTGGCGCCGCCGCAGCGGCACCCTTGGCCGGCATGCTGGCCGGCGCGGGCTTGGTGGTGTCGGCACCGCGCACCGGGCCAATCACGCGGTTCTGTTCCTGGATGTTGCCGTGGGCGTCGCGGGCGAAGTCGGGCAGCGAGGAGTGGATTTTCTCGTCCACCGGGCAGTTCTTCATACAGGCCACGTTCTTCACATCACCCTTGCCGTTCACCTTCCACAGCGGCTCGTAGAACACCATGCCGTTGCGGTTGGGCATGCGTTTTTGCACCTCGGCGATGTTCTGATCCGACAATGTGAAATCGGCAGGCACGATCTCGGCCAGGCTCAGCAGGTAGGCCGTGGTGGCGTACACCTCCTCGGTGGTCAGCGTCTTGGGCGCGTTCCAGGGCATCGCGCGGTTGATGTAGTCCCAGATGGTCGAGACGGTGGCCACCTTCATGATGGTGGTTTTCTGCGGGAAGGTGGAGCCCTGCTCCAGGTTCTTCACCCGGCCACGTTCGATGTCGGCCTTGGTGGTGCCGCCAATGATGGGTGTGAACACCTCGTTGGACTCACCAAAACTGCCGTGGCAGGACGCGCACTTGGCCTCCCACACCTCTTCACCCTTGCTGACGCTGCCCGAGCCCTTGGGCAGGCCCTTGAAGTCGGGGCGCACATCGATGTCCCAGGCCTTGACTTCGGCCGGCGTGGCGTCGCGGCCAATCGAATGCCAGGGTTTGGCCTGGGCAAAAGCAGAACCCACCGCCAACGCGGCCATGGCGAGAACGATACGTTTTTTCATGGTCGGCACTCTCTCAGTAGACCTGCACGTTGGAGACTTCGCCGTTGGCCCCCACCAGCCACGACTGGATGGCGTTCTGGTGATAGACCGAACGGGTGCCACGCACGGCGCGCAGCTGGTTGATCTTGGGCTGCACGTAGCCGGTGCTGTCGATGGCGCGGCTTTGCAAAATGGCGGGCTTGCCGTCCCAGACCCAGTCGATGTTGAAGCGGGTGAAGGCCTTGTCCAGAATTGGCCCTTCCAGGCGGGCGGTGCGCCAGTTGCGCCCGCCGTCGGTGCTCACGTCCACGCGCTTGATGCTGCCACGCCCCGACCAGGCCAGGCCAGTGACGTTGTAGAAGCCCTTGTCCAGCAGCGTCTGCCCGCCTGACGGTGTGGTGATGACGCTCTTGCACTCCTGGATGCCGGTGTACTGGCGGTGTGTGCCATCGGGCATGTGGTCGATGTAGTGCACCGCTTCATCTTTGGTGGCGTACTTCTCGTCGCCCACCTCGATGCGGCGCAGGTACTTGACCCAGCTCACGCCCTGGACGCCCGGCACCACCAGACGCAGCGGGTAGCCGTTTTCAGGGCGCAGCATTTCGCCGTTCATGCCCCAGGCCACGATGCAATCGTCCATGGCACGTTCGATGTCGATGGTGCGGGTCATGGACGAACCGTCGGCGCCTTCGGCCAGCACGTATTTGGCCTTTTTCTTGTCGATGCCGCACATCTCCAGCAGGGTGGAGAGCAGCACGCCGGTGAACTCAGAGCAACTCACCATGCCGTGGCTGTACTGCACCGTGGGCACGGCCACGTTGCCCCATTCGGTGGCCGAGTTGGCGCCACACTCGATGAAGTGGATGCGCGAGACGCTGGGCAGGCGCATCAGGTCGTCCATGGTGAACACGCGCTCGCGCTTGACGAGGCCGTTGACCATGAGGCGGTGTTTGGAAGGATCGATGTCCCACCAGCCCTGGTGGTGACGCTCGAAGTGCAGACCACTGGGGGTGATGATGCCGAACAGGCCTTGCAGCGGCGTGAAACTCACCGACGCCTGGTTGACGCGGGTCAGTCCCGGGCTCTGGCGGCGCTGCAGGTTGGCTTCCCACTTGCTGGGTTTGCCGTAGCCGTCGGTCACCACAGGCAGGCCCAAACCGGTGGTGTGCTCGGGCATTTTGAGGATGGCCTCTTCGCCGTCGGCCGCCACCACCTTGGCCGATGCGGCCACACCGGCCCCCATGGCCAGGGCCTTGCCCATGAAGCTGCGGCGGGCCTTGCGAGCCAGCTCCAGCTTTTCGGCGTCGAGGAAATTCTCGGGCGCGGGAACGACCCGCCCAATGGTTTGACTCAGTTCGTCGGACACAGCGCGCTTCCTTTTTGAAGGTGGCCCCGCCCTGAAACGGGGCGCAGACCTTGGGGAATGTCCGAAGTATATTCGTACTTGCTGATATTCAGATACGAACAAACCCTGATGTCTTCGTTCCCACCGGCGGAGCATCGCAGCCGCCTGCCCCCTTGTGTGGCTGGGCGGTGTTGCCCATGAACGTTAAACTTTGTCAATTGTTTTGACGGGGTGTTCAAGGAGCAAACATGACCACTGCAACACACGCTTGGAGGCTGGCGTTGCTCGTGTGTGCCGGCTGGCTGCTGGCGCCCTGGGCGCACGGCCAGGAGCAATTCACGGTCAAGCGCGACGTGGCCCTGCGCGAGGCCCCTCAGCCCGATGCCAAATCGACGCCACTGCCCGCCAACGCCGTGGTCACCCGGCTAGACGAGCGCCAGGGGCCGTTCCGCCGTGTGCGCACCAGCGACGGCAAAACCGGCTGGCTGCACATGTTTGACCTGCAAAGCGGCGCACAGGCCACCCCCGCCGCGGCGCCCAGCACGGGCACCAGTGCGTTGCGCTCCCTGGGCCAGGCTTTCGGCGCCGGCGGCACCCGCCCCACCACCGTGGCCACCTCCACCGTGGGCATCCGTGGGCTGGACGCGGACGACCTGGCCAACGCCACCCCCAACCTGGCCGCGGTGGACGCCGCCGGCCAGCACAAGGTCAGCGAGCCACAAGCCCGCCAGTTTGCCCAGCGCGCCGGTTTGCGCCCGCGCGAAGTGGCCGACCTCAACCCCGCCCCTCCCTCCTCGGCGCCTGGCGCCGGCACGCTTGCACAGTGAGGACGCTGCCATGACACACGACCCACGTACCAGCACACGTACCAGCCCACGCCCCCGCCGCACGGGCCTGCGCCTGCTGCCAGCCGTGCTGGCCGCCGCCAGCCTGAGCGCCTGTGTGGCCACCGCACCCACCTCGGGCGGCGGCAGCGGCGGCTCCATCACCGATGCGCTGCGTTCACTGGGCAGCAGCGTGCAGGCGGCCGGTGCCAGCATGCCCGCCGTGGCGGCCAACCTGCCCCTGGGCGGCAGCGGCTCGTCGGCCGGGGAAGCCTTGAGCCTGGTGCAATTGTTGATGCAATCGATCGACAAGATCGACGAGCCCAAAGAGATTGAAATCGGCCGCAACCTGGCGGCCGTGCTGCTGGGTGCCAAGCCGGCCCTCAAAGACGCACGCACCCAACGTTACGTGAACGAACTGGGCCGCTGGCTGGCGCTGCATTCGAGCCGCCCGCAACTGCCCTGGTTGTTTGTGGTGCTGGACGACCCCGGCGTGAACGCCTTTGCCGCACCTGGGGGTTTTGTGTTCGTCACCAAGGGGCTGCTGGACCGCACCTTCAGCGAAGCCGAGCTGGCCGGCGTGCTGGCACACGAAATTGTCCACGTCGAAAAAAAGCACCACCTGCAAGCCCTGAGCGCATCAGCCCGCGCTGGGCTGGCCACGCAGCTGATCGGCTCACAGGTGCGCAACAACGTCGAGGGCGTGGTCGCCACGCAGCTCATGAACCTGGGGAAGAACCTGTACAGCAAAGGCCTGGACCGCGCCGACGAGTTTGAGGCCGACGCCCTTGGCGTGTCGCTGGCCACGCGCGCCGGTATGGACCCCTTTGGCTTGCCCACGGTGCTGCAAACCTTGTCCACTGTGCGCCCAGACGACCCGGCCTACCTGCTCGCCCTGGCCACCCACCCGCCCACCGGCCAGCGGCTGGCGTCGCTGCAAACGGCCATGGGCCAGCAGTTCGACCGCTATGGCGCCGCCCGCCAGGTGCCGGTGCGGGCAAGGGTGACGCAGACCTCGGCCACGCCGGCCGCCACTCAGCCCGCCAAAAAATAGGCGCCCGCCGCCTGAGCGTGGCGGCCGCCTACTTGGTCTCGAAGCTGGTCACCCAGCGCCAATCGGCCGGCAGCTTCTTCTGACGCCAGTCGGCCACGCGCTCGGCGTACAGCGCGTACAACACTTTGCCGGGCTGCGTCTCGCGCAGTTCGTCCAGCAAGGCCTGGGCCTGGGGCCAGTGCTGATGGCGGCAGGCTTGCAGGCACTGCGCCCAACGTTCCAATTCGTTGCCCACCGCATCCTCGGCGTCCAGCGCGGTGTAGATGGCCACGGCGGCGTCCTTGCCCTTGACTTTCACCGTGTCCAGCTCTTGCCAGGTGAAGCCGTCACCGGCCTGGGCCCGGGTGGTTTCGCTCACCACGATGTCCACACCGTAGTGTTTGCCCAGGCCCTCCAGGCGTGAGCCCAGGTTGACCGCGTCGCCGATCACGGTGTAGGAGCGCCGCAGGTTCGACCCCATGTCTCCGACACACATGACGCCGGTGTTGAGGCCCACGCCCATGCCAATCTCAGGCCAACCGCGCTGGCGGTGATCGAGGTTGATCTGGGCCACGGCCCGGCGCATGGCCAAGGCCGCCAGCACCGACAGGCGGGCATGCTCCGGCTCGGGCACAGGCGCGCCCCAGAAAGCCATCACGCAGTCGCCCATGTATTTGTCGATGGTGCCCCGGCGCTGGCGGATTTCGTGGGTGAGGCTGCTGAACACGCGGTTGAGCAAGGCCTGCAGTTCGGCCGCACCCATGGTCTCGGACAGTTGGGTGAAGCCCCGCATGTCGCTGAACATCACCGTCAGCTCGCGCTCCTCGGCGCGCATGCTGTAGCGTTCGGGCGCCTTCACCATTTCGTCCACCAGTTCGGGAGGCACGTAGCTGCCAAACAGTTGAGCCAGCTCGCGTTTGGCGCGGGTTTCGATGAAGTAGGCGTAGCTGGTGTGCAGCACATAGGCCAGCACCACCAGCAACACCGGGCTGACCACAGGCAGCACCAGCCCGTGCCGTGCAAACAGCCACAGGTTGGCCCCCACCAGCAGCGCGATCAGGGCCGCCGCCAGCATGGCCGACGACACGGCCTTGAGGCGTGGCAGGCCCCACAGCAGCAACGCCGCCGCGACCAGCAACACCAGCAATTCGTAGCCCGGTGCGTAGTCGGGTTGCACCAGCACATGGCCGTCCAACCAGGCCGAGATCAGGTTGGCGTGGGTCTCCACGCCGGGGTAGGCTTCGCCCACAGGTGTGGCCCGCAGATCTTGCAAACCGGGGGCGGTGGTGCCCACCAACACGATCTTGTCGCGCAAGCTGCCGGGGGCCAGGCGGCCGGCCACCACGTCGGCGGCCGAAACGTACTGGAACGAGCCGCCTTGAGGCCCGCCCGGGCCACGGAAGGGCACCAGCACCGCCACCCGTGAGTCCACCGCGATCTGCATGCGGCTGCCGCCCAGGTCCAGTCCCACGGCCGCCAGCACCGGGCCACCCGCCCAGCCCTCGGTACCTGGTGCCACCTCGGGCACCACCTTGGCCCCACCCGACACAGTGCGCAACACGGCCAGCGACAGCGACTCGTAGTACGCGCCCTCAAACCGGGCCAGCAAGGGCAGCGCGCGCACGAGGCCATCGCTGTCCACCACGGGGTTGAAAAAGCCCGCGCGCGGTGCGGCTTCGGCCAAGGGCGCGATGTTGCTGCCATGGCCGTCCCACAGCGTGGCGCGAAACGGTGCACCACCCTGCGCCTGAAGATCGGCTTCGGTGACCACGGGCGGCGGCAGGCGCCCGGTGCGCAAACCGTTGCGGTCGCTGGTGAAGTAGTAGCCCAGCACCACCTCGCGCCCGCGCAGGGCATCGGCAAAACGCTGGTCGTGGTCGAGCCGGCGGGTCAGTTCGGGCAGGCGCTCCACAAAACGCGGTTCGTTGCGCAGTTCGCCTTCGGCCAGGGCCTTGAGCTGGCCCAGGCCCGAGCGGTCGTCGGCTTCGGCAAACACGATGTCCATGCCCAGCACGGCCACCTGCTGCTCATCAAACAGGCGCTCCACCAGGCGGGCCAGGTGGTGGCGCGGCCAGGGCCAGTGGCCCAGCTCGGCCAGGCTTTTTTCGTCGATGTCGAGGATGACGATGCGCTCGTCCAGCGTGCGTGGCATCACGGCCAGCAGGCGTGCATCGTAGGCGGCCGCTTCGAGCCGGCTCAACCAGTCCTGGCGCTGCACGCCCGTGACGTGCAGCAACGCCAGCAACAGAGGCAACAACACCGTGGCGAGACGCAAAACCAGCTTGATCCAGCGTGCCATGGTGGGGCTCCTGCGTCAGAGATGGGGTGGTGTGATCGGGTCTTCGGTCAGTTCACCGGAGGTCAGGCGCAAGCGGCGGTCGCAGCGAGCGGCCAGGCTTTCGTCGTGTGTGACCAGCACAAAGGCGGTGCCCTGAGAGCGCGCCAGCTCGAGCATCAGCTCAAACACCGCGCCCGCGCTGCCACGGTCCAGGTTGCCGGTGGGCTCGTCGGCCAACACGCAGGCCGGGCGCGTGACCAAGGCACGGGCGATGGCCACCCGCTGGCGCTCACCGCCCGACAGCTCGGCCGGCCGGTGCGCCAGCCGCTCGGCCAGGCCGACGCGGGCGAGCATCTCGGCCGCCGTGCGGCCGGCTTCTTCGCGCGGCTGGCGGCGTATCCACAAAGGCATGGACACGTTGTCGCGGGCGCTGAACTCGGGCAACAGGTGGTGGAACTGGTACACAAAACCCAGGTGACGGTTGCGCAAATCACCTTGTTGGGCGGCACCCAACGTGGCGAGGTTCTGGCCCAGCAGCGTCACACTGCCAGCGGTGGGCGCGTCCAGCCCGCCCAGCAGGTGCAGCAAGGTGCTTTTGCCCGAGCCCGAGGCGCCCACGATGGCCAGGGTTTCACCGGCAAACACCTGCAGGTCCACGCCTTTGAGCACAGTGACGTCGAGACGGCCTTCGTGGAAACGTTTGGTCAGGCCGCTGGCCTGGAGAACCACTTGAGCGCCCGCCGCCGGGCCGCCCCAAGGCGGGCGAGCCCCCTCGGGGGGCAGCGAACCCAACGAAGTGGGGAGCGTGGGGGTGTTATTCATAGCGCAGCGCCTCCGCGGGGTTCACGCGGCTGGCGCGCCAGCTGGGGTACAGGGTGGCCACAAAAGCCAGCACCAGCGAAATCACCGCAATCGGCACAATGTCGGTCGATTGCGGATCGCTGGGCATGCGGCTGATGAGGTAAATGTCCTGCGGCAAAAAGGCGGCGCCGAGCAAACGCTCCAGTGCCGGCACCAGGGTGTCGATGTTGAAGGCGACCAACAGGCCCAGGGCCAGGCCACTGAGGGTGCCAATCACACCCACCATAGCCCCCTGCACCACAAACACGCCCATGATGCTGCGCGGGCTGGCGCCCAGGGTGCGCAGGATGGCGATGTCGGCGCGTTTGTCGGTCACCGTCATCACCAGCGTGCTCACCAGGTTGAAGGCGGCCACCGCCACGATGAGGGTGAGGATGATGAACATCATGCGTTTTTCGAGCTGCACGGCGGCGAACCAGGTGCGGTTCTGGCGGGTCCAGTCGCGCACCAGCAGGTCGCCGCTGAGCGAGCCGGCGATCTGCACCGCCACCTCGCGCGCCTTCTGCAAGTCTTTGAGCTTGATGCGCACGCCGGTGGGGCCTTCCAGGCGGAAGATGCGCGCGGCGTCGTCCTGATGCAGCAGGGCCAGGCCCGAGTCGTACTCAAAATGGCCGGAGTCGAACACCCCCACCACCGTCATCTGTTTGATGCGCGGCACCACACCGGCCGGCGTGATCTGGCCGCTGGGCGCGATCAGCGTGACCGTGTCGCCCTGGCGCACGCCCAGGCTGCGCGCCAGCTCACCACCGAGCACGATGCCAAACTCGCCCGGCACCAGGCGCGGCAACACCGTTTGCGACAGCTGCGCGGCCAGGTCGGTGACGCTGGGCTCCAGCACCGGGTCGATGCCACGCACGATGGCACCCTTCATGTCCTCGCCCCGCGCGATCAGGCCCTGGGCGCCGATAAAAGGCGCCGCCCCGATCACCTCTGGATTTCGCTGAATTTCGGCCAAAGTGGTAGGCAGATCGGGGATGGCCTCACCCGTGGGCGTGAACACCTCCACGTGCGAGAGCACGCCCAACATGCGGTCGCGCACCTCTTTCTGAAAACCGTTCATCACGCTGAGCACGATGATGAGGGCGGCCACGCCCAGCGCAATGCCCAGCATGGACACGCCCGAGATGAAAGAGATGAAGCCGTTGCGCCGGGTGGCGCGGCCAGCGCGGGTGTAGCGCCAGCCCAGGGACAGTTCGTAGGGGATTTGCATGCGTCGTATTCCGGCCGGCATTGTGGCATCCCGGACAATCCCCCCCATGCACGCCACGCATTTGCTGATTCCCCTGCCCCCCGCGCCTGTCGGTGCGGTTCTCACCCCGCCCCCAGAACTGACACGTCTGCTGGGCCTGATGGCGCCCGCCGGGCGACTCGACACCCCTGAAGACAGCCCTGCCCTGCCCCACGAGCTGGTGGTGGCCCGCCACAACGGCCTGAATACCGAACCGGGTCACACACCCTGGGCGGCATTTGAGACTGGCACGGTGGGCACCCCTTGCGCCTGGATCACGCCTTGCCACTGGCAGGTGGGCGCGCAGTACGTGGCCCTGGCCGACCCCGACACACTGGCGCTCGACGCCGCAGCGTCCGAGGCCCTCATGCGCGCCGCCGAGCCCTACTTTGCGGAAGACGGCATCGCGCTGCACCCCACCCAGCCCGGCGCCTGGCTGGCCAAGGGCGAGGTGTTCAGGGACTTGCGCACCTGGTCGCTGGGGCGCGCCACCGGCCGCCCCATCACCCCTGAGATGCTGCAGGCCTCCACCGGCCACCACCCAGGCTTGCGCCGCCTGCAGAACGAAATGCAGATGCTGTTCTACACCCACCCCACCAATGACGAACGCCAGGCACGGGGCCAACTGCCCATCAACGCCTTCTGGGTGACGGGCGCTGGTGCGCTGGCGCAGGCCCACGCCCCCCGGCCTGGGATGGTGGTGGACGGCCGATTGGCAACTGGGGATCCGCACGCCGCGTGGGCCGCCATAGCCGCCGACATCGCCTCCCACTGGCTGCCCCGCGCCCAGGCGGGCGAGGCGCTGCAATTGACGCTCAGCGGCGAGCGCGCGGCACAGACCTTTGCCACACAGCCCCGCTCTGTGTGGCGCCGCCTGCGCCAGGCCCTGCGCCAACCCGACACCACTTTCCTGACCACCCTATGAAACTCATCACCCGCGACGTGCCACCCCGCGCCGCCTGGGCGCTGGAGCAAAGCGGCGTGCACCCGCTGCTGGCGCGCCTGTACGCCGCGCGCGGCGTGCGCAGCCCCGACGAACTCGACGACACGCTCGCCCGCCTGATCCCGCCCAGCGCCATGAAAGGCGCAGAGGCCGCCGCGCGCCTGCTGGCCGACGCCATGGCCGCCCACCAGCGCATCACCATCGTGGCCGACTACGACTGCGACGGCGCCACCGCTTGTGCCGTGGGCGTGCGTGGCCTGCGGCTGCTGGGCGCGCCCATGGGCTTTACCAACGTGGCCTACCTCGTGCCCGACCGCGTCAACGACGGCTACGGCCTCACGCCCAGCATTGCCGAGCGCGTCAAGGCCAGTGGCGCGGACCTGCTGGTCACGGTAGACAACGGCATCGCCAGCCTGGACGGCGTGCGCGCCGCACGCGCCCTGGGCCTGCAGGTGCTGGTCACCGACCACCACCTGCCCGCCGTGATGAACGGCCAGCCCGTGGTGCCCGATGACTGTGTGATCGTCAACCCCAACCAGCCCGGCTGCACGTTTGAGAGCAAATCCATCGCGGGCGTGGGTGT
>NZ_JBHTBZ010000073.1:0-810 GCF_042665235.1 Hydrogenophaga defluvii | reverse complement strand
GGTTGTGTCGCATTAGCCGAGGAGGGGCGTGCTGAATCAGTGGATGGCGTCGACCTCAGATTGCCAGACTGTAGAACTGCTGTGCCGCTGGCGTGACGACCCCTTTGGGGCAGCTCATCTGCCCCTTGCGGATCATGTGCATCGTCTCGACCCCGGCCAGGATTCGGCGGGCAGCCCAAAATGACTTGAACCCCATCATGGGCCTGATCCTCCGCTTGATGGCACGGTGGTCCTGCTCGACCACGTTGTTCAAGTACTTGGACTGCCGCAGTTCAATGGCCAAGCCGCTATCTGCGATCAAAGCTCTCACAGCAGCCGTGTTCGCCCCGCTCTTGTCGATGGTGATTTTCTCGGGGGCATCGTGCAGGTTGATGGCCTGCTCGAAAAACCGACGTGCTGCAGCCTCGTCGCGTCTTGCGGTCAGCAAGAAGTCCACTGTCAGGCCCATCCGGTCAACGGCCCGGTACAGATACTTCCACTGCCCGCCCACCAGGATGTAGGTTTCGTCCACTCGCCAAGAACCGTCCACCGATCGCTTTCGGGTGCGAAATACCGCAGTCAGCACGGGCAAGATCTTCAACGCCCAGCGATGGACAGTGGCATGGTCGACGGTGACGCCACGCTCGGCCATCATTTCTTCCAAGTTGCGCAGACTCAGCGGGTAGGCCGCGTACCAGCGAACGCACACCAGCATGATCTCCAGCGGAAAGTGCAACCGTTTGATCACGCGGCGCAGAGTCGAGTTTGCCAATTGGAGATGCAGTGGGGCCATGCCTTGATTGTCTTTGGGCGGCTTACTGCGACACAACC
>NZ_JBHTBZ010000072.1:0-2451 GCF_042665235.1 Hydrogenophaga defluvii | reverse complement strand
GGTTGGACGAAGCCGCTACGCGGAGCCAATTTCCGCTGCATTCCTGATGCTTGTCTACGCTGCATACCTCACCCCGTCAATCCGGACGGAGTGATTGTGCAACGTACCGCCTCAGGAGACCACGCCATGAGCAGCACCCGCGCCGAGTTCGACCAGCGCTACCAATCCCACCTCAAACACCTCAAGCTCAAGGGCCTGCAGCCCAAGACCATCGATGTCTACTCGCGCGCCATCCGCCGCATGGGCGAGTATTTCGGCCACCAGATCGACAACCTCACGCCCGCCCAGCTCACCGACTACTTCAGCGACCTGATCACCACGCACTCCTGGAGCGCGGTCAAGCATGACCTCTACGGCTTGAAGTTCTACACCCTGCACGTGCTGGGCCGGCCTTGGGCCATGCCCCACTTCATCAAGCCGCCCAAGACCCAGCGACTGCCCGACATCGTCACCGTCGAACAGGCGCAAGCCTTGTTCGCCGCCACCCGCACGCTGAGCTACAAGGTCTTCTACTTCACGCTGTACAGCATGGGCCTGCGCCTGGGCGAGGGGCTGGCCCTGCGCGTGGGCGACATCGACGCCGAGCGCCACCGCGTGCACGTGCGGGACGCCAAGGGCAACCGGGACCGGCTGGTGCCACTGCCGGCGGCCACCCTCTCGGTGCTGCGCCGCTTCTGGGCCACGCACCGCAACCCCGAGCTGATGTTCCCCAACCGCCACGGTGGCCTGGCCGGGGCGCGCTCGGCATCCACTCCGCTGGACCGTGGCGGCGTGCAGAACACGCTGCGCCAGGTCGCGCTGGACTGCGGGCTAAAAAAAAGATCACGCCGCACAGTCTTCGCCACAGCTACGCCACCCACCTCATCGAGGCCGGCGTGGACCTGCTCGAAGTCCAGAAGATCCTGGGCCACCACAGCATCCTGACCACCGCGCGCTACACCCACCTCACCAGCCACACCACCGAGCAGGCCAACGCCCGCATCGAGGCCCTGATGGGCCGCTTCAGCATGGACTGGGCGGGCGTCAGATGATCACGCTGGCCACTGTCATCGAGCGCTTCGCTGCGGCCTACCTGGCCCGGTACGCTGACTCCGTGCTGCCCAGCCAGCGCCGGGCCCTGACGGCCATGGCATCGTGCCGCTCGCGTCTGGCAACCCACATGCTGGCGCAGTGCGGCCAGTGCAACGCACAGCGCCTGGTGCCGCACTCCTGCGGCCACCGCTTCTGCCCGCACTGCCAGCACTTCGAGGGCCAGCGCTGGATCGCGCGCCAGACCCAGGCATTGGTGAGCGCGCCGTACTTCCTCATCACCTTCACGGTGCCGGCCGAGTTGCGCACGCTGTTGTGGCAACACCAGCGCGCGCTGTACGCGGCCCTGATGGACTGCGCCTGGGGGACGCTCGCGACCTTCGGCCAGAACCACCGGCAGCTACGCGGCCAGACGGGTGCGGTGGCAGTGCTGCACACACATTCGCGCCAGTTGGCGTTCCATCCGCATGTGCATCTGGCGCTGCCGGCGGCTGCCATCGATCCGGATGGCAGCGTGTGGCGCACCTTGCGCGGCGGCGCCAAACGCGCCGGCTACCTGTTCAGCCACAAGGCGCTGGCCCAGGTGTTTCGGGCGCGGTTCCTGGCAGCGGTGCGTGCACTGGGCTTGCAGCCGCCGGACACGCTGCCCGAGAAGTGGGTGGTCGATTGCAAGGCGGTCGGCAGTGGCCACAAGGTGATGGTCTACCTGGGGCGGTATCTGTACCGGGGAGTGGTGCAGGAGCGCGACATCCTGCGCTGCGAAGGGGACCGCATCACCTACCGATGGCGCGACAGCAAAACCGGGGCGATGCAGGCGCGCACCGTCAGCGGCGTGGAGTTTCTGCGGCTGGTGCTGCAGCACGTGCTGCCCAAGGGGTTCCGGCGCGCACGCAGTTACGGGTTCCTGCACCCGAACTGCAAGCGCGGCATCGCCTTGCTGCGCCTGCTGGCGCTGCGGCGTCGAGCGAAGGCGCCCGCGGTGCCTGTGGCATCGGCCAATGAAGCCGAGCGGCCCAAGTTGTTGTGCCGGTGCGGGGCCGAGATGGATGTGGTGCGAAGGCGCATCTTGCCCGGCGCGATGGCCGCCACCTCACCGCCGCCGCTGGCGTGCGAGGCTGCACCGCAAAGATAGAGCTCACGATCTTCGGCGGCACAGTGCCTGAACACGGCGCTGGCGGAAGGGCTCGGCCGGCGTTTGGCGCTGTGCTGTAGATGCGCTGCTGAAACTCCGTGGCCGCGCGGCACGAGGCACGGAAATCGTTCGCCTGATCTGCTGACGCGCTGGCCGCACGCGCATCACGCGCCACGGCAACGGGTGGAATCCAGAACATATTTGCTGGTGCCGCAACGGGCGGTGCTGGAACCGGGCTCGTCCAACAAACGGATCAGATCGCGGCTTCGCGCGATCTATCCTTACTCGTT
>NZ_JBHTBZ010000071.1:0-10124 GCF_042665235.1 Hydrogenophaga defluvii | reverse complement strand
AGCAGTTCTACAGTCTGGCAATCTGAGGTCGACGCCATCCACTGATTCAGCACGCCCCTCCTCGGCTAATGCGACACAACCGAAGAAGTTGCTGGAACTGGGCCGCATCCTGATGCTGGAGCCGCGCTGTGTGCTGCTTGACGAGCCGTATGCGGGTGTCAACCCGGTGCTGATCGAGCAGATCTCGGAACGGATCGCCGAGCTGCACGCGCAGGGCATCGGGTTTGTCATCGTCGAGCACAACCTGCACATGCTGGCCAAGCTGGCGTCCAGCCTGGTGGTGATGGACCGCGGCAAGCTGCTGGCCCAGGGCCGGCCGGCCGAGGTCATGGCGGACGAGCGGGTCCGCGAAGCGTATATGGGAGCCTGACGTGACGGTATTGCATGTAGAGAACATAGGTGGTGGCTATTCGGAGGTGGACATCCTCAAAGGTGTCGAACTGCAGGTCTCGGTCGGCGAGATCGTCACCGTGGTCGGCACCAACGGTGCCGGCAAGTCCACCCTGATCAAGGCGGTGATGGGGCTGTTGCCGCGTCTGGCCGGGCGCATCCTGTGGGAAGGGCAGGACATCGCCCGCGCATCGACCGAGCGCCGGCTAAATACGGGCATCGGCTATGTGCCACAGGTGGCCAATGTGTTCGCCAGTCTCACGGTGCACGACAACCTGCTGGTGGTGCAAGGTGTGCCGGAGGTCCGGCGGCGGGCGGCCGAGATGTTCGAGCTGTTTCCCGCGCTCCAGCCCTTGGCGCAGCGCCGGGCTGGCGCGCTGTCGGGCGGCGAGCGGCAGCAGCTGGCCTTTGCGATGGCCTTGATGTCGCGTCCCCGGTTGATCTGCCTGGACGAGCCGACGGCGGCGCTGTCGCCGGCACTGGTCAAGACCGTGTTCGACCAGATCGTGCGCCTGCCCGAGCTGGGCTGTGCTGTGCTGATGGTGGAGCAACGGGCCCGCGAGGCCCTGCAGATCAGCCAGCGTGGCTACATCATGGACCAGGGCCGGGTGGCGATGTCCGGGCCGGCGGCGGGCCTGCTCGACGACCCGCGCGCGGTGGAGCTGTACTTGGGGCACGAGGCATGAATCAACCGGTACCGGACACACGCAAGTGCCTGGAGCACTTCGCCTGCGCCACCGAGATGTGGCGACGCGAAGGTACGGGCGCGCTCTACCGCGAGATCGAGCGCGCCATGGACGACCTCGTGGGCCACAAGCTGCTCACCATCCTGAAGCTGGAGGAAAGCCGTCTACACCGCATGCACACCAGTGACCTGGCCCGCTACCCGGTGGGGGGTTACAAGGACATCACCCACGACCGCTGGCTGACGGCCATGCTGCGCGACGGCACACCCATCATCTCCGCCGATGCGGACGCAGTGCGGGCGCGCTTCTACGATCACGAGACGATTTTTGCCCTGGGCTGCGGGGCGGCCATGAACATCCCCATCGTGGGACCACGCGGCACCCTCGGCAGCCTCAATCTGCTGCACCAGCCGGGCTGGTTCGCGCCCGAGCACGTGCGGGTGGCCAGGCCGTTTGCGCTGCTGCTGGCGCTGGCCTGGAGCTAAACACGCCCGCCCAACGTCGCGGCCGGCGTGAATGAGAGTGATCCAAACTGTGGGAGGCACCTGGTGGAGAAAGTCGTATGGCGCCTGGTCGAAAGCGTTGGACTGCAAGCTGCACAAACACCCAAAGGCTGGCGAACAAAATGATCATCAAAGCCTCTGCGGATTGAGTAGTCGTCTCTGAATAATCCCCGGAAGCCGCATGAAAACTGACCTTCTGAGGTGATTGCGGATGGCCGGAACTCCCAGTTTGAATTCCAATAGGGGTTGATTTCTGGGAGTTCTGTTGTGCTGTTTGCCTGCCCCGCCACCGATGATTTCTTTCGCTCTCGCATCGACCACATGATCGACCTGCGCCACCCGCTGGCGGTGCTGGCTTCGCGCATGCCCTGGCAAGAGATCGAAGCGCGGGTGGCGCAGGTGTTCTCTCGCAAAGGCCGCGCCGGTGTGGCCATGCCCGACTTGGATCTTTTTGGCGAACAGGTGCAGCGAGCACCAGTGGCCAGCAACGCCGGGCGCCCCCGCGTGCCGCTGCGCACCATGATCGCGCTTCTGTACCTCAAGCACGCGTTCAACGAGTCCGACGAGGGCGTGGTGGCCCGCTGGGCTGATACGCCACGCTGGCAGTTCTTCTCTGGCTGTGCGTACTACGAAGACCGCCGGCCTTGAGGCGCCACCACCTTGGTCAAGTTCCGGCAATTGCTGGGCGACGAAGGCGTGGAAGAACTGCTGGCGCAGACCATCAACGTGGCCGTCGAACTCAAACTGATCAAGCCGCAGGAGCTGACCCGCGTGATCGTGGACAGCACCGTGCAGCACAAGGCGATTGCCCACCCCACCGACAGCCGCCTGCTGGAGACCGCCCGGGTCAAGCTGGTCGAGGCAGCCAAGGGCGCCGGCATCGATCTGAAGCAGACCTTTGCCAAAGAGGGGCAGCATCTGAACCGCAAGGCCGGGCGCTATGCCCACGCCCGCCAGTTCAAGCGCATGAAACGCGCCATCAAACGCCAGCGCACCATCGTGGGTCAGCTGCAGCGCGAGATTGAGCGCAAGGCCATATCGGCCAGTACGGCCATCGTGGCTGCCGTGCGGGAAGCACTGGACGAGACTTTGAGCAAAGCCCATCGCATCGTGTCCCAGAGTGGCCAGCGCAAAGCCACCGACGGACAACGCAAGCTCTACGCCTAGCATGCGCCCGAGGTGGACTGCATCAGCAAGGGCAAGGCCAGAACACCTTACGAGTTCGGGGTGAAGGTGGGCATTGCCAGCACGCTCAAGGGCAACCTGATCGTGGGGGCCCGGGCGTTTCACGGCAACCCGTATGACGGCCACACCCTGAACGAACAACTGGAGCAGGCGGCCATCCTGATGCAGGACAGCAAGGCAAAGCCGACAACAGCGTTCGTTGATCTGGGCTATCGGGGCGTGGATGCACAGAACCCAGATGTGCACATCGTGCACCGGGGCAAGAGCAAACGCATCAGTGAGCAGGAGAGAAAGCTGCTCCAACGCCGCCAGGCGATTGAGCCCATCATCGGGCACCTCAAGGCCGATCACCGCATGGATCGCTGCCACCTCAAGGGTGAGCAGGGCGACCGGCTGCATGCGGTGCTGTGTGCGGCGGGGTACAACATCCGCTGGCTGCTGCGCATGATCGTCAAGAAGGGGGTGCCCTTCTTGCAGCGGCTGTATTTGCGTCTGTGCACGATGGCCGGCACACAGCCGAACGGTTGGCTGACACTGCGCACTTGGCTGGCGGGCGCACCGCGCTGGCCGGCATCACGCGCAGTCGGGGTGTGAAATGAATATTTCAGGACCGACTAAGGAATGGAACCGGCCATCGCCCAGCGGTGTTTGTGGCACAGGCTGGGATACCGGTGCGCGTTTGCGCGCGCCCCACCGGGTGGATGAATAGGTCTTGTATGCCTGGCTCATTCGTTCTGTGCTTGCAATCTCGCCTTCACCGCACGTTTGCCCAGTTTGAGCGCGGCGGCAATTTGTTCCTTCTGGGCTGCTCGGGGTTGAACCTTGCCCGACTCCCATTTGTAGACCGACAGGGATGATGCGCCGATCAACCGCGCCATCTGTGCCTGGGTCAAGCCGAACTCAGCGCGATGGGCTGCCAGTTGTTCGGCATTGAACTCGAATGGCGCACCACTGCGTTTGGCTGCGGTCACCTTGGGTTCGGAGGAGGAAGCTGCGACTGGGGGCCTCGATCCCTTGTGCAAACCTTTGACGGCACTGGTGAGTGCCTTGACCTCGCGCTTGAGGGCGGCAATCTCGGACCGGTGGGCGCTGGTCAGTTTGCGCAATGCTGCGATCTCGCCCTTGAGTTCCTTGCGGGCCACACGGGCGATTTCTTGTTTGAGGGCGTCGGCGATGGTGCTCATGACGCAAGATATTACGCCGCATGGTCATTCGGAAGTGCCGTGTCGGCGACGTTGCGACCTCCCCTTGCATCGGCATCCTTCTGCGTTCACCAGGAAAAGTCGCCGAATGTCAGGGGTGAGAATGATCTTTCGTGGCTGACTGAATGTGTTTGTTGCAACGGTTGAAGTCGGCCAGCCGGCGGCCACCCCAGTCTGAGATCGGCCAGGATCAGCCAACGGGCGGTGCATGCTCTGGTCCGCCCAGAGCCGGTGTCAAGGCAGGCACCATTCGCTCACGCCGGGCTTACGCGGGCCGGTAGACCGCGCATAGCTTGTTGCCATCCGGATCGCGCACGTAGGCCAGGTGCATGGCGCCCGGTTTGTCCTCTCGGGGGCCAGGCGCGCCCTCGATCGAGGTCCCGCCATGCGCGATGGCGGTGTCGTGGAATGCTTGCAGCTGCTCAGCGGATCGACATTTGAAGCCGATCGTGCCGCCGTTGGCGTGAGTGGCCGGCTGGCCATCGATAGGCTGGCTGATTCCGAAGGTGCTGCCGTCGTGGCGGTAGAACAAGCGAGACTGTCCGGTCCCGTTCACGTTGAGCACGCCCTCTCCCGCGCCCAGCACGCGGAGCACGGCGTCATAAAAGCGTTTGGCCCGTTCAATGTCGTTGGTGCCGACCATCACGTGGTTCAACATGTCTAGCTCTTTCGTTGAAGTGTTCTCATGGCCTGCGGTGTGCCAGTGGCGCGAGTCTACGCTGAGTGTGATCACGGTCGACCATTGATGCGACAGTCTGGCGCTCAGTGCCTGAAGCCGATATCCCAGCGCGGCCGGCCGGTGTGCAGCGATTGCTGCCGGTCGACTTGAGCGGGCGAGCTCACGCTGACTGGCACGAAGCCGTCGCTCGCTCTGCCGGCGACAAACCACACGAAGGACAGCTCAACGGGTACCGCGGTCAAAGGCCGGCGCACAACGAAGCTGGCGGCCGGTGACCGCTTACTTGTCTGTCATTTTGGCGATACCGACTCTGTTGCGATATTCGCACTCGCGTACGGTGCGCAACAATGATCCATAGACGTTTTGGTCGTCATCTTCTGTATTTTCAGACTCCCGAATAAGCCTCGGACCGTAACGCCTCCTGGGGTTGAGGAGAGGACTTTTTGGGATGCGAGCTGACGTCGGACGCCACCAAGGCCTTTCACTGTGCTGCAGCTTGATGCGCAGGGAGGCGGAGTATTTAAATACCTCCTGCAATAAACTCGTTCTCACACCGTATGAGGTGCCGAACGCAATCACGTCCAAACTTCAAGGCGGCCAAGTTTTGATCGGATCTATTCAGCATGTTTGAACCAAAGAGGTTGACCAGCGCGTTCCAGTGGGTTTCACCTGAGAAGCGCAAAAGCCCATTTGGACCAATGCCTCCAAGGAAGGCTGAAACAAGAACGCCTCGATTGTGGCTCGCCCGCCGGGCGGGTGAACTGTATTTGGTGAACGAGTCGGAAGAGGTTCTCGAACGCGTCAGCGCTTCGCCCATTGGGTGGCTTCGGTTGGGATACGAGGAGGGGGGGGCGCCGTTGAATCAACCTACCCCGTGCATTGACTACCACGATGTTCCCGAGGGTGCTGCTGTGAAGGTGGCCGAATACGACGACTTTTATGATTTAGATTTTGATCTGGGGGTGAGTCTTGTGATTCAGTCTCAAAGAATGGGCTGTGTGGAACTGCAAACCCCATTGAACAAGGGCGGTGTGAAGGAGACGGTGCTGCTTTGGAGCAACGGTGACGTAGGAGCCGGTGTGTTTAGGAGCCGGTGTTAAAACGATCTTGTTTGCACGAAAAATACAAAATGAACGACATAACAAATGGATTGAAGCATCGATTTGCCGTGCTGCTCCACGACCTCGATCCCATCAACAGCTATTGCCATGCCATCCTGGATATGGAGGACTACTATGAGTCATCCGCCACCAAGATTGTGGAGTTGCACGCGATGGGCTTACCCTTGCGCCAAGCCGTATGCCAAGTCTTCGACAGCGACTTTTGGGAAGGTTGCCTGCTCGAAGCCAGGCGGGTGGTGAACCTGGACACCTTGACCTCAGCGCTCGAAGCCGAAATGCAGCGGACAACCAATGCGATGGCGTCCGAGAGCCTGCCTGAGCTACACCGCGCGTTGTTCGATCGCTTCATGTTGCCAATACCACGTACAAGTCGCTGGACCTATTCGAGCTTCTTGCAAGCCTTTCCGGATCAGCTTTCGCAGGACTGGAACGACATGGGCTACTTCGACCTACGTGCGCAGCCATTACCTCAGCTCGCTGACAGCACCAAGCCGGGAGAGGACATCGACGCGCAGGAGGATGAGGATATCTGCGTGACATTTCTCGCGGAGCGCTCTGTGCCTTTTGCTCCGGACGACATGCCGTTTCTGCATCAGCTCTTCTTTGAGAAGATCATGCGACGAGTGCCTGTGGAAATGCGAACCAGCTTTGAAGCGTTCAAGCAGCAGGTATCCCACAGCATCGCAACACCAGTGGAATCGCAAGTTCTCATGCATACGCCAGCGTGAAGAGGGTACAGGCGAGCAGCGGATTGCCCGCCGTGTATTGCCTTCATTTTCTGACGTTGCATGAGGATGCACCACATGTCGACGTTCATGCCGTTTCTGGCGCTTCACCTCGTGATGTCTCAAAGGAGTTTCAGCAATGGCCATTCTCAACGCGGTCCAACGAGGACAAGTGATCTACGTCTACGGCGAAAAAGGTCGGCAGATTTTCACGGTCCCGGCAGGTCATGGCCCAGACGATGGTCTGAAGGGCTACACGTCAGCTTCGGTCAACGTGCGTCGTGGGAGCGCGATCTACACCTACGACGAGAGAGGCCGTCAGACTGGCACGGTGCCTGCCCGCTAAAGGGATCACGATGGACGATCGACAGCATGCCTTGACCGTTGCTTGGGAATGGATCCGTGACGCCGATGCCCTGCTCATTTGTGCTGGCGCGGGAATGGGGGTGGATTCAGGGCTGCCCGACTTTCGAGGGCCAGAAGGCCTGTGGCGCCAATACCCAGGACTGGCCCGTGCCCAACTGAGCTTTCAGGAAATTGCCAGCCCATGGGCTTTTCAGCATGACGCGGCACTGGCATGGGGCTTCTACGGACACCGGCTGGCGATGTACCGGCAAGCACAGCCGCACCGGGGATTTCAGCAGTTGCTCCAATGGGGTGGCGCCAAGCTACACGGCTGCGCGGTGTACACCAGCAACGTCGATGGACAATTCCAGAAAGCCGGTTTCCGTTCAAAGCCTCTCACCGAATGCCACGGCTCGTTGCACTTCATGCAATGCACCCAACCCTGCGGCGAGCAGGTTTGGTCCGCAGATGACTTTGTGCCAGAAGTCGACTTGGCCACCAGCCGACTCACCAACAGCTTGCCCCGTTGTCCGCGCTGTGGCGCATTGGCCCGTCCCAATGTCTTGATGTTCGACGACTTGAAATGGGTTGATCACCGCGAACGTGCTCAGCGCCAGGCTCATGACATCTGGCTAGAACACCCAAAGAACGGACTGGTTCTGGAAATCGGCGCGGGCGATGCCATTTCAACGGTGCGTTCTCATTCCAAATCAAGGCTGGCGCAGGGGTGGAGAATGATCCGTGTCAATCCCGCTTCACCGTTGCATGCATCGCCCCACACGCTTCAGGTTGACATGACGGCCAAAGCCTTTTTTGAGGCAATGGCGATTTTCGAAGCGTAGACCGAATGCCCCAAGCAGTCCTTTGACAATGGACCCGCACGCCAGCATGAGGGCTTTCGTGCGATGCTTTCTGATGGGCAAGGCCGCGAGTTGCAAGGTTGGGTGGCACCAGAATCGTGGCAGAGATTCGATGCACCGGATGCTGCCTGGCTGAACACGCTGACAATCCAGATATTGACCACGGGCGCTGACCGGACACACAAGGCCAACACAATGCACATACGCTTGGGACTGCACCTGGATGGGCAGCGAGGGGATGCAGTTCAATCTGAGCTGGACAGTTTGACGACGGGGCCGCTCGGTCTGCTCAATGTCCTTGAAACCCAGCTGGGTCTGCTGCGGTTGGAGCCCAGCACATCGGACCGGATTTTGCAGGTTCGGGAAATCTTGGCTCGCCTGGACGACCCAAATCGCTTCTATCACCGCAGTTTTGCCGTGGATGCACTCGGCACTGCAGCCACCTTGCTGGCGTGGTGCGACCTGTGGCACTTGCACGGTTGGAGCACTGGAGCTGGCACCGCTCTGGCGGCATCTCCATCCAGGCGGTTGAGAGACATGGCAGCCTTGCTGGCCGAGACGGCGGACACGCACAAGCTGGCGGCTGGCGTGGGCAAACGGCTTGCCCTGGTGAAGACCGCTATGGCGGTGACCAGGCCTCGCATTGAACGCCTCACCCTTTGCGAGCCGCTCTCACACTGGCCTCCTGCTTGGCAGCAGGTGCTGTGCGAACTGCAACTTACTGAGCAGAGCGGCATGTGTCCTGCAGCTCAAGAGGGCACGTTGCTGGGCGATATCCAGCAGGCCTTGTTGTCTCAAGACGGTGGGACGAAGGCGACCCAATTGCGCTGGCGCGACGATGGCAGCGTCTCGGTGATGCAGGCTGAGACGGGCTGGCTGGCAGCCCAAGGTCTGGCTCAACACCTGGCGGACCAGGCTACCGACACGGTGCTGTGCGCCCCCCAGGTCGGCGTTCTCGATGAGGTGATGGCCGCAGCGCAACTCCCGCGTCAGGGGTTCAAAGAGTCCAACGGCTTTCGTCCTGCGCTGCAAGTACTGCCGCTGGTGCTGGGCCAGTTGTGGAAACCGCTGGATCTGTACGGCCTTCTGCAGTTTCTGACTCACCCCATCTGTCCTTTGCCCTGGGTGGCTCGCTCAAAGCTGGCCGAGATGGTGGCTCGCTCCCCCGGCATCGGTCAGGGGCCGGCTTGGGACCGTGCTTTGGCTGACATCGAAACTGCCTGCGCCGCTTCAGGCAAAGACTGGACGGAGGTCCGCGAGCGAATTCGACAGTGGATCGAGCAAGAACGCCATGACCCAGTGCAGGGGGCCCCTTTGGCTGCTGTGACCGAGCGTCTGAATGCACTGGCACAGTATTTTCAGGGGCGTTTGCGAGACACCGATCCGGCCAAACAGATCGCGTTCACCAGCGGACTGTCGCAGACGCTGACGCTGTTGCGGGCATTGAAGGCATTGGCACTGCAAGGCGAAACCCACATTGCCGCACAGCCTCTGCAGACGTTGTTGGCTCAGGCCACCGCGCAGGGGACCACCCATCCGCTGCTGGTGGCCCAGGTCAGCGCCTGTCGAACCGTGACGCACCCAGGGGCCGTCGTCGACGAGGCCGAGCAGGTGGTCTGGTGGCAGTTGCAGGCGCCACCTGATCTGGCCGGCTATCCCTGGTCTCAGGCCGAACTGGCCGAATTGCACCGCTCGGGCGTGGCACTGCCCCCATTGGATGATGTGCTCGCTCGCGATGCGCGCGCATGGCAGGCCCCCGTTCTGGCGGCCAGGCGGCGCCTGGTCTTGGTGCTGCCCCCACCTGGTGAGGAAACGCACCCGTTGTGGCTACTGCTTGAGTCGCTTTTTGAGAAAGGGCATGGCCCTGCCATCCAAGCGATGGAAAACAGCCTGACCGATATGCGGCTGGCTCCTGTGGCGTACAGACCGCTCCCTCCTCTGCAGCGGTGGTGGCAACTGCCCCCTGGGGCAGACATCCCGAGGCGCAAGTCGGAGTCCTTCTCCAGTTTGGAGTCGTTCCTGTTCAATCCCTTCCAGTGGGTGCTGAAATACCCCGCTGCGTTGAACACCAGCAGCATTCTGGATGTCAGCGAGGGCGTCCTGCTCTACGGGAACCTGTCACACCACCTGGTCGAGCGCTACGTGGCAGAGCCCTTCGCTCTCACACAGGCGGACAGCGCTTTTGACGCCTGGTTTGATGCAGCCTTTGAAACCCTGATTTCGCAGGAAGGCGCCGTTCTGCAAATGCCCGGTCGGCAGGAGGAACTCGCCTCGTTCCAGCGCAAGCTGAGAAAAGCCATGCACCGGTTGCGCAGCCAGTGGCGAGCGGCCAAGGTGGTGTCGGTACTGTTGATTTCCACCGAATTCTGACCCACCGTTTCCATCCAATATTGACCCACCCTGGATAGAGCCCTGAGGGGCTCACGGT
>NZ_JBHTBZ010000070.1:0-20388 GCF_042665235.1 Hydrogenophaga defluvii | reverse complement strand
GACCGCCAACATCGCAGAATCACTGGCGCAACGAAACGCCACCAACGTAGCCGGAGCGTCTACCGCGCGAGCGGTTTAGTCCTGCGACCCATTTCCGACACACTCTGCTTCGGGGCGAGTGCCCGCTCCGCAGAAGTGGCAGCTGTGGTCGGAGGACAAATGACCTAGGCCATTTTCATTTTTGTTCGGCTTCGTGCTTGCCGATCAACTCGTGAATCAATACTGACGTTTTAATAAATTCGGCGTCCAGACCCAGAATCTGAAGACGTTCCTTGATCACCATGAATAACAATTGACGCACATAGTGCATGCACCTTATCAGATCGAGTATGGCTAGCAACACAGCTTCGCGACCATGAGCGAACACAGTGGTGATCTCGTACTTGTCATGCCCCAAATGCTTGACATCTGAACTCAGTGCAAGACCGTCCACATTCGGATGGGCACCATAGTCAATAAGCTGGTCATACATGTCGGAAATCCTTGGTGCTAAGTCCTTGTCGGCACTTTCGAGAAGGCTCAATATATCTTTCCACTGAAAGAGCTTTCGCGACAACCTCCGCCTTTCGTCGCTATCACCCCTTTCTTCCCATGCACTTCTATGCCCGTCTGAAACGCTACACACCCACGCATAAACTGCGCTTTCTAGCAGAGACCTCATAAGTACGGTTGCCTCGAATAATTGGCCACTAACAGAAAGTCGAACTGCCGTACGGTACGTCGCGAAACACCGCATAAAGAGCTTCACTGAGGTTCGCCGCGACACATCTATCTCATGAAAAAAAGTTGGCGCCTTCTCGGTGACAGATTGATCTATCCGAATCAAAATATCAAACCACTCTGGAAGACCAGCGAACGACGCGAGTATCTGCTGTTCCAGGTGGGCAAAAAATCTCGTGAGTTCGCTTTCCTCCCAGTTCTTTGGTACCGGACGATGCTCCATGCGGCTTTCGACAACTACACCGGACGATACTTCTTTCATCGGAAACCTCCTTAGCCTTAGGTTGCACTATAGTTCCGTCGATTAAACATGGGGAAGTCTGATTTCGACAGTAGTGGACATTCGACTACCGTTTTTTGATTTCTGGTTTTGGCCGAGAGCAGCCGAATCAAAATCGCCCCTGATGCTCTCGGCAATATTGCAGACCACCAAACCGCTTCTCATTGCCCCAACAGAACTTTCCTTCAGGAAAGGAAATCTTGGCTCCGCAGTCGGCGCAGATCAGCTTTTTGGCCAAGTGCGACTTGTCTGGTGAAACAGCCGATGGGGGTAGTTGGGTTGCCGTTGGCGCCGCAGGCTTCGGCAAGATTTCAGCCGGCTTGGGTATCTCCGGTGTCTGCGCTGTCACCGTTTTGGCAGCCAAGTATTCGGGCATGTTTCGCAACGGCGGTGGCCGGTGTTGCCGTATCAGCTTTTCGCCCCACTCTTGCAGTGTTTCCCGGCTGCGCAAGTTCGCCATCAGCTTCAGCGCACCCAGCGCGCCCAGGTTCCGGTCTGCAAACTTGGCGTGCCAATCCGGGAACTGGTCTGACTTGATGACGTTTTGTGTGCTGAACTGCTTTTCGGGTGGCCGCTTGATGATGGCCTTGGGGTGCACCAGCACCAAGTGGTGCATGTCCAGCGCGCGCTGAGTGCGCGCCCCAATTCCCAGTCGTTCAAACAGCTTGTGAAGCACGCGCTCGTGTCGCCGGCTTTGCTCAAGGGGCGACGGAATGCCGTATTGCACCCGCCCGTATTCCGCCGTGAACTCGCCATGCTCATTGATGAGTAGGTTGCCGTTGTAGTTCTTGGTCTCAAACAAATACAAACCGCCCGCACGGTAAAACACCATGTGGTCGATCTGCGCCACATCACCCTCCACTTCCAACCGCAAGTCGTGAATGACCACGTGGTCCTGCGAATCCTTGAAATGGGTGTCAAGGTAGTAAGCCGCATCGCGCTCGCCCTGTATGCCCATGCGAAGTCGGAAGAGTTCGTCCGAGGCCCACTTTTTCTGCGCAGCGCTCGACGAGGGGTCGGCGGCCCACTGTTCCAACTGCGTCAGTTGCGGCGTTTTGTCATCGGCTGATTTCAAAATCACAGGTGTTTTCTCCCTTTCAATGGACCCGGCGCGGGTTCAGCACCACAAAGTCGGGGTGGGTTTGTTTGCGGCCGATGGGCACGTCGTACCAGAGCAGGTAGTCGTCCTCCAGCTTCTGCTCCAGGCGCTCGGCCAGCCGCTTTTCGCCGCTGGTCATGCGCGAGAGGCAACTGCCCAGCGCGGGTATCAGTGTCGCCATCGTGTGTGGTGTGTCGGGCGCCTTGGTCGTTAAACAAGCCGGGCCCCGCTCCTCCATTGTTTTGTATCAATTTTGCGATTTTTTACACACGGAGCGCGTACTGTCAAGAAAAGAACACAGGGGCGCGGCTCAGATGTGACTTGATCTTGCTGGACAGGGTTGGGCGACAAGCCTGTGGCCTTAGATGGGCAACAACGATTGCGTTTGCATTGACTTTTCGTACTCAAAAACGTACGCCTCCCATCCTCTGGAGACCCCATGACCGCGACCACCATCACCGCCAGCGAAGCCCGCGCCAACCTTTACCGCCTGACTGACCAGACGGCGGAGTTGCACCAGCCTGTGACCATCGTGGGCAAGCGATACGACGCGGTGCTGGTGTGGTCGCGTTACGAGTAGGGAGAGCCCCATGCACGACCGTTTTCTGACTTTGATGGGACAGTAGCCCTCAAGCCACAGGCAACTCCAACCCCTCCCACTGCCCCAACAGCTTCACCTGCCGCTGCAGGTAGCCGGTGGACATGGCCTGCGAGCCCCACACGGGCACACGCCCGGCGTATTCGCCCAGCAGCCAGAACTGGCGCACAGCCACAAACAGGGGCAAGGCGGCCTCGTCGGCTTCCGTCAGGGCGCGCACGCTGCGGTAGGCAGCGATGAAGTGGTGCCAGCGCTCGGCGGCTTTGTCGCTCCAGCTGCCATCTACCGCGCGCGGGTGCAGCCACCAGGGGTACACGGCCAATTCGTAGGCCAGGTAACCGGGGCCACATTCATCGAAGTCGAAGAACACGGCCTCGCGTTCCCCGTTGTCGCGCACGGCAATGAAGTTGTTTTCGCTGTGTGCGTCACCGTGGCACAGCACCTGGGTCAGTGGCCCCAGGGCGTGGATGCGCTTCAACAGGCGCTGGCCCAAGGCTTCAAACGCGGGGCGCAGGTCGTCCGTCATGGTGGGCGCGCGCAGCAGGCGCTGCAGAGGGTGCATGAGCAGGTAGTCCAGATCGAGCGTGTAGTGGCTCGCGTTGCTCTGCAGACCCTCGCCCGCCATGTGCAACTGCGCCAGGCTTCGGCCAAAGGCCAACACGTTGGCTGGAACGTCAGCGGTGGCTTCGCCGTCCAGGTGCTCAAACAGCATCAAAGGGCGTTCGCCCTCGGGCAAGGGCACAGTCACGGCCACGCCGCCGGTGGCGGTGGGCAGGCACGTGGCCACGGGGCAACCCTGCACACGCAGGTGCTGCAACACGTCGGCCTCAAACTGAAGTTGTGGTTCGCCACGCGGACGCTCGGCACACAGCCTGGCCACCACGTGGCGCCCGTCGGCCAGCGTGAGCCGGTACACCTGGTTGAAGCTGCGGCGCAGCAACTCGCCCGCCACCACATCGCCCAAGGCGTAGTGGGCTTGCACCCACTGGCCAATGGCCGCTGCGGTGGGCGTGGACTGCGCGATCTCGATGGCCATGTTCTTCTCCCTGTAAAAGGGGCGCGATTATAGGGACGGGGCCTGCGCCTGCTGCCGGGCCGCCGCTGCGTCTACAGTTCAACTGCCATGGCCCGCCGCCCACACCACCACGTCTACGTGATCGAACTGCACAAGGATGTGCTGTTCGAGCCCAAGTTCCGCAAATGCAACCCCGGCTATGTGGAGGGCAAGCCCTGTGTGTACGTGGGCATGACGGGGCTGGACCCAGACGTGCGTTTTGACAAGCACAAGGCCGGCATACAGGCCAACACCTATGTGTTCAAGTACGGCCTGCGCCTGCTGCCCGACCTGTACGAGGGCTTCAACCCCATGCCGTACCAAGAGGCCGCTGAGCGCGAGGTGGAGGTGGGCATTGACCTGCGTTCGGCCGGGTTTGGGGTGTGGCAGGCCTGAGCCGCCCGCACTTCGAAGATACTCCGGGGTGTACCGGCAGCAGGCCACATGGCCCCCGCCCGGTTGACTGCCCGAAGGAGTTTGGATGGATTTCGCAGGAATGTTTCAGCAGTACTGGCCACTTGGGCTGGTGGCCTTGTGGTTGGGCTACAAGTGGTGGGGCGCGCGCCGCGTAATGGCCATGTTGCCGGCCTTAAAGCAACAAGGCGCCATGCTGGTGGATGTGCGCTCCGAGGCGGAGTTTGCGGGCGGCAGCGCGCCAGGCACCGTCAACATCCCGCTGCCTGCGCTGGGCAGCCGGCTGGCTGACATCCCCAAGTCGGCACCTGTGGTGCTCTGCTGTGCCAGCGGCACGCGCAGTGGCATGGCCAAAATGCTGTTGAAGAAGAACGGCTACGGGCAGGTGTTCAACATCGGCAAATGGACCCACCTGCTGCCCTGACCCACCAGCCGCCATCAGGGCGGTGTAGAACGCGGCGACTTGGCAAGCCAGCGCCGCAGCAGAGGCTGGGCCACAGGCGCCACCTGGCGCCACAGTTGCCACAGGCCCAACATCCGGCCGGCCAGCACGGGCACGCCACGCGGGCGCCACACCAGCACGGCGGCGCCCGCCCCCAGCCACACCAGTGGGTGGGCCTTGAGCCAGCGCCAGGCGCTGTCGGCGCGGTCGAGTGTGTGCAGGGCAGGTTGCAGGCCCTGGCCAAGCTGGCGGCTCAACGTCAGCCGCAGCACCGCCGAGCGGGCCTGCAGCAGCCGTTTGCGTGCGGCGCGTTCGGCAGCGTTATGTGCCATGGGCAGCCCCCGGCTGAGCGGCATCGTTGCCGCCTGGCGTGGCGTGGGCGGCGGGGGCAAGGCCAGCGGCCAGGGCCTGGCGGTCGGCCTCCAGCTCGGCCAGGCTGGCCGACAACCACCCCTGAGACGCGACCCACAACGAACGCACCCGCCACACGGCCAACACCGCCAGCAGCATGAACACGCCCGCAAAGGCGCCGAGGATCAGGAGGCGGTGGGTGTCCCAGAACAACACGGTGAGCCAGCCGGCCAAAAACACCAGCCCCAGGCTGGCAAGCACGAGGGCACACAAGCCCCACGCGAGCATGCCCAGGAGGCGCTGCTTTTCGTCCTCCAGCTCCAGCGAGAGCAATTCAAGCCGGGTGTGGGCGATGCCCAGCAAGGTTGCGCCCAGCGAGCGCAACGAGGACTGAAGGGCCACACCGGCCGTGGGGGCAGCCGGCCCCGAGGAATCGTTGGCCATGGGTTGCCGCGGCTCAGCGGCGGCTGATCAACATGCCCAGCAGCAGGCCCACACCGGCGGCAATGCCGACCGACTGCCATGGATGGTCGTGCACGTAGTGGTCGGTGGCGCGGGCGGCGGCCTTGGCACGATCGACAACCTCCTCCTGCGCGTGGATCAAGCCGTCTTTGGCCTTGAACAAGGTGTCGGTCACGCGACCGCGCAGCTCGGCCATGCCCGAACTGGTGTCGCCAGCGGTGGCGGCCAGCAAGGCCTCGGCGTCAGCCATCACCTGCTTGAGGTCGGCCATCAGTTTGTCTTTTTGGGCGGTGGACAGATCACTCATGAAAACTCCTTGTGAATGGGAAGCGCGGCAAGCGCGCAGGGGCCATTGTGCCGGTGCGCGCGAAGGCGTCACCGCAAGTCCGTTCGGAGTTCATGTCCTAAAGTTCCGAACCAACACGCCCGCAGGTTCGAGTTTCTGCGGCGGCAACCGCGTCATAGATGGCGCTCGCACGGCAGATGGCTGACCGCACCGCCCACCAACACCAGCGCCGGGCGGCCTCAACATGGTTGCCGCCGGCTGAACGGCGGTAAGCTCGGCCGGGTTTTACATCGTTCTGCCACTACAACCCATGAACTTCGCCGACCAGCTCAAGCAATTGCCCGCCATCGCCCACGTCGCCGCCATTGAACTGCTGGACGCCAGCGGCCAGGTGCTGGACCGCATCCACAACCAGCCGGGCAAGGCGGGCTCGGTGGCGGTGTACCACGCGCTGGCCCAACAACATGGGGGTGTCATCACGCCGGCCGCCGCTGCGCAAGGCCTGGCCCTGTTCTGCGAGCACACGGCGGCAGCGCGGGCGCACCCCGGTTCCCACCCCAACATCGACCGCCTGTTGGCCTGGGCCGAGGGCACGGCCAGCCACGCGGTGCGCGTTGTGTCGGCCTGAGGCGGGGAAAGGGTTCACGCGGGCTCCACCACCCGCACCTGGTTGCGCCCGCCATCCTTGGAGTGGTATAGCGCGGCGTCGGCCTCGTTGATCCAGTCGCGCACATCGGCGTGTCCGGGGCGCAGCAGGGTCACGCCGATGCTGCAGGTCACACGCAGCTCGGGCACATGGCGCACCCGGATGGCCTCGATGCGGCTTTTGATGCGCTCGGCAATGGCCAGCGCATCGTCCAAGCGCGCCTGCGGGCAGACAACGGCGAACTCGTCGCCGCCGTAGCGGCCCGCGAAGTCGCTGGGCCGGATGGACTGGCGCAGGATCAGACCCACGGCGCGTATCACCTCGTCGCCCGCCGTGTGCCCGTGGCGGTCGTTGACGAGCTTGAAGTGATCGATGTCGATCATCATCAGGCAGGCCGCCTGGCCGCTGGCCCGAAAGGCCTCGTGGCACTCCACCGCCATCTGCATCCAGGGCTCGCGACCCAGCAGGCCGGTGTGGGCATCCATGCGGCGCAGCTCCTCCAGCAAGTGGTTCTGCCGGGCCACGGTGCGTATCAGGCGGTGGCTGCTCATGCTCACCGCCAGCGTGTGCGCGATGAGCAGTGGCAGGCTGCACAGCACCACCAGCAAGGAGGCGTCCCACTGCGGCGCGGGACGCAGCCACAGCGTCAGCAACAAGGCTGTGCCCACCATGACCGGCAGCGACCTCAGCCACAAGCCGCGGATGCCTGTGCTGATCTTGTCGAAGGTGGTCACCATGACCAGCAACACGCTGGGCAGCAGGCAGAAATGCATGAGCGGCACCCAGGCACCGGCGATGGCGGAATCGACGAGCAGGTTGAGCGATTCGGCCCGGTGCCGATCGCGCGCGAAATGAGCGTGCAGCAAAGCAAGGTGGGGCCACAACAAGCAGGTCAACACCATCACCGCCCACAGCGGCCAGCCGGCCTGCTGTTCGTACAGCACTGACGACACCAGCAGCCCGCCCAGGGCCATGCCAAAAACGCGCAGCGGGTAGATTTTGCGAAAGGCGTGTTGCCGGTTGAGTGACATGGCGCTGGGATGCTGGTTCAGGCCGACGTGTCGCACGAGGTGGGGCCTTGCGCCACCACAAAACCCACGGCTGCCTGCACGGCGGCCACCTGGGCGGCGGTGCAGGCCTCGGGGCTGGTGCGGGGGCTGTCGGGGTAGACCTCGGTGGTGCTCACACACCGCGCGTCGGTGATGCCAGCACACAGAGCCAGCGCGCGCAACGGGTAGCGAATGACACCCGGCGCCACCACGGGCGAGCCGATGATGTCACCGCGTGTGTCGGCCGGCGCGATGTGCGTGACCGCGCTGACTGCGTCGATGATGGCTTGCTGAAAGGCCGGCTGCGGGCGTTCGGTGTCGTCCACCACGTAGAAGCCATCGGGAATGTAGCCGGGTTCGAACACCTTGCCATCGCGCGCCGCCAGCGCCGGGCGGTACTCGGACTCGTCGGTGTCGGTGGTTTCGTGCAGGTCGATGTGTGCCACGAACTGGCCACGCAGCGGCGCCACCAGGCGCAACAAGGCGGCACATTCCTGCACGGCGGTGCCCGCGCGGAAGTGGCGGTTGGGGTCGATGGCGTCGAAGTTCCAGCGGTGGATGCGCTCGTAAGCCCAGGGGCTCACGCACGGCACGATGAGCTGGTTGGCCCGCCCCGTCCAGGCCTGGGCGTGCCGATCGGCAAAACGCAGGGCACCCAACACGCCGCTGGTTTCGTAGCCGTGCACACCACCGGTCACCAGCACGGCGGGCAGGCCAGGCCTCCACGGCGCTGGGCGGATGGCCAGCAAGGGGAAACGCTCGTCGCCGTAAGCCACCTCGCCGTAGGTAAGCACGTCAAAGCGCTCGCGCCAGCCCCTCACCACCGCGAGCACATCGTCGGCATACGACCTTTGACGCACCTGCCGCGCGCGCCAGGCGGTGACTTCGGCTGGCCCCCAGGGCTGGCCAGGGGTGCCGATGGGGTAGCTGTGAAAGGCGGTCATGCGGGCACACCTTCGGGTACCAGCGCCTGTGCGGTCAAGGCCGCGAGGCGGACGTGCGCTTCGGTGTCCAGGGCCAGCCGGAGGTTGCGCTTGGCGCTGAGGTAGTGGGTGCTGAACACATCGAAGTAGGCGGCCAGGGTGTCGGCCGCCAGCGGCTCGTGGGCCAGCGCCAGGCACTGTGCGGCCACCTCGGCAGTGCAGAAATGTTGCGCGTGGGCGGAGCGGCGCAAGCGGTAGGTCGAATCGTGCCCGGGCTGCAAGCTGAGCACGGGCAGGTGGTCAAGGTAGGGGCTGCGGCGGAACATCTTGCGCGCTTCCGACCAGGTGCCGTCGAGCAACACGAACAGCGGGCGTTTGCCGGAGTGGTGCGCCGCTGCGGGCAACGCGGTGACCACACGCTCGGGCGCCACGTATTCGCCCGGAAACACCACATAGGGCTGCCATTGTGGGTCGGCCAGCAGCGTGGTCAGGGCCGGCTCAACCGCCACACGCGACCAGCCAAAGGCCCAGGTGTCGGGCACCAGATCGGCGATCAGCCAGCCGGTGTTGCTGGGCTTGAGCGGCTCGATGTCGGCCATGATCAGGCAGACGCCCGCCCGCACCGCAGGCGCCGGCCGCAGGGCACACACGCAGTGGCTGAGCTTGAGGCGGCAGGCTTCGCACCGGGTGCTGCCGGAGCCTCGGGTGACGAAGGGCTTGGAGCTGGCGGCCAGGCGCTGTGCACGCAGACGGGCAACGGCGTGGCTCATGGCGGCGTGGGGCCGGCAAACAGTGGACAGGGCATGTGGCAAATATAGACGCAAGCTGGCACAACGGAATCTGCCATCATGCCGCGCATGTCCAACCCATGACAGCGCCGCCCATGATGATCGACACCCTGGCCCAACTTCGCGCCCTCTACGACCCCGCCCGCGAGCGCTCGGTCCACAAGGAGATGACCCAGCTCGACGTGCATGCCACGCGTTTCATTGGCCTGTCGCCGCTGTTGGTGGTGTCCAGCGCCAACGCGGTGGGTGCCATGGACGCGTCGCCGCGCGGCGGTACGCCCGGCTTTGCCAAAGTGGTGGACGCGCACACCCTGCTCATCCCCGATGCGCCCGGCAACAACCGGCTGGACACGCTGGAGAACATCGTCGCAACCGGCCAGGTGGGTTTGCTGTTCCTGGTGCCTGGCGTGGACGAAACCTTGCGGGTGAATGGCCGTGCCGTTTTGAGCACCGATGAAGCCGACCGCGCGCTGTGCACCGACGAGCGCCGCGTGCCCAAGCTGGTGATACGGGTGACGGTGCAGGCCGCCTACCTGCACTGCGCCAAGGCCTTGATGCGCTCCGCCCTGTGGGACGCGAGCCGCCACGTGGACCGAGCAGTGCTGCCGAGCATGGGCGAGATGCTGCGCGACCAGGTGGGCGACCGCATGGGCGCCGACGCGGTGTTCGAAACCCAGGCGCAGATGTTGGAGCGCTACCGGCAGACGCTGTAGCGCCGACACGTGGTGGCTACTTTTTCTCCACCGGATTCGCCGTCAGCCAGTTGGCCGCATACGCGCGCATGAACTCGCGCGCCTTTTCGGGGTGCGCCACATTGAGCCAGGCGTCATAGGCGCCCTCGCCCAAAATCACCGGCATGCGTTTTTCGCTGCCGGGGTGCTGGTAGCGGTGCATCAGCGCGTGGTTGTTGGCATTGAGGGTGAGCAGCGTGAAGCTGATGATTTCGGCCCCATCGGCACCGGCCCACCTCTCCCACAAGCCGGCCAGGCCCATGGGCTGACCGTCCACGCGGGCAATGCGGGTGGGCACCGGTTTGCCGCTGCGCAGGTCGTCCTCAAAAAACGCCATCATGGGCACGATGCAGCGCTGGCCCTTGAGCCAGGCATCGCGAAAGTTCTTGGAGGTGGTGACCGTCTCGGCGCGTGCGGTCACCAACTTGGGTGAACGCAGCTTGGCGTCGGACGCCGACTTGACCCACGGCGGCACCAAGCCAAACTGCCCGGCCACCAGTTCACGCCCCGTCGCCTCCTCGCCTTCGCTGGGCGTTTTTCGAATGAAAACACCGGGCTTGCGCGGCCACATGTCGCGCGGCGGTGCCTCGGCGGGCGCCGACAGGCCAAAGGCTTCGGGGTACAAGGCGGCGTTTGGGAGCGATTCGTAGTGGACAGTCATGTGGCCATGCTAGCCGACCGCCATCCGGCCCTCCAAGTTGTACCCACAGACTGTGAACGGAGCTGTGGACAAGCACGGGGACATCTGCGCCAGGCCGCGCCGGCATTGGGCTGGCGGGGCGTGCTCAAATCGTGGGCAGTCCCTTGCTTTTGACCATGAACAACCCCTTGACCGTGCTCTGGCGCGACGAACACCTGGTGGCGGTGCACAAGCCCGCCGGCTGGCTGGTGCACCGCACCGGGCTGGACGCTGGCGAAACCCGTTTTGTGCTGCAAACCCTGCGCGACCAACTGGGGCAACTGGTGTACCCCGTGCACCGGCTCGACAAAGGCACCTGTGGCGTGCTGCTGATGGCTTTGCACCCGGAGGCCGCACGCCGCCTCGCCCAGGCCTTTGAGCAGCACACGGTGCACAAGCGCTACCTGGCGCTGGTGCGTGGCTGGGCACCCGAAGCAGCGCAGGTGGACCACGCCCTGCGCCCCGACGATGCGCCACCCGACGCCCCCGCGCAGCCCGCTCAAACCGACTTCAAGCGCCTGGCCTGCCTGGAATGGCCGGCTGCGGCCGACACGCGCCACCCCACCACCCGCGCCTCGCTGGTGGAGGCCATGCCCCACACCGGGCGACGCCACCAGATCCGGCGCCACCTCAAGCACCTCGCCCACCCCATCATTGGCGACGCCACCCACGGCAAAGGCCCACTCAACCGTTGGTGGGCACAACAACTGGGGCTCCAGCGGCTGTGGTTGCACGCGCAGTCGCTGCAACTGGTCCACCCCTTCAGCGGCGAGGCACTGCACCTGCACAGCGGCTTGCACGCACCGGGCGCCACGGTGCCCCACCCTGATCTGCTGGACTGGCAGCGCCTGTTACAACTACAGGGGGTATGGGTAGGGCAGGCCAACGGATAATCGCGCGCCATGGAAATGACACTCAACCTCTTCCCCCTGGGCTGGCAGCACTACCTGCTGGGTGGCCTGTTCATAGGTGCCGGTGTGGCACTGTTGTTCGTTTTCACCGGCCTCGTGGGTGGCATGAGCAGCGTGTTTTCCAGCACCTGGTCTTACGTGGTGCGGCGCCCCTACTTTCAGCAGGCGCGCTACACCGATTCGCGCCTGTGGCGCCTGGTGTATGCAGCCGGCCTGGTGCTGGGCGCGCTGCTGTGGTGGCTGGCGCTGGGCGACGGCACGCCCGGCAGCACCAGCGTGCCGGTGTGGCAGTTGGTGGTGGGCGGGTTTCTGGTGGGCTATGGCGCGCGCCTGGGCAATGGCTGCACCTCGGGCCACGGCATTTGTGGCCTGGGTTCGCTGCAATGGCCCTCGCTGGTGGCGGTGCTCACCTTCATGGCCACGGCCTTCATCACCGCCAACCTGGTGGCGAGGTGGTTGCCATGAAAGCGCCCCACATGACCCCGGGTCAACTGCTCGCCGTGCTGCTGGCGGGAGCGCTGTTCGGTTTCGGGCTGGCGCTGTCCACCATGGTTCAGCCTGAGGTGGTGCTGAGTTTTCTGCGCCTGACCGATGTCGGCCTGATGCTGGTGATGGGTGGCGCGGTGGTGGTCACGCTGCTGGCCTACAAGCTGCTGCCGCGCATGCTGAAACAGCCGCTGCTGGGTGGCCACTTTCACCGGCATGTGGCCCACATGAACCGCGACACGGTGTTGGGCGCGGCCGTTTTTGGCATCGGCTGGGGCCTGTGTGGCGTGTGTCCCGGGCCCGCAATTGCCGGCCTGGGCACCGGCAACTGGGACCTGTTGTGGGCGCTCGGTGGCATCGCCCTGGGCGCCTTGGTGCAGGGGCTGCGGGCGCGGTAACATCGCGTGCTGGTGCCACGTTCGGCACCCCACCCACACACACGGAGGCCCCATGGCCAAAGGCGAACAGCGAAAAGAGAAGATGGTCAAGAAGCCCAAAAAAGACAGCGGGCCTCGCGACACCCCGTCGGGCGCATCCGACCGCCCGGTGGCACCCACCACAGCGGTGATTCCACGCGGCAAGATCAAGGACAAATGAGCCTGCGGCGATCCTGCTCAGGACACAGCGCCCTGCCCGTAGGCGCCCTGCAGCAGGCGCCCGCCTCTGAAACGCGCCAGCGCGTAGGGCGCCAGTGACACATCGGTGGGCAGGCCCAGCGCGGCCTGTGCCAGCACCCGCCCCAAGGCGGGCGACAGCTTGAAACCGTGGCCTGAAAAGCCAAACCCCACCACCAGGCCCGGCACATCGGGCACCGACCCCAACACGGGGTTCCAGTCGGGGGTCACGTCGTACACGCCGGTCCAGGCCGATGCCAGGCCAGCCTCTGCAAACGACGGAAAACGCTCAGCCACCTGCTCACCCAGCTCGGCCACGTAGTCCATGGGCACGTCGCCTTGCTCGTTGTCGGGGCCGGCCAGCACCTCGCCTGCGGTGCCTTCGCTCACCAACATCTGTCGCCCACCGTAGCTGCGGCAGTACAACATGCCGGGCGAGCCCAGGTCTTTGTAGACCGGCATCTGGTAGCTGTAGGCCTCGGGGCCTTCGAGCGCAATGACGCGGTGGCGCTCGGGTGCCAGCGGCACGTGGATACCGCTCCAGGCATGCAACTCGCTGGCCCACATGTTTTGGGTGCTGACCACCACCGGGGCGTGGAACACGCCGGCATCGGTGACGACCCCGGTGACACGGTCACCGTCGCGCACCAGGCCTTGCACCGCCACGCCCTCCATAAAACGCACCCCCAGCCGGCGCGCCGCACGGGCATAGCTGGTGGCCACCAGGTAGGCGTCGGCAAAACCGGCTTCGGGCTCGAAGCCGATGAGTGCCGCATCGTCGAAACGGCAGATGGGCAGGCGCTCAGTGGCCTGTTGCGCGTCAAGGTATTGGATGGGGATGCCGCGCGCCTGCTGTGCCGCCAGGGCTTGGCGCAAAGGTGCGAGCTTGGGGCCATCGGGCACGGCGATGAGGTAGCCACACTTCACCAGACCGGCCGAGGCGTCGTCGTCCTGCAGCAGCTCGGCAAAGTGTTCGAAGCTGTGCCAGGACCGCTGCGCGAGCTCGATGTTCTCCACCACCGAATAGTGGGTGCGCAAGATGCCACTGGATTGCGAGGTGGTGCCCGTGCCGATTTGCCCACGCTCCAGCACCAGCACGCGGCGCTGCCCCAGCGCTGCCAGGTTCCACGCCACCGATGTGCCCACCACACCGGCGCCGATCACAATCGCATCCCAAGTTGCCACAGCGGCCTCCGTATCAAACAGAGCGCCAGCTTATGCGGGCTGCGCGAATCCGCGGTTTGTTTTGTGCCGGTTGAAGATTTGCATCAAGGAATCGCTGCGCTGGGCGCCGCGTCCTCGATGCTGATCATCTCTGGCGGCAGTTTGAGTTCGACGGTGATCTGGCGCTGCAGGTCGCGCGCGGCCACCCGCACCATGGCGGCGATGTCGTTGGCCAGCGGGCCCAGTTCGTCGGGCCGAAACACCAGCCAGAAGGTGCGCGACAACGGCGGACAAGGTTTGCCCTGCGATCGCAGCGCGGACAGCGGCATCAACTGCACACCCTGGGCGTGAAAACGCGATTGCCACAGGCACAGCGGCGTGGTCAGTGCAATGCCCAGGTCTTCGCTGACCAGGCTCAGCAGCGGGTCGGTGGCATCGAACTCAAACACCCGTTCCACCCCAGGTGCGTGCCTGCCAAGGTAGGCGTCCACCAAGGCGCCCATCTTGGAGCGCGTGCTGTAGTTCATGAATGGGCGCATGCCATGCAACTGGGCCAGCGAAGCCAGCGGTGGCACCTGCAGACGGGGCGGCAAGGCCAGCAAAAACTGCTCGGAAAACAGCGGCACACACAGCTGACCGGCCACTGGGCGGGGGTCGTCGGTGGTCACCAGCACATCGAGTTGGTGTTGGCTGAATTTGTCGGCCAGCTCCGGGTTGATGCCTGACATCAGGCGCAGCCGCTGCACCCAGCCGGCCAACCCACGCACCATGGCGGGGCCGATGGTGGCGGCAAACGAATCGACACAACCCAGGCGCAGCAACGAGCGTTTGTTGCGGCTCAGCAGGCGCACCGCGTCGGCCATCTGCCCGGCACGGGTCAGCAGATCGCGAGCCTGCTCATACAGGCGCTGGCCACTGGCGGTGGGCCGCGCGGGGCGGGTGGAGCGGTCGAGCAGGGAGGTGCCAAAACCGTCTTCAAGCTGGCGCACATGCTGGGACACACCCGCCTGCGAAATGCCCAGGCGCTGCGCTGCGGCAGACACCGACCCGCTCTCCACCAGCGCCACCCAACTGCCCAGCTGTTCCCATGAAGGCGGCGTCACCTTGTCGGGCTGCCGCTTTTTTCGAGGTGGGAGTGGGTCGCTTGTTTTGGGATTCTTGATATTGAGCATCAGATTTGGCGAAGCCTGGAAGACCATGCAAGTTCGGCTCCACACTGTAGCCGCCCTGGCTGGCCAGACGCCTTGGCGCAAGCCGCCACCTCTGGTAAGTTGTGTGTTCCCCTCCCCAACCCGAAGGAAGAATCGAATGACATTCAATCGACGCATTGCCCTGACCCTGGTGGCCGCTGCCACCGCCTCCGTTGGACTTGTCGGCACCGCCGTGGCCCAACAACGGGTGTTCTTCGGTATTGCCACCGGCGGCACGGGTGGCACCTACTACCCCCTGGGCGGCATGTTGGCGCAGTTGATTTCCAACAAAGCCACGGTGGACGGCAAGAAGATCACCGCCACCGCTGAAGCGGCAGGTGCCTCGGTGGGCAACGCCAAGCTGCTGGGCACCAAGGACATCGAGTCGGCCTTCGTCGCAGCCGACATCCTGGACGCCGCCTACAACGGCAAAAACCAGTTCGCCAATGCGCCGCTGAAAAACCTGCGCGCGCTGGGCGCGCTGTACCCCGAAACCGTGCAGCTCATCACGCGCGCAGACTCGGGCATCAACAGCGTCAAAGACCTCAAGGGCAAAAGCATCTCGTCGGGCGCCCCCGGCTCGGGCCAGTACCAGCTGGTGACGGACCTGCTGCGCGTCAATGGCATGGCCCGCACCGACGTGAAGGAAGACAGCTCGTCCTTCACCCAGGCGGTGGACAAGATCAAGGACGGCAACCTGCACGCCACCTTGATCACCGGCGGGGTGCCGGTGGCCGCCGTGACCGACTTTGCGCAAAGCCACGCGCTCAAGGTCATTCCCCTGAGCGGCCCGGAAGTGGACGCCCTGCTCAAGGAACAGCCCTACTACACCAAGGTCGACCTGCCCGCCAACAGCTACAAGGGCCAGACCGCAGCGGTGCCCACCCTGGCCGTGATGGCCATCTGGGCCAGCCACGACGGCGTGCCCGAGAACGTGGCCTACGAGGTGACCAAGGCGTTGTACGAAAACACGGCCATCATGGGCCAGGTGCACGTGCAGGGCAAAAACATTGCGCTCAACACCGCCACCTCAGTGGCCAGCGTGCCGCTGCACCCCGGTGCCGTGCGCTACTTCAAAGAAAAAGGCCTGGTGAAGTGAGTCGGGCACGGCGCGGTGCCTTGCTGGCACTGGCGCTGTGCCTGCCACTGATCGGCCAGGCCTGCGAGCTGGTGCTCAGCGAGCACCGCAGCCAGCGTGAGTTGATGCGCCTGCCGCTGGATCCAGCCCAGCCACGTGCCGACGTGGCCTTCACCCACTCGGTGCTGGGCACGCCCGTGCTGGACCGCTACGAGTGGCGCACAGGGGCCAACGGCTGGCGTGCACACCTGGTGGAAGAGCAGTTCGATGGCGAGGGCTACGGCCTGCCATCGGCGCCGGGGCCCGGCGAGCGGCTTGAACGTGTGCAGTCTGGAGAGCGCGGCTTTTCACGCCTGACGCTGGACCGTGTGGTGGCGCCGCTGGTGGTGCGCCCGCTGCCCGCCCAGCACATGCGGCTGCAAGTGCCCGGCCACGCGCCGGTGCTGCTCGGCCACCTGAGCGCCCAAGCCATTGAGCTGCGCGCGCGTGGCTGCCCAGACACCGCCCAATGAACCGAACAACGAGAACAACCATGAGCACCACCCAAGCCGAAGTCGATCGCCTGATCGAACAGTTCGACCCCGAAGCCAGCTTCCGCCGCCTGACAGGTTGGAGCGCCAAAATCGTGCTGGTGTTGTGCGCGGGCCTGGCGGCCTGGCACTACTACACGGCAGGCTTTGGCCTGCACAACGAGATTGCCCACCGCGCCATCCACCTGACGGTGGTGCTGGGCCTGTGTTTTCTGGTGTTCCCGCGCCAGAAGCGCCTGCCGGGCCCGTGGGAGTGGCTGGTGTCACTGGGGCTGGTGGCGTTCTACCTGTTCATGGGCACCCAACTGCTGGCCGGCCTGAACGAGCCGGTACCGGACGGCATGCGTTACGCCTTCATGGGTGTGCTGGTGGCCATTGCCGGCCTGGCCCTGCCGTTTCGGGCGTACGACGGCAGCACCACACACATACCGTGGCGCGATTGGGTATTCGCGGTGCTGGCCTCGGGCATTTCGCTCTATTTGCTGGTGTTCTTTCAAGACATCTTCATCGAGCGGCCCGGCAACCACACGCCGCTGGACCTGATGATGGGCGTGATCGCCATCGCCATGGTGATCGAGGCCACACGCCGGACCATGGGCATTTTTCTGCCGCTGCTGGCCATTGCCACCATCTTCTATGGCCTGCTGGGCCCTTACCTGCCCGGCGGCCTGGGCCACCGGGGCTACAGCCTGCCGCGCATCGTGGCCCACCTGTACAAGGGCACCGAGGGCATTTACGGCATACCCGTCGGTGTGGTGGCCACCTTCGTGTTTCACTTCGTGCTGTTCGGCATCATGGCCCAGCTCACCGGTCTGGGGCAGTTGTTCGTCAACCTGGCCACCATTGCGGCCGGGCGCTTTTCGGGCGGGCCCGCCAAGGTCAGCGTGGTGTCTTCCGGTCTGTTCGGCATGATCTCCGGCTCGGCCATTGCCAACACCGTCACCACCGGGGTGATGACCATTCCGCTGATGAAAAAGGTGGGCTTCCAGCCCCGCTTTGCGGCGGCGGTGGAAGCCTCGGCGTCATGTGGCGGCCAGATCACGCCACCCATCATGGGTGCGGCCGCTTTCATCATGGCCGAAACGCTGGGCATCCCCTACAACCAGCTGATCCTGATCGCCATCGTGCCGGCCATCCTGCACTACTTTGCCATTCTGTACATGGTGCACCTGGAGGCCAAGCGCCTCAGGCTGCGTGGCATGGACCCGTCGGAGATTCCCAGCATCGGCCTGGTGCTGCGCAGCTCCTGGCACCTGTTCATTCCGCTGGTGGTGATGGTGACCTTGCTGCTGATGCAGTACACCCCGTTTCTGGCGGCGTTTTGGGGCATCACCCTCACCGTGGCGTGTTCGTGGATCCCGCGCCTGCTGGGCCCGTTGGGCAAAGGCATGACCGGCATCGCCGTGGGGCCACGCGCGCTGGTGCAGGGCCTGGACATGGGCACCAAGGCCGCGCTGGGCATTGGCGCAGCCTGCGCCTGTGTGGGTTTTGTGCTGGGCATCACCACACTCACCGGCATGGGCTTCAAGTTCTCGGCGTGGGTGGTCGATGTCTCCAGCGTGGCCGCGCAAGCGTTGGTGGCGCTGGACGTGTTCCAGTTGCTCGATCTGAAGCAAGTCACCATCCTGTTTGGCCTGCTGTTCACCGCCATCGCCTGCATCATCATGGGCTCGGGCGTGCCCACCACGCCCACTTACATCATCCTGGCGGCCATCGTGGCGCCCGCGCTGGCGCAACTGGACGTGCCACAACTGGCCACCCACTTCTTCGTCTTCTATTTTGGTGTGCTGGCCGACGTGACACCGCCCGTGGCGCTGGCCGCCTTTGCGGCGGCAGGCATTGCCCGCAGCGAACCCATGCGCACCGGCATGACCGCCTTCCGGCTGTCCATGGGCAAGGCGCTGGTGCCGTTTGCCTTTGTCTATTCGCCCTCGCTGCTGCTGCTGGACTTCACCTGGCCGGCCTTCTTGCTGGCGGCCACCTGTTCGGTGGTGGCGGTGATGGGCTTGGGCGCCGCCTACACCGGCTATGTGGCACGGCCCATCGGGAAAGCGGGCTTCTGGATACTCAACGTGTTCTCGCTGTCGCTGATTTTTGCCAACCCCTGGGTGGCGGCCGTCAGCATCCCGGTGGTGCTGGGCGTGCTGCTGTACCACGCGCGGCCGCAGGCCGCGTAGCGGGCGGGCCTACACCCGTCAGATCCGGGTGTAGGCCAGGCCCGATGCGACGCCGCCGAACAGGTCGCCTTCGACCAAGGGCACGCCGTCGAACGCCGCGTGCAGCGCTTGCTGAAAAGGCCGCAGTGCCGATGAGCCGCCGGTCAGGTACACCGCGTCGAGCCCGGCCATGGCCAGCCCCGCTTGTGCCACACAGTCGCGCGCGCACGCCACCACCCGCACCAACTGGCCGGCCAGTTGGTCCGCCATGTCGGCCACCGCCATGGGCGCGGACAGCCCACGTGCAATACAGGACAGGTCCACCTCGGTGTCGCCACCCAACTGCGAGCAGCGGATCTTGGCCAGTTCCACCTCGTGCGCGATGTGGTGACCGTGGCGCTGGCGCAGCACCTCCATCAAGCGCACGTGCAGCGCCGGATCGGCGTAGTTGGCACGCAGGGTCTGGGCCTGGCTGATGGCGCGCGGCTGGTACAGCCACTGGATCAGGTGCCAGGTGGAGAGGTCGAAGAACACGCGGCTGGGCACCTCGCGGCCTTGTGGCCCCAGATGGCGGTAGCCCAGCAGCGGCATCACGTTTTCCAGGCTCAGTTTGTGGTCGAAGTCGGTGCCTCCGATGTGCACACCGGTCGTGGCCAACACATCGCCGCTGCGGTCGGTCAACGCCATGCGCTGTGGCCCCAGGCGCACCACCGTAAAGTCGGAGGTGCCGCCACCGATGTCCACCACCAGCACCGTGGCCTCGCGGGTGAGGCGGCGCTCGTAGTCCAGCGCGGCGGCAATCGGCTCCAGCTGGAACGACACCTGCTCAAAACCCACCGCAAGGGCGGCGTCCAGCAGCGACTGCTGTGCCTGCGCATCGCGCTGCGGATCGCCATCGACAAAAAACACCGGCCGCCCCATCACCACCTGGCGCGGCGCGTGGCCCAGCGTGGTGGCGGCGCGTTCACGCAAGGCCGCCAGAAACGTGGCCACGATGTCCTGGAAGCTGACCTGCTGGTGGTTGATGACGGTGGTTTCCAGCAGCAGCGGGCTGCCCAGCAAGCTCTTGAGCGAACGCATCAGCCGCCCTTCGGTGCCACTGAGGTACTGCGCCACCGCGTCGCGGCCGAAGTGGGTGCTGCGGTCCTCGGCGTTGTAGAACACCGCCGTGGGCATGGACACCGCATCGCCCTCCAGCGGAATCAGGCGCGCCACGCCGTGCGCATCGGCCCACGCCATGGCCGAATTGGAGGTGCCGAAGTCGATGCCGAGCGTACCGGGCTGCAGAGAGGTCATGAAAACGGGCCGTGGAACGACAAAACAAGAAAAAAGACCAACTGGCGAACCGGTTGGTCTTAGGTGTGATGGTGGTGGAACACGGAACCGAACCCGCGTCCGTAATCAGAACCAGATAGTAACGCCTTGGCCGTGAGGACGTGAATTCGAATATTTGGCCAAACGAGTAGGGACATCACGCGAGCCGTGGGCGACCGAGATTTCAAGCTCGTGCTGGCCAAGCAGCGGGTACGACCACTTGCATGACCAAGGAACGTAACTTAGCCACTGCGTCGGCGGGGTTGTGGGGCAACGTAGCAAAGCCGATCTTCGTCCTGTCATCAAGGCTCCATGGGCTGTTCTGCTCGGCATTAGGCGTATCAGTGTTGATTTCCATCCAGAACTGACCCACCTTCACGGGTAATTTCCATCCAAATCTGACCCACGTAAGAACCCTAACCT
>NZ_JBHTBZ010000069.1:0-1952 GCF_042665235.1 Hydrogenophaga defluvii | reverse complement strand
GACGCCACGCCTAGCCATCGGCTGATCCCCGATGGTGAAAACCGGGACACCCTGACCCGGCGGCGCTGGCTTCTTTTCGGGGCAGCATGTAGGGGTGCTAATTGAATCAAGATGCTGAAGAATCAAAGAAGTCTAAGTTCTCACAAATATTAGAAAAAGTTTTCAAGCGCGGGCAATCTATTGTGGAGCTGACTTATTTTTTTACTGGTGCCTTTGCGGTAATAGCGGCGATCTATTTGCAGATTTTTAAGCAAGATGCTGCGGCTGTGGTTGGCGGTGATCTAGTTCGTCGTTTATCTATTCTTGTTCTGATTATTTTTGGTGTGCTTTTTATATCAATTGCCACCACCAATCGACAATTTAGACGACTTAAGCACACCCAGGAATGGCTGGTTAACACTAGCCTGTGGACTGTTGGACGAATCAAAGCAAACGGCTTGCATTGTGTTCTGAATGAGCCGGGACGAGAAATAAACAGTTTTGATCCGAAAAAGTGGCCATGGGGAGCACACCACACCGAGCAACTAGGACACCTTGAGGCTGCGGCGCAGAGATTTTGGAAAAACTACGACCCAAGCGAACCTGATACGGCACCGATCAACGAAATGGTGGCTGACTGGCTGGTGAAGGAGCGAGGGGTTTCAAAGGACAAGGCCCGAGCTATTGCGTCAATCCTACGGGCAGATGGCCTGCCCGCTGGCAGGCGCTAGCTGTGCCAATTGATGCAATAGGGTTGAAGGTATCAAACCATTGACCCCTTTTCTCAAGTGAATGGTGTGACCTATTTCGAAAGGTATGACCCTTTTCACGCCTGGCCATAATTTCGACACTTGCCCCAAGCCGGATTTGCACCGGCTGCTACGAAGGGGCATCAATGGCTATCTTGAGACTTCCAGCCGTCAAGGCTGAAATGGGGCACCGTTCCCACGCAAGCATTTACAACGCGATCCGCGCGGGGCTTTTCACAAATCCCGTTCCCATTGGGCAGCGGGCGGTGGGCTGGCCAGACAATGAGGTGCAGGCGATTAACGCGGCGCGCATTGCAGGTCAGTCGGACGATCAAATCCGCGAACTGGTGAAGCAACTTCACGCCAAGCGCGCGCAAAAGCTGGCCGTGTTGATGGCCGCTTGAGGGGGTGGACATGGCGATCAACACCACCCCAAAAGAAAAGGCCGCCGGGGGCTTGCACACCACCACGGCGACCGCGATCAACGATCTGGATTTTCCCACGGCAGAGCGCAACGACAAAGCGTTTTCAACGCTGCGCGCGGGCTACGCGTTGAAGGGCCACACCCTGCACCGCACAGACCCGGCAGACGGGCCGGTGACGTATTGGGCGGAAAGGTGGGGGCTTGTGCGATACCTGCCCACCTTGCACGACGCGGCGCTGTTCCTGGCGCAGATTGGGGGCCGACTATGAGCATCCCCACACCCGAACAAATACGCGATGCGCTGGCCTACATTCCGCCAGCGATGCCACGCGACGAATGGGCAAAGCTGGCGATGGCCATCAAGTCGGAGTTTCCAGACGCAACCGGGTTTGATCTGTTTGACGCATGGAGCCAGTCCGACCCTGACGGCTACGACGCGGCATCGGTGCGCGATACATGGCGCAGCGTGAAAGCAGGCGGGGGCATCGGCATAGGGACGCTGTTTCACCTGGCCAAGCAAAACGGCTACGCACCCACGACAGACCGGCAGGCGGGCAACCAACAGACAGCGGCAGAGCGCCAAGCCCACCGGCAGCGCATCAAGGCCATGCAGGCACAGCGCGAGGTCGAACAAGCCCAGGCCCAGCAACAGGCCAGCGAGGCGGCGGCGCTGATCTGGAATGAGGCAACACCCGCAACCGGCCATGAGTACCTGACCCGCAAGGGCATCAAGCCCCACGGCATCAAGTGCGACGGGCACCACCTGCTGATTCCGATGCGCGACACAGCGGGCAAGCTGC
>NZ_JBHTBZ010000068.1:108966-235376 GCF_042665235.1 Hydrogenophaga defluvii | reverse complement strand
CCCCGACGGTATGCAGCGCAGCCAGTTCTGCTCCCTCTACCGCACGTGGTGCCGCAGTCTCAAGAGCTATCTGAGGCAGACTCACCTGGCCGGGGACAAGGTATTCGTCGACTATGCTGGGCCGACCGTTCCAATCCATGATCCCGTCTCGGGCTGCGTCCTTCGGGCGCAGATATTCGTCAGCGTACTTGGAGCGTCGAACTACACCTACGCCGAGGCCCATTGGTCGCAAACGCTGCCGGACTGGATTGCCGCAAACGTGCGGATGCTGGAGTTCTTCGGAGGCGTACCCAAATTTATCGTATGCGACAACCTGAAGTCGGCAGTTACCCGAGCGAGTTTGACGGAGCCATTGGTCAATGACAGCTATCAGAACTTCGCGGCCCACTATGGCACAACAATTCAACCGGCCCGATCTCGACATCCGAAGGACAAGGCCAAGGTAGAAGGACATGTGCTGATCGTTGAGCGCTGGATACTGTTCCGGTTGCGCCGACGCGTCTTCACCAGTTTGGGTGAGCTTAATTGCGCGATTCTTGAACTCCTCGATGAGCTGAACAACCGTCCCTTTCAGAAGTTGGCAGGCAATCGGCGTAGTGCCTTTGAAAGCCTGGATGCGCCACTGCTGCGCAGCCTGCCGGCGACCTCCTATGAATACGTTGAGTTCCGTCGCGCTCGGGTGGACATGAGCAAGATGGTAAATGTGGCTGGGCGTCTGTTCTCCGCGCCGGCGCGGCTTGTGTCACAGGTCGTCGACATCCGGGTGACGGCAACACTGGTCGAACTGATCTTCGATGGCCGCCGGGTTGCGAGCCACGTTAAAACGCCAGGTGACGATCCGGTCATAGATCCGGCGCACCTGTCGCCAGCCGAACACGCGTATGGTCTTTGGACGCCTGAGCGCGAACTGCTGTGGGCCAGTGGCATTGGTCCGCAGACCACAGCATTTGTGAAACAACAGCTGGCGGCCAATGGCGGCAAAACAGCCGGTTACCGGCTCGGCATTGGAATGCGCAAGCTAAGCGCTGAATTCGGAGTAGATCGTGTCGAGGCCGCATGCACAAAAGCGATCAGCAGCGGAGCCACGTCTGTAGCCAGCCTGCGCGCGATCCTCGTGAACCGGCTGGATATGCAGGGTTCGGAAATCACCGAAGCCAATTTCGCTCACGAAAACCTGCGTGGCCCCAAGCACTATCACTGACCTCGCATTGAGAACCAGACCATGATGACAAATGACACTATCCGTAAGCTGAATGAGCTCAAGCTCTTTGGCATGGCCCATGCTTTTTCGCAGCAGATCGAATCGGCTGTGACCGGGCACCTGAGCTTCGAGGAACGAGTCGGCCTGATGGTCGATCACGAAGTGACTTATCGCGATGACAAGCGTCTTCGGAGGCTGCTGACCAATGCAAAGCTACGTGAGCCGGCTTGCATGGAAGACATCGACTACGGGGCAAAGCGCGGGCTTGAGCGATCAGTGATGGCGTCACTGGCACTGTGCAACTGGATCAGGCATGGGGTCAATGTCATCTTGACGGGCGCAACTGGGTTAGGCAAGACGTGGATCGCTTGTGCACTGGGGAACCAAGCCTGCAGGTATGGAATGACGGTCAAATTCGAGCGCGTGCCATTGCTTTTGGAGGAGCTGGCCATTGCGCACTCCGACGGCACCTTCAGAAAGCGGATTACCGCGATCGGCAAGCTCGATCTGCTGATCCTTGACGACCTGGGTATCAACACGCTTACGGCTGAGCGGCGAGCCGACCTCCTAGAGGTCGTTGAGAGTCGCTCAGGCACCAGAGCGACTGTTGTGACCAGCCAGTTGCCCGTCAAGCGCTGGCACGACTATCTTGCGGATGGAAATCCAACCGTTGCCGACGCCATCATGGACCGCGTTGTCAGCGATGCCCATCGAATCGACCTAGTTGGCGAATCGCTGCGGCCGAAGCGGCGGCGCTCGGCAAACTCATAAACCAAGGCGATGCGTAAGTCACTGCGTCCGGAGAAAGAGCGTGCCAAAAAATCGAGAAGAGCTTCCTTCGCTTTGAACACGAGTTTCCACCGCGTTGGTCGGTTGGTTCGTCGCAAGTGCCGACCGACCACCACCGTGGACAACTCTGCATCGGGTTCAACCAAGGGGCGCTTTGTCAACGAGCGATTTGCCACCATGAGCAACGCGGGCGAGACACGATACGACTGGCAGCACTACATCCCGCCGCTGCAGAGGAAGCTCGATGCGCTGCGGAACGGCGCGCCCTTCGCTGACATGCCCGAGCCGCTGCAGCGGCTGCGCAACCCGGGAGACGACCGGGTGATGGCGCAGGTGCTGGCGATAGCGCTCAGTGTAGGCCTGGACGTGGTGCAGGCCATCGAACTCGCTCTGGAGAGTGGTCCACCCGGCAAGGTGATGGAGCACGTGGTCAACGTGCTGAGCCGGCTCAATGCGCAGCCGGTGCCGCCTACGGCGGCCACTCTACTGCGGGTGGCCACGCCGCCGCTGGCGAACACGGCACGCTATGACAGTCTTCGCTCGGACGCCTTGGGCGTTACCACCGAAGGGGCCGACTATGAAGACTGATGTACTGGTCGAACTCAAGGCGCTGCGTCTGCACGGCATGGCCGGGGCGTGGGCCGATCTGGTCGAGCAAGGCGGTGGCGAGGCGGGCGGTGTGGGCATCGAGTCCTCGCGCTGGTTGATCGAGCACCTGCTGCAGGCTGAGGGTACGGACCGGGCGATGCGCTCGATCAGCCACCAGATGCACGCGGCAAAGTTCCCAGTGCATCGCGACATGGCGGGCTTTGACTTCGAGGTCTCACCTGTGGACCGCAAGCTGGTGGAGACACTGGCCACCACGGCCTTCACCGACGCGGCACACAACGTGGTGCTGGTGGGCGGGCCGGGCACAGGCAAGACGCATCTAGCAACGGCCATGGGCGTCTCGGGCATCACCCGGCACGGCAAGCGGGTGAGGTTCTACTCCACGGTGGATCTGGTCAACGCACTGGAGCAGGAGAAGGCCCAAGGCAAGGCCGGTCGGATCGCCACCAGCCTGCTGCGCATGGACTTGGTCATTCTGGACGAGCTGGGCTATCTGCCGTTCAGCCAGGCCGGCGGGGCGTTGCTGTTCCACCTGCTGAGCAAGCTGTACGAGCACACCAGCGTGATGATCACGACCAACCTGGACTTCGCCGAATGGTCAAGCGTATTCGGCGACGCGAAGATGACCACCGCGCTGCTGGACCGCCTCACGCACCACTGTCACATCGTGGAGACAGGCAACGAGTCGATCCGATTCAGTCGCAGCACGGCTGCAGCCAAGAAGCGGATCAAGGCCCGCGAGCTGGCGCGCAAAGGGATCTCTGCGCCGGCAGAGTCCGACCCATTCTGAGCACGCTCCGCGATGGGCAAGCCGCTACGGGCTAAGCCCTCCGCGTCTTGCCCATCGCCTTCAACACAACAACAAGGAGATCTCCAAACAAGGACAACCCGTACACGAATCCACAGCCGACCCTCTGAAAGTCGGCTTCCAACCCTGGCTCAATATTCAGTCGGCCCGGTGGCTCAAATTTGGATCGGCGCACACAAATAAGTCAATCCGAGAAGGTGATCCCGAATCGGAATCTGCGGTCGGTTTGAACTGGAATGACTGGTGGGTTTGGATTGGAACCGGTGACAGGTTTGGATTGGAACCGGTGACAGGTTTGGATTGGAACAGGTGGCGGGTTTGATCGGAATACGCACTCACATCACGAAGCGCTTGATGCAGAAGCTGACCACGCCCCACACCGCAACTGTCTGGACGTCTTTTGGCTCGATGTCGGGGAAGGTGGGGTTGGCGGCCTTCAGTCGAACCCGGCCTCCACGCTGCTACAACTGCTTGACCGTAAACTCCCCATCGACCACCACCACCACGATGTGGCCATGCCGAGGTTTGATGGCACTGTTCACCACCAGGGTGTCTCCGTCGTCGATACCAGCTCGCGCATAGAGGCACCGGCCACCCGCAGCAGGAAGGTCGCCTGAGGATGGGTGATGAGCAGTTGGGTCAGATCCAGCCGGTTGACCGCAAAATCCTCGGCGGGCGACGGATACCCCGCCCGCACCGCCGAACCGGCATGGGCAGCACCAAGGGGATGGCTGCCAGTGCGGTTGGCGAGGACGATTGCAAAGTACTGTTCATCCATACGGGGTATCCGCTTAGCTCCAGTACGACTACGATAGCTGGATGGACAACCAGCATATCGCACCGTTGGAGGCTGGCAAGGACTACCCGACCAACTGGAACGAATTTCTTGATTGGTTCGGGAGCGAGGAAGCCTGCCTGGCATTTTTGGAGAGGTTGCGCTGGCCCGAAGGATTCGTCTGTCCGGGCTGTGGCAGCGTAGGGGCACCCTACCGGTCCAGTCGCGTGCGGCTCATGTGCCGCGACTGTGCTCGCCAGACCACGGTGACGGCTGGCACCATCTTTGACAAGACGCGCACACCCTTGAGGGTGTGGCTGGCTGCTGCCTGGTATCTGACCAACCAGAAACAAGACGTCAGCGCGCTGGGTCTGCAGCGGGTGCTGGGTCTGGGCAGTTATGAGACAGCCTGGGCGATGCTGCACCGCTTTCGGCGGGCCATGGTTCGTCCTGAGCGCGAGCGCCTCAAGGGGCTGGTCGAGGTGGACGAAACCTATCTGGCGCTGACCGACCGTGAGAACCCGATCTCTGCTGTAGGGCGCAAGAGCAACACCAGCAAGGTCTTGGTTGCCATTGCAGTCGAGTTGCACGAACCCAAAGGGTTTGGGCGAATTCGATTGCGCCGGATCGACAATGACGCCGAGTCGTGTGTGGTGCCCTTTGTGCAAGATTCGATCGAGCCTGGCGCTCAGGTGCGTACCGACGGCTCAGCGGCCTACCGTTCGCTCACCGACTTGGGCTACGCGCACCAGCGCAGGGTGATGCTGGGTTCGGACACGCCAGCGCATGTGTCAATGGCCGGCGTGCATCGGGTGGCCGCGTTGATCAAGCGCTGGATGCTGGGCACCCACCACGGATCGGTGCAGCCTGAACACCTAGACGCCTACCTCGACGAGTTCGTGTTTCGATTCAACCGCAGGACCTCGAACTCGCGCGGCTTGCTCTTCTATCGATTGCTGCAGCAAGCCATGCAGACCGAGCCATTCACTTATGCTGACGTGGTCAAAAAGGCGCCAAGAAAAAGTTCTGGCAGATAGAATAAAGACTGATGTTTTATCCAGTATCTGCTGAGTACTGGAGCTAAGTGGATACCCCGTTCATCCATCCAGTATAAATCGGGGTGACGACAAACTCACACCACCATGTGCTCCAACTACGACTCGGTGACCAAGACGGAGCGGCTCAAGCTGCACTTCGGGGTGGAGGCGCCGCCAGGCATCAAAGGCCAGGTTTGGCCGCTGTACCACGCCCCGTTCATCCGCCGCCACCCGTATCACGACGTGGGCGATGAGGCTGTGCCGTCGCGCGAGGCGCTGGCTGGCCTGTTTGGCCTGATCCCGCACTGGGCTGGTGAAGTCGCGTTCGGCAAGCGGACCTACAACGCCCGCTCAGAGACGGTGGCGGAGAAGCCGAGCTTCCGGGACGCTTGGCGGCTGGGACAGCACTGCATCGTGCCGGTGGAGAACATCTACGAGCCCGACTGGCGCAGCGGAAGAGCCGTGCCCACCCGCATCCAGCGCAAGGACGACAAGCCCATGGGCATTGCCGGGCTGTGGGCGGTCAACCGCAAGGCCACAGGTGAAGAGGTGCTGAGCTTCACCATGCTGACCATCAATGCCGACGACCACCCGATCTTCAACCAGTTCCACAGACCGGAAGACGAGAAGCGGATGGTGGTGATCCTGCGCGAGGACCAGTACGACGAGTGGCTGGACGCACCAGCAGCGCGCTCCATGGCCTTCATGCAGCCTTACCCGGCTCAACTCCTCATGGCCACACCAGACCCGGAGCGGGGGCGCAGAAAGGCGTGACAGAGCCACAGACACCACCGCGCGTCACCCGCAAGCACCTGACCCGGCTGCGGGAGATCTACAGATACTCGGGCTGGCCTTGCCGCGACCCACTGGAGGTGGATCTGATCGTCGTCGGGCTGGTGCAGACCGAGCGGGATGACCAGGGGCGCGAGACTTTGCACCTCACACCTTCCGGAATGCAGGCGCTGGCCGACGCCCACGCCACCAACCGGGCAAACCGCAGCGCGCACGATGAGCGGGTGATGCAGGTGGCCCAGCGCATGCAGCAGGAGGGGCGTATCGCCTGGACGCAGCTGGCATTGCGCGCGCAGGTGGATGGGGTTTGGACCCAGGCCGTTCCCGACGTATTCAGCATCCGCGACACAACGGTGGAGGCGTACCTGGAGCCGGTGGTGCATGAGATCAAGGTCAGCCGGGCCGACTTGCTGGGCGACCTCAAGCGGCCCGATAAGCGGGCGGCCTATCTGGCAATGGCGTCGCAGGTGTATTACGTGTTGGGACTGAACGCCAAAGGGCACCCGATCGCCGAGGCAGACGAGGTGCCAACCGAGTGTGGAGTGAAAGAGGCCACCAGCAGCGGCTTGGAAATTGTGCGGGTGGCGCCCAAGCAGCCATTCACCGGCTTACGGTTTGATGTGTGGATGGCCCTGGCCAAGGCGGCACCACTTCAACGTGATCACGCTGAGGGGCAGGGGCTTTTGTGACAGTCTCAGCAGGGCCAACACATATTGGCGCTCTGCCAAATCGAGGTTTGATTGAAGGGGGGAAGCCCACCTCCCCCACCTTCCGCTTATATCGACCTGACTGCTGCGCATTCAGTTCTCTCCTGACAAAGTCGCAAAGCGTGCAAGAAATGACTATCTGTGTGCCATCTCCCCCTCAGCCCTCACCAACCCCGACCTCGATTGAGGCGTACCCACCACCCCGATTCTTGCGGTCCTATGGGCTCAGTTGCGCATGGGGATGACCTGCCCATACGTCGTACTTGCGCAGTCCTTGATCAAAACCCGGGTGTCCGAAACCCCTTGCGTTCGCACTGAATAAATCTTGATCTCGAGGCCTACGGCCGAGCTGCGAACGGACGGCCTACCTATAAGCGCCGCCATGGTGCTGTGATCGCAATCGAGACGTTTGGTGTCTGGTGACACGCACCCGCCATCAAGCAAACAGAACCTACAAAACCTATAGAACCTACTCCGGTGAGGTCGGTGCCGGTGACACGTACACGCCATGATGCAAACAAGACCTACAAAACCTACAGAACCTACTTTATGGAGGCCGCTGCCGGGGCGCGTGACAAGAGCCGGCCATGATGCAAATAGAACCTACAAACCTAAAGAACCTACTGCGAGGTTGGCGGTGGCGTGGCGCCGGACCGGGATCATCCAGTACGGCATCAGCCACCGTCCGTCATATCGTCAACCCAGTTCGGCCAGCAGCGCGTCGAGTTCGGCGTCACCCGTAAACACCGCCGGCGCGAAGTGCTTCGGGTTGGCGTTCACGTCCACCACGAGCAGACCGGAGAGCTCGTCATAGCCCGATTCCGTGATCACGGTGCCATCAGGGCGCTTAGCGGGGCCAACCACAATGGCCTTGAGCACAGGCAACTCGCCATAAGGCCGGTGAACCTGGATCAGCTTTGCCAACTGCGCGGAGCCCGGCCCGGGTTTCAAGTTGCCGGTGTCGTGGTCATAACCAACGCAACCCACCACCTCGCAGAAAACACTAGCGAGACCGTCGTAGTCCAGAACGCGGAGCTCGGGGGCGATGTGCCGATCGTCGTAGGTCAATTCCACCGGACTGCCCGCCATGAGGAAGATGCGCCCGGTGCTTGCGAGTGCCGCCATGGCCAATTTGGCGGTCCTCGCCAGATCATTTTCGTCAGCGACAACCAACCAACGATCCACGTCCAACTGGACCAGGTCCGCGCGAGAGACGCGCTTGCCCTTAGCGCGAGCAGAATTTGCGTGATCGGGCCTTGCGGCCTTGGCGTTGGGGCGCGAGTGTGCCGCAGACTTGCGGGCACGGCTGGGCTTTTGGGGCTTGACTGCCCCGTTCGCTGCATCGGCAGCCGACTTGTGACCAGCTTCAGTTTTGGTATTGGACATTTTTGCTTTCTTACTTGGTGATGCGCCCGTTGATCGGGCGCGGATTCAGGGAACCGTAGTGCTGGGGCGGCTTGATCGCCTCACCCCGACAGTTGAGAGTTGCGCCGTACCTCTGATGGGCGGTGTGGCGCGGGAGAGGGGAGTGTTTAAGGGCCTTACTTAGGTCTTCACCTCCTCGACACACCAGTTCTGCGCGCTGCCGGTCTTGGGTGCCTTGACCAAACGCAGGCCGCCCACGATGTGGCCCTCACGGCGGGCGAGCCAGTGACCGAGCTTGCGCACGTTGATGGTGTCGTTGCCGCCACTGGCCTCGACCAGCGCGTCACGGAAGTCGTCGTCGGGGTCGAAGCGCATCGCAGCCGGCACCACGTTGCGCAACATCACCACAGAGGCGCCATAGAGCGATTTCCAGCCCTGCAGCACCCTACCCAGCAGCAGCCTGTCCGGATCGCTCTCCAGACCCTCAAAGAGGCCCGTAGCGGGGTCGTCATAGCCCAGCCAGATCAGCGACTCGCGACACCACTTGGACCAGCCGCCGAAGCTGCCCAGGGGCGAGCACGACACCGTGGTGGCACCCGATGCCAGCCAGGCGCGAATCACGGTCAGTGCAGCCGTGACATAGCGGGTCCGCTCACTGCGCACATCAGTCAGCAGGTTGGGGCGGGCGAAGGTGCGCGCGCTGGGCATCTCGACCTTGGGGTCCAGGCGAATCACCATCGTGCGGCGCCCCATGTCGGCCATGGGCATCACGTTGTTGCCACTGCTCAAGAACAGGGCGCGAGTGCTCACGCTTGCGGTGGACGAACTGCCGAGCACACGGCCCTCGATCAGGTCACTGGTCAACGCACTGCAGAGCTTGTCGTGGGGCTTGATGTCGGTGGTCAGGTTGTCGAACTGGATCACCGCCGGCGAGCGCATCAACTGGGAGAGCAACAACTTGCCGCACTCCTCATTGCTGCCCGGAAACGATGCCTGGCTGGGGGGCTTCGGGCCGGCAAACAACGCAATCAGGTCACACAGATAGGTTTTGCCCGAGCCGGGCTGGTGCGCCGTGACGTGAAACAGCGGCGCATGGGGCAGGCTCGGGCGGACCGCTGCGGTCAGGATGGCAGACAGCGCTGCCGCCAGGTCCTGTTTCGTGGCAAACGCCACCTCCGAGAGCAGGTCTTCCAGCTCCGCGACCGCAGCGCGGGCCTCTTCGATCCCGGGGTTGGCCTCCACCGTGATCCCCTGTGCATCAAACGCGCCGTAGATGCCCGTGACCTCGTCGTAGCCAGGCGACAGGCACAAGCTGCCGTCCGGGCGCAGGTGGGGCTGACTGGCAACACCCTTGAGGGGCTTGAGGCGGGAGAGGCTGCTGCCGTTGATCAGCAGGCGGCAGACGGCTGCATTGGGGTCACAGGGCTGCCAGGCGCTGGAGCGGGTGTTAAAACGGTACCACTCGCTCATGGTGGAGAGCGCGACCTGCAGGCTCTCGATGGTCATGGCCTTGACATCGCAGCCATGGCCGTCGATGTCCTGGCGGATTTCCACCAACTTGCCGTTGCGCCGAAAGAAGCGCCCAGAGTCGGCCAGCAGAGCCTCGACGGTTGCCAGCGTCTCGCCAATCTTGCCCGGGACCACCTCGACGCGGTGCAGGCGCGTGTCAGGCGTCTGCGCCGTATGCGTGGGCGCCGCAACGGCTTCGGTGGAAGGCTCCCCGCTTTCTGCAATGGCGTCTGCCTCGGCGTCGTCCAGGCTCGCCTCCGGCCGTTCTTCGGGGGAAGCCGGGGCTTCGTCTTCCAGAATCACAACCGGCGGGTGGTCCGGCCGCGTGAAGTGGGCAATGACCTCGGCGGCCGCGTCCAGATTGGGCTGGACTTCTTCGGAGTCGCCCGGCAAATTATGCGCGGTGGCGGGCACCACGTCATCCGCGTGGAAGTCGTGGCTCATCTGGGTGTCGTCTTCAATGATCAGGTCGTTCATGTCGGTGTGAGAAATGTTTCCAATCGGGGATGGGGGTGAACGCACCGACACGGGTTCGCGCCGGGGCGTTCACTGGTTGGGCTATCGAGATGTCAGGCGGCAACCGCCATCGGTTCGTCGTTGGCGGCGCGGAAGGGCTTGCGAGTCATCGCGTACAGCCCCGTGCGCTTATCCAAGCCGCTGCGCTTGATCACCCGGCCGTCGCTCGTGGTGTGGCCCACGAAGACCATGCCCTTGATTTCGGGGAAGTAAGCGTTCGAGGTGTGCGATCCGGCCAACACCTTGGCGAGGTGGTCGTAGAGGTCAACGTCGCTCATAGTCAAGTCGCTACGCCAGTGGTTCTGCGCGAGCAACCGGACATTCATGCGCAAGACCTTGGCAATTGCAGCCCTCGACACCGGACTGCAGCGCCAACCACCAAACAGCGGTTCCTCTTCCACTTCCACCAGGCCAACGCCACGCGAGAAGAAGTAGGGCAGGTCGATTTGGTGGACGATGTGGCGAGCGCAGAACTTCCAGTCGGACTCATTGACCATCAGGTGACGCTCGGAATTCAACCAATAGATGCGGTTGTACGGCTGAACGATCAGTTCGAACTTGGGCTTTGCAGTGGCGTTGCCGGGGCAGATGTTTTCAGTCATGGATTTCCTTTCGGGGTTGGGTATAGGTAGGAGACAGCCAAGCTGTCCGGACTCAGGCACGGTTGAGGTAGTGGTGGTCATTGCTTGCGGAGGTGATGCCGAGGAGCCGGCGGATTTCGGAGACAGGCCAGGCCAGGCGCCCATGGACCCGGATGGGACGAATCGGACCGTCCTCGTAGCAGGCCCATGCACGCAAGGTCTGCTGTTTGCGGTTGAGGTGAAAGGCTGCAGTGGCGGTATCAACAGCGGTACGGGTTTCGACTTCGATCGGGGTCATGGTCTGGCAGGTAGGCATGTCTGACGGTGTTCCTGAAGGTGATGACGAACGGAAATGGCAGGGCTGCAGGCAGCCCCTTTGTGGGGTGGACTGGTGGGTTGTGGAGGAGGGTGGGAGGCTCACAGTTAAGTAAGTCATAGGTGACTTACTCAACCGCGCTGCAACCCGCATGAATGCTGGGCTTCGTGCTTAGGCTGGCACTGCTGGACGCACGAATTTTTTGACGGCGAACGAGCGCTCCAGACGCCCCAGTGCCTGGCCGATACGGTGGTTGAGCACGATGTCGCGCTTGAAGATCAGGTGGGGTTTTTCACGCTTGCCGCCGGGCAGGAAGGCGCCCACCCCGACGCGACCCCAGTGCGTGAGGTCGGCGGAGTCTTGGTATGCATTCAGCATGCCGAGCAGGGCAGCCCGCGAGGATTTGCGGACCTTGGGGTGCCGCGAGCCGTTTACATGCGTGAAGTAGGGCATCAGCTCTTTGCGGAACTTGAAGCCATGCAGGTCCGACAACGTCAGCAACCCGTGGCGGTCCAGGCCCACCATGCCCAGGCGGATCTCGAGCCGCACACAGTGCTGTTGCGACGGAAGCGCTTGTTTCTGGTCCGTGCGTTTGTAGTAGCACTTGACCTGTGCGCCGTCGTTGCGATGCCCATTGAGCAGCTGCTGATGCGCGGCCGGCACTCGGTGGTTGTAGGGCAGCGTCTTTTTGATGTTGTGGTCGTAAGCGCCCCGGAACCCACTGTTGGTGCCCTCGATGAAAGTGGGCTTGTGGCGCTTGGCAACGAACTCGGCCTTGAAAGCCGTCAGGGCCTCTTCCTGTTGCGCAGCAGGCTGTTGTTGTGCCGTGCGGACATCAATGCAGATCTCGAGTTCGTCCAGGTGGCCTGCCGGAAAGGTCTCGGCCAAGGCCTGCACGTCGGCGGCGCTGGGCTCCTGCACGGTCAGCTTGCCGGGGACCGATGGCGGCCACGTTGCTTTTCCGTTGAGCGGCGGCAGGGCAGTCTTCTGGAGGCCCACCAGCGACACGTAGTCGATGTTGGCGGTGAACTCGTACTCGGTGAGGTTGAGGGGTGGCTTTGCGGTCATTTGGTCCTTTCGTTTGAGCCGGTGCGGCACAGAAAGGACTTTCGAGGCCAACTTTAGGCCGGGAACCCATTTCAAGTTTAGAAATTATTTCGGGCGTATCTGTCCCAGAAATCGACGTGATAGATCCCAAATCTGCGTTTCCCGACACGGGACATGAACGCAAAGGCCGTCGAGTAGGGGATCGGGCGACCAGCGCGCTCCTCGAGCATCTTGCGCACAACGCGGTGAAGCTGAATGTCTTCTCGCTCTATGCCGCTGCCTTCTCTCCACCAGGGCTGTTTCTGTAGGTTTCTGTAGCGCCTGCAAGCCTCCTGCATAAACGGATCTTCTTCGCTCTGCGGCATGATTTGGTTGCGTCGACCGCCGTGGTCATGCCTGGTTGATGTCAGCCCTTGTTCGATGAATGCCTTGCGCACGTACTGGACCCAACTGGGTGACCTGCCGATCACCTTGGCCACTTCTTTGAGGGTTAATTCATGTTGAAGGGTCAGTAGTACGGTCATGGCACGCTGAAGCTCATCGACGGTCTTGGCGCTTTTGGCAAGTTCCTCAGCATGCGTTATGGCGGCAGCATAGGTGCTGTCGACTTTTTTGGTTTTCATAATTATCAAAGTTAAACTTGATGCGGTGTAAGCTTACACTGATGACATTTTTAACGGCATCCAAACAGCCGAGCGTCAATCGTCGTCGCGGCCGCGGCGCCACCGTCGGGTCGTCTCCCGTTTGTTCACCGCACCTTGATGAGCTGACAGATTACCGGGTCGGCACGTTCCGCCGTGTTCTGAGCTTTTATTCCCCAAGCCTTAAATGCCGACAAAGTGCTTTACCGAGATTGACCTGCTGACGTTTGAATGCCCGAACGATCGTGGGCAGGCATTTCTGTGGGATACAGAAGTAAACGGGCTGGGTGTGCGCACCACCCCACGGGGCAGCAAGGCATTCATCTTTCAGGGTCGCATTGGCAAAAAAACGGTTCGTAAAACGATTGGGCGTGTTGATGACCTGTCGATCGCTGAGGCAAGGACGCGGGCTTTGGAGCTTCGGGTCAGGGTTGACTGCGAATCGGAATTGACTCTGTTGCCGGGAAAGGGGAATGCCAGTGAAGTCGTTGAGTCTGGGCAGGGTGGCGTACAGCCCCTGACCATCGGTCAGTTGTGGACTTATTACAGTGAGCAAGGGCAGCCTAAAAGACGGATAGGCCATTGGCGAAACAGCAGTTTCAGTCCTGGATACATTGATGACTTGAAGCGCATGGTTTTGCCAGGTGGCGAGAGGAAAAAGCGCGGAAGCGGACAACTGAAGCCTGGCCCGTTGAGCCCTTTGACTTCCCTGGCCATCGAGGATCTTGATGAGTTCACGTTGCGTGAGTGGTACCTCGACCAATGCAAGAGAAGCCACGCACAGGCAACGCGGGCGCTTGTGATGCTGCGCGGTTTTTTGCGATGGTGTGTCGTCAAGCCAGAGTTCCATGCCGCTGCAGTCAAGGCCATGAAGGCCTCCAAGTCGCTTGTGATGTCGGCACAGCAGCCTGCTCGCAGGTCCTTCACAAATGTCATTCAGCCTTCAGAGTTACCTGCGTGGTGGGCAGCTGTGCTGGATCTGCCAGACAAAAAGGTGAGTGTTTTTCTCAGGGCGCTGGTGATGACGGGGCGTCACAGCCAGGCGATGCGCAATCTTCGGTGGAAAGACGTGCGCCTTGGGTGGGGTGACGAAGCCTATTTCAGCTGTCATCTATACAGGAGTCGAAGCGGGCTGCTGACGGAGGAGTTTGTGAGGCTCATCGAGTCACTCCCACGGGACTCAGAGTTCATCTTTTCTGGGCGTGGCAAGTCTGGTCGGATGCCTGACCCGCGCTACAGCCTCAAGAAGGCCTTTGAAAATGCCAGATTGGAGCCGAGACCTCTCGGCGCGCTTCGACGCACCTTCATCATGTTGTCAGAGATGGCCGGGCTTCCCTCAAGCGCCATCACCCAATACAGCCTAGTGCCTCCACCCGGCACCCGCGAACAAAAAACTTGGCTCAGAAGACCAGTGTTGCGTGCTCACATCTGCCACATGGAGTCGACACTCAAGAAAATATTGAGGGTCAAGTCACTGGTTTAGGGCACGGGCAACAACCAATTGGATACAGGTGATAGCCACAGCAGTCGACGGTGATCTAAGCTGTCGCCGCGTAGACCTCGTCGCTCCGACAGTTGTGAAACACGCGAAAATGGCTACGCAGCGGCTACACAAATCCCAGAAGAAATACGATCCAACCGACCGGACTCTGTTAAGTGCTTGATTTAAATGGTAGGCCGTGTTGGACTTGAACCAACGACCAAAGGATTATGAGTCCTCTGCTCTAACCAACTGAGCTAACGGCCCGCCCAAGCGCGGGATTGTAAGCGCAGCGGTTGGGCCGCTATTTGTTGTGGCTCAATGCGTTGCTGACCAGCTTGGAGGTGATGTCCACGATCTGGATCATGCGGTCATAGGCCATGCGTTGTGGGCCGATCACACCCAGCGTGCCCACCACCTGGCCGTCCACTTCGTAGGGCGCGGTCACCACCGACAGGTCTTGGTAGGGCACCACCTGGCTTTCGCCGCCGATGAAGATGCGCACGCCTTCGGCCTGCGTGGACACGTCCAGCAGGCGCATGAGCTGGGCCTTCTGCTCGAACAGGTCGAACATGCGGCGCAGGTTGCCCATGTCGCTGGAAAACTCGGTCACCGACAGCAGGTTGCGCTCACCGGCCACCACCACCTCATCGGCCGTCTGGTTGCTGCTGGGGTCGTCTTCCACGGCGGTGACCATCAGCTGGGCGATTTCGGTGCGCAACGCGTCCACCTCGTGGCGCAGGCGTTCGCGCACCGCCTCCATGGTCAAGCCCGCGTAGTGGGCGTTGAGGAAATTGGCGGCCTCTTGCAGTTGCGACTGGGTGTACACCGTCTGCGTGTGGATGACGCGGTTCTGCACCTCGCCGTCGGGCGACACGATGATGACCAGCACCCGGTGTTCGGACAGGCTCAGGAATTCGATGTGGCGGAACACCGTGCTGCGTCGGGGCGCCATGACCACGCCCACAAACTGCGACATGTTGGACAGCAGCTGCGCGGCGTGGTTGATGACCTTGTGCGGCTGATCGGCCTGCAGGCTCGCGGTCGCCATGCCGTCTTGTGCGGCCAGCTGGTCGCGGTTGACGGTGAGCATGGTGTCCACAAACAGCCGGTAGCCGCGCGCGGTGGGGATGCGCCCCGCCGACGTGTGGGGGCTGGCGATCAGGCCCAGTTCCTCCAGATCGCTCATCACGTTGCGTATGGTGGCCGGTGACAGTTCCAGCCCGGTGGCCTTGGCCAACGTGCGCGAACCCACCGGTTGCCCATCGGCGATATAGCGCTCGACCAGCGCCTTGAGCAACAACTTGGAACGGTCATCTAGCATGGAATCATTCTAAGAGCCTGTGTTGTAATTTGCGCATGATCCCGCACACGCCGCCACACCCCGCAACCAGCGCCCCAGCCGCCCCGTTGCGCTTCAAGCACGTGGCCATTGTGGGCAAATACCAGGCCCTGGGTTCGCGCGACGCGCTCGATGGCATTGCCCACTTCCTGCACGACGAGGGTTGCGATGTGGCCATGGAGCGCGACACCGCCCACAACACCGGTCTCATGCAATACGGCGCGCTGGGCGTGGAAGAAATTGGCGCCCGTTGCGACCTGGCGCTGGTGGTGGGTGGCGATGGCACCATGCTGGGCATTGCGCGCCAATTGGCCCGCTTCGGCACGCCGCTGGTGGGCATCAACCAGGGCCGGCTGGGCTTCATCACCGACGTGCCCTATGGCGAATACGCCGACAAGCTGCGCCCCATGCTGCGCGGCACCTTTGATGAAGACCGGCGCGCACTGATTGAAGCCAGCGTGTGGCGCGACGAACGCTGCGTGTTCAAGGCCACCGCACTCAACGACGTGGTCGTCAACCGTGGCCCGGCCGCCAGCATGATCGAGTTGCGTGTGGCGGTGGATGGGCGTTTTGTGGCCAACCAGCGTGCCGACGGCCTGATCATCGCCTCGCCCACCGGGTCCACCGCTTACGCGCTGTCGGCCGGCGGCCCCATGCTGCACCCCGCCATTGCGGGCTGGGTGATGGCGCCCATCGCGCCCCACACGCTGTCCAACCGCCCCATCGTGTTGCCGTCCGACGGCGAAATCAGCGTCGAGCTGGTGGCCGGCAAAGACGCCAGCGCCAACTTCGACATGCAGACCTTCACCGAGTTGACGCACGGCGACCGCATCATCGTCAAACGCTCGCCCCACCAGCTGCGGCTGTTGCACCCCACGGGCTGGAGCTATTTCGACACGCTTCGCAAGAAGCTGCACTGGAACGAAGGAGTGGCCTGAACATGGCCTTGTTGCGCATTGTTTTGTCGGATTTTGTGATCGTCCAGCGCCTGGAACTGGATTTGCGCGCCGGCTTCACCGTGTTGACGGGGGAGACGGGCGCCGGCAAGTCCATCCTCATCGATGCCCTGCAACTGGTGCTGGGCACCCGCGCCGACAGCGGCGTGGTGCGCGAAGGCGCGGCGCGCTGCGAGGTGTCGGCCGAGTTCGACATCACCCCACCCATCGCCACCTGGCTGGCCGACAACGGTTTTGACGCCGAAGACAGCCTGCTGCTGCGCCGCACGGTGGACACCCAGGGCCGCAGCAAGGCGTGGATCAACGGTGGCGCGGCCACCGCCGGGCAGCTCAAGGCCCTGGCCGACAGCCTGGTGGACATCCACGGGCAACACGCCTGGCAAAGCCTGACCCGGCCCGACGCCGTGCGCCAACTGCTCGACGCGTACGCCGGCATCGCCACCCACGCCCTGCCTGGGTTGTGGGCCGACTGGCGCGGCGCCCTCAAGGCGCTTGAAACCGCACGCAGCCAACTGGCCACACGCCAGCAAGAAAGCGAGCGCCTGAGCTGGCAGATCGGTGAAGTGGCCAAACTCGCACCAGGCGCGGACGAGTGGGAGGATCTCAACACACAACACGGCCGGTTGGCCCACGCACAAGACCTGATCGGCGCCGCCCAGGGCGCCCTGGCCGCACTGGACGACGAGGACAGCAGCGCCTTGTCGCTCATCGCCCGCGCCAGTGCACTGCTCGAACCACACGTGGGCATCGAACCCCGCTTCGCAGACGTGCTCAAGGCCCTGGAAGACGCCCAGGCCCAGCTGCAGGACAGCGTGCACAGCCTGCAGCACTACAGCCGCCACACCGAGATCGACCCCGCAGCCTTGCAGGCCCTGGACGAACGCCTGACCAGCTGGCTGTCGCTGTCGCGGCGCTACCGCTGCACACCGGAGGAACTGCCCCAACGACTGGCCGACTGGAAAGCCCAGCTGGCCGACATCGACCGCGCCAGCGACCTGGACGGTTTGCAGAAAGAAGCCACGGCGCGCGAAGCGGCTTTCATGAAAGAGGCCAAGCGCCTGTCCAAGCTGCGCCAGCAAGGTGCGGCCCGCTTGTCCGAAGCCATCACCTCGGCCATGCAAGGCCTGGGCATGCAGGGTGGCCGTTTTGAGGTGCGCCTGCTGCCACTTGAAGAGCCGCAGGCCCATGGGCTGGAGCAAGTGGAATTTCTGGTGGCAGGCCACGCCGGCAGCACGCCGCGCCCGGTGGGCAAGGTGGCCTCGGGTGGGGAACTCTCGCGCATCGCGCTGGCCATTTCCGTCACCACCAGCGAGCTGGGCGAAGCGCCCACGCTGATCTTCGACGAAGTGGATTCGGGCGTGGGCGGTGCCGTGGCGCAAACCGTGGGCCAACTCATGCAGCGCCTGGGCCGCGACCGCCAGGTGCTGGCCGTGACCCACCTGCCCCAGGTGGCCGCTTGCGCCGATCAGCACCTGCTGGTGGCCAAACGCAGCGGTGGCCAGGGCGCTGTGAGCCAGGTGCAGGCGCTGGACACCACCGAGCGTGTGCAGGAATTGGCACGCATGCTGGGCGGCAACGCCAGCTCGGGCACCTCCCTGGCGCACGCACGCGAAATGCTGGAGGCCGCTGCCAGTGTCTGACACCCACCCCACCAACAAGACCATGCAACTGGTGCTCATCACCGGCATGTCCGGCTCGGGCAAATCGGTGGCTTTGCACGCGCTGGAAGACGCTGGCTTTTACTGCGTGGACAACCTGCCGCCGGAACTGCTGGAAGCCTTTGTGGCACTGGAAAACGGCTTCCAGGCCGAACGCGTGGCCGTGGCCATGGACGTGCGCAGTGCGTCCTCTTTGCCCGGCCTGCCCAAGCGCCTGCACAACTTGCGCCAGAGTGGTGTACAGCTCACCACGGTCTTCCTGGACGCCACCACCGACACGCTGTTGCGCCGTTTTTCAGAAACCCGGCGCATGCACCCGCTGTCGCTGGCCGACGCGGCCGACCAGCAACGCGCCCTGATGGACGCCATCGAGCTCGAACGCGACCTGCTGGCCGACCTGCGTGACCGCGCCCTGGTGCTGGACACCAGCCTGCTCAAGTCGGCCGCGCTGCGCAGCCAGATCAAGGCATTGATCGACGTGCGGCCGTCGCAACTCACGCTGGTGTTCGAGTCCTTTGCGTTCAAGCGGGGTATCCCCATGGACGCCGACTTTGTGTTCGACGTGCGCATGTTGCCCAACCCGCACTACGAGCCCGAACTGCGCCCGCTCACCGGGCGCGACGCCCCGGTGGCCGACTTTTTGCGCGAACAAACCGAGGTGCTGGCCATGCGCGAACACATTTCAGGTTTTCTGCAACGCTGGTTGCCAGCCATGCAGCACGACCACCGCAGCTACGTCACCGTGGCCGTGGGTTGCACCGGCGGGCAGCACCGCTCGGTCTACATGGTCGAGACGCTGGCCGCCGAGTTCGCGCCGCACTGGGCGGTGCGCCTGCGGCACCGCGAGCTGGACTGATCAGCCCTCGGTCAGCCAGGTTCGAACCGGCGCTGGAATGCCCAGATCGGCCCATTCGGCGGCTGTGGCCCAGCGGCCTTCAGCAACACCCCAATCCAGGGGCGACATCACGTCCAGCATGGCGGGCAGCAACCGCAATTCGCGGTGGGTGAGACTGTGTTTGCGGGCGGCCTGCCAGTGCACCGCAGCCGCGTCCAGGCCCCAGCCGGACAGTGCGGCCAGTAGACCGGCCTCATCGCCAAACACCGGTGTGCAGTACAAGCCCGCCCAAATGCCACGGGGCGGACGCCGCTCCAGCCACACGGCGCCGTCGCTGCGCCGCAAGGCCAGCAGCCACCAGCTCTCGTGCCGGCGCACCAGCTTGCGTGTTTTCACCGGGTAGGCGTCAGGCGTACCACCCGCCAGCGCGCGGCAGTCGGCTGAGAGCGGGCACAACAGACATTGCGGCTGGCTGCGCGCGCACAGGCTGGCGCCCAGGTCCATCAGGCCCTGGGTGTAGGCAATCATGTCGTCGTGGCTGGCGTCGGCTGGCACCAGGGCCTGGGCCAGGGCCGACAGGGCACGCTCGTTGGCGGCCTGCGCCAGGTCGCCATCAAATCCCAGGGCGCGCGACAACACCCGTTTGACGTTGCCGTCCATGATGGAAATGCGTTCACCAAAACAGAAGGCGGCGATGGCCGCCGCGGTGGACGGACCGATGCCGGGCAAGGTTTGCAGCTCGGCCGAAGTGCGGGGAAACACGCCACCAAAACGCGCCACCACCTGTTGCGCGCAGGCGTGCAGGTTGCGCGCGCGGCTGTAGTAGCCGAGGCCGCTCCACAAAGCCATCACCTCGTCCGCTGGCGCGGCCGCCAAGTCGGACACGGTGGGGCAGCGCGCCAGAAAACGCTCGTAGTAGCCCAGCACCGTGACCACCTGCGTCTGCTGCAACATGATCTCGGAGAGCCACACGCGGTAGGGGTCGCGTGTGTGCTGCCAGGGCAGGTGGCTGCGGCCGTGGGTGCGCTGCCAGGCCACCAGGCGGGCAAACAAGGCAGGGGGCAGCCCCTGCGCGGTGGCAGAAGCCGGAACGTGCGGGCGCATCAGGCCGGTTGCTCGGGCGCTTCGACCTCGGTGCCGGGTGCTGCCTCGGGCACGGTGTCGTCCAAGAGCTGCGCACACAGCTCGGCCAGGCGTGCCTGGGTGGCGCTCAATGCAGCCGACGTCTGCGTCAGTTCGCCGATTCGGTCATCCAGCCCACTGGCGGCGGTCTGGATGCGGGTGACCGCTTCGATGCGGCGGGTGAAGTTGCGACGGCGTTCGCGCAGTTGCCCATCCAGTTGGGCGGCGGCCGACTTGTTCCAGGCCTCGACCTCGACCAGCGCGGCATCGAACACCGCTTTGAGGCGTGACATCAGCGCCCGCGCCAGCCGCTCGGCAAATTCGGGCTGGGCCAGCTTGAGGGCATTGGTCAGGCCCAGGTACTGCACATGGTTGCGCTCGATCAGCGCCAGATCGTCGCGGTAGCGCTTGAGATCGGGTGCGGCTGGCGGTTGCAGCGAAAAGCCGAACTCCACGTTCAGGCTCTTGAAGCTGTTGACCAGCATGGTCTGGATGTCTTCGCCCATTTTCTGCGAGCGCTGCAACACGTCGCGCAAGCGGTCGAAACTCTCGCCATAGGTTTTTTTTACGCCGAACTTGATGCCCGGTTTCTTCAGCGCCTCGGCCAGCTGGGCCACTTCGGTCTTGAGGGTGGTGGTGCTGAGCAGGCCAAACAGCTCGCGCAACAGTTTGAGGTGCACCGAACGCACCGCCTGAATGCGTGCACCGCTGCTGTCGAACTCGGCCTGCTCCTGTTCGATGCGCAAGCGCATCTGCCGGATCACGGTGGCGTTCTTGCCGCGCAGGCCTTCGAGTTCCTGCAGTTGTTCGACCAGCTCGCGTTCCTGGGCATGCAGCATGCGCCCGGTTTCCCGTTGCAACTCCTGAATACCGTCGGACACCACGCCTTGCAAAATGCGTTTGCGCCGGCCCAGCAAGCCCTCGCCCAGTGCCTGCTCCAGCTCGGGCAGGCGACTGGCGGCCAGGCGTTCGGGGTCTTGCTGCACCTTGGCCAGCAAGCCCTTCTGGGCCGACACGGCGATCACCTGGTCTTCGCTCAAGCCCAAGACCCGCGCCGAGCTCTCGCGCTGGCGTTGGATTTGTGCGGCGATGTACTCGGGCGTGCTGAGGTCGTCCCAGAGCGTGTCGATCTTGTTGAGTACCACCAGGCGCGAATCGATGCGTTCGGCCGCCGGTGCCAGGTGCTCGCGCCAGATGGTGAGGTCGGATTTGCTCACGCCCGCGTCGGCGGCCAGGATGAAAACCACCGCATGGGCCTGGGGCAACAGGCTCACGGTCAGCTCGGGCTCGGCGCCGATGGCGTTGAGGCCGGGGGTGTCCAGAATGACCAGCCCTTGCTTGAGCAAGGGATGCGCCATGTTGATGAGAGCGTGGCGCCAGCGCGGCACCTCGATCAGACCATCGTGCCCCGGCAAGGGGTTGTCCTCGGGGGTTTCGTCGTGCCAGAAACCCAGGGCACGCGCCCGCGCCTGGTCCACCCGCACCACCTCGGCCACCTTTTCAATGGCCTGGGCCAGTTGGGCGGGGTCGTTCACGTCGAGATCGATCCGCTCCCACTCCTGCGGGGCGCTGCGCCATTCCAAAAGCGACTGCGGCTGCAGCCGCGTCTCGATGGGGAGGAGCCGCAGGCAGGGCGCGACATCGGCGTCATAGCCCAGCTCGGTTGGGCACATGGTGGTGCGCCCGGCGCTGGCCGGCATGATGCGCCGCCCGTAACCGGCAAAAAACACCGCGTTGATGAGTTCGGACTTGCCGCGCGAGAACTCGGCCACAAAGGCCACCATGACCTTGTCTGCCTTGACCTGTGACTGCAACTGGTCGAGCCGCGCCAACACGCCGGCGTCCATCAACTCGTGCTCAGTCAGCCATTCGCTCAGTTGCTTCAGGCGCTGGGCAAACTGGCGGCGCCAGGCTCCATGCTGGTCGAATTCCTGGTTGAAGTCCATGGCGTGTCGGGCGGGCGAATCGAGGATCGGGCCAATATAGCACCGCCCCCCTTGGCGGCGCTCAGGCTTTCTGACACTGTGGGCAGAAGAAGGTGGAACGCTGCCCCTGACGCAGCGTCTTGATGGGTGTGCCACACACGCGGCAGGGCAGGCCCGCGCGGTCGTACACCATGGCATCGAGCTGGAAGTAGCCACTTTCACCGTGGGCGTTCTTGAAGTCCTTGAGCGTGCTGCCCCCCAGCGCCAAGGCACGCGACAACACCTCGCGCACAGCGGTGTGCAGGCGCGTGGCCTGCGGGCCGGTCAACAGGTGGGCTCGTTTGGTGGGCCGTATGCGGGCGGCAAACAAGGCCTCGGAGGCGTAGATGTTGCCCACCCCCACCACCACGTCGCCCGCGAGCAGCACCTGTTTGATGGGCGCGCGGCGCTTTTTGAGCGCGGCGTGAAATGGCTCCGGCGCAAAACCAGGCTCAAGCGGCTCCACACCCAGCCCACCGAGCAGCTTGGTGGCCACGGGATCGGCCTCGTCGCGAGCAAACACCACGGCACCAAATCGACGCGGGTCGTGCAACCGCAGCGTGCCACGGTCGGTCACCAGGTTGGCATGGTCGTGTTTGCCCGGAGGTGGCAAACCAACGTCAAAGCGCAGGCTGCCAGACATGCCCAGGTGCCACAACAACAGCCCATCGCTGAGATCCATCAGCAGGTATTTGCCACGGCGACGCACACCCAGAACGGTCTGATCGTGCAGCACGGTGGCATCCACACCCAAAGGCCAGCGCAAGGGCAAGCCCAGGTGCAAGCCCTGGATGCGCGCACCCGCGATGGCGGCGGCGAAACTCTGGCGCGTGACTTCGACTTCGGGGAGTTCGGGCATGGTGTGTGAGCGCCGGGTAAAGCAAGAGGCGACAAGCCCATGGGCGGGCAGGGGGTCATGACCCTTCCATTATCATGACCCGATGAAAGCCGCTGCCCTGTTTCCCTCCAAACTGGCCTGCTGTCTGGGTTTGGCCATGGGCGCCTTCGCGCTTGCGCCCCAGGCCTGGGCACAAGCCACCGTCGCGCCGGTTCCGGCGTCCTCCAACATGGACGGCGAGCTTTTCTACCAACTGCTGTTGGGCGAACTGCAGGTGCGCGGCGGCGACCCTGGCGCTGGTTACTCGCTGGTGCTGGACGCGGCGCGGCGCACGCTCAACCCCCAACTGTTCCGCCGCGCGGTGGAGATCGCGCTGCAGGCCCGGTCCGGCGACGCAGCCTTGAGCGCAGCCAACGCCTGGGCCGACGCCAACAAGGACAGCAGCGAGGCCTTGCGCTACAAGCTGCAAATCCTGCTGGCCTTGAACCGCGTGGCCGACACGGCGCCGGTCTTGCGCCAGCTGGTGGCCCAAGGCAAGCCCGACACACGCGATGAGGTGATCCTGTCCATCCCCCCCACCCTCCAGCGTGTGAACGACAAACCGGCGGCCGCGCTGGCGGTGCGCGAAGCCCTGCGCGACGAGTTGGCCAACGGACCCCATGCGTCGGCCGCCTGGGTGGCGGTGGGACGCATGGAGCTGGCCGCTGGCCGCCTGGCCGACGCGCTGGAGGCCGCGCGCCGCGCACAAGCGGCTTCGGTGCGTTCCCGCGCTGCCGCCGCCCTGGCCCTGGATCTGATGGAGGAGACCTCACAGCGCGAAGGCGCCGAAGCCCTGGTCAAACGCTACCTGGGCGCCAGCCGCGATGGCGACCGGCTGGTGGAGCTGTCCTACGGTCGCGTGCTGCTGGAAAGCCAGCGCTCTGCCGACGCGCTGAAGGTGTTGAACACGCTGAGCGAGACCAGCGACGCGCCGCCAGACACCTGGTTGCTGCTGGGCACGCTGCATGCGCGCGACAACCGCGACGCCTTGGCCAGCACCGCGCTGGAACGCTACCTGCAAACCACCGAAGGGGGCGGCGACGCCGCTGCACGCGGGCGTGTGCAGGCCTTTCTGTTGCTGGCGCAGCTGGCCGAAAAACGGCGCGACTTTGCGGCCGCCACCGCCTGGCTGGACCGCATCGACAACCCCCAGGAGGTGTTTGCGGTGCAGATGCGCCGCGCCTCGATGCTGGCGCGCCAAGGCCAGCTCGACGCCGCGCGCGAGTTGCTGCAGAAGGCGCCCGAACGCCTGCCCGCCGACGCGCGCACCAAGCTGCTGGCCGAAGCCCAGTTGCTGCGCGACCACAAGCGGTTTGACCTGGCCTATGTGCTGTACGCCAAGGCGGTGGCGATGAACCCCGACGACCCCGATCTGGTCTACGAACAGGCCATGGTGGCCGAAAAGGCGGGCCGTTTTGACGACATGGAGCGGCTGCTGCGTGGCCTGATGTCGCGCCTGCCCGACTACCACCACGCCTACAACGCGCTGGGCTATTCGCTGGCCGAACGCAAGTTGCGCCTGCCTGAAGCCAAGGCGCTGATCGAACAGGCGCTGGCACGCGCGCCCGACGACGCCTACATCCAGGACAGCCTGGGCTGGGTGGAGTTCCGCATGGGCAACATCGACGCGGCATTGCGCATCCTCCAGGGCGCCTTTGCCCAGCGGCCCGATGCCGAAATTGCGGCCCACCTCGGCGAAGTGTTGTGGGTGGCAGGCCAACGCGAGCGGGCGCTGCAGGTGTGGCGCGAAGGCCTGCTTCTCAACAACGAGAACGAAACACTCACCGACACCCTGCGGCGTTTGCAGGCCCAACCGTGAGCCGTTTTGGACGGGCCTGTCGCTGGGGTCTGATCACGGCGCTGCTGGTCGGGGTGATCGGCTGTGCCACGCCCCCACCGTCGGCGCCACAAAACCATTTCTGGAGTGGCCGCCTGGCACTGAGCGTGGCGGCAGAGCCCCCGCAGTCAATGAGTGCCGCCTTCGAGTTGCGCGGTGATGCGCGCGAAGGCGAGCTGGCACTGCTCTCGCCGCTGGGCCAGACCGTGGCGGTGGCACGCTGGTCGCCCGCCGGGGCCACGCTGCAACAAGGCGAGCGCACACTCGCCTACGCCCACATGGACGAGCTGACCGAACAACTCACGGGCGCGGCCCTGCCTTTGCCCGCGCTCTTCCAGTGGTTGCGTGGTCTGGCCAGCGAGGTGCCCGGCTGGTCGGCCGATCTGAGCGGCCACAGCGATGGCCGCATCCTGGCACAACGCCTGACACCCTTGCCCCGTGCGGAACTGCGCATCCGCCTGCAGCCATGAACACAGCGGTCATCGAAACGCCCACCGAACTGCGCAACGTTCCCGCACCCGCCAAGCTCAACGTCTTTCTGCACATCGTGGGCCGCCGGCCCGACGGCTACCACCTGCTGCAATCGGTCTTCATGCTGATCGACTGGTGCGACACACTGCATTTCAAGCTGCGCGCGGACGGTGCCATCCACCGCATTGACGCCCTGCCTGGCGCGACATTGCCCGAACACGACCTGGTCGTCCGCGCGGCCCAGGCCCTGCAGACGGCCACGGGCTGCACGCTGGGCGCCGACATCACGCTGGAAAAACGCCTGCCTTCCGAGGCTGGCATGGGGAGCGGCTCCAGCGATGCGGCCAGCACGCTGCTGGCCCTCAACCGCCTGTGGGACCTGCGCCTGTCTCGCCCGCAACTCGCCCACATCGGTTTGACCCTGGGCGCCGACGTGCCCTTTTTTGTTGGCGGACGCAACGCGTGGGTGGAGGGCATTGGCGAGCAACTGACCCCGGTGGCGCTGCCGCCCGGGCGTTTTGTGGTGGTCAAGCCCCCCACCGGGGCATCCACGGCCGCGATCTTTGGTTCATCCGTTTTGAAAAGAGACACAAAGCCTGCTATACTCTCAGGCTTTGCTGCAGATGCTCAACAAAATCCAGATCGAATCTGGAACTACGGGGCAAATGACTTGCAAGCCGTGGCGCAAGCCGTGTGCCCCGAAATTTCGGACTGCATCGCCTGGTTGTCCCGCAAGGGTCTCCAGGCACGCATGACCGGATCGGGCAGCGCGGTGTTTGCGCCCTGGGTGGAAAGCACGGACTTGTCCGATGCGCCACCGGGCTGGCAAGTAAAAATTTGCAGCAATTGGGCAGAGCATCCATTGCGCGCCTGGTGTGAAGGTTAGAATCACGCCCGCCTCGCAAGACAATGCGTTGCACAGCGACAGTTTCGGTGGTTTGTCGTTATGACAAGCAACCTGCGTAGGGGAGTCGCCAAGTTGGTTAAGGCACCGGATTTTGATTCCGGCATGCGAGGGTTCGAGTCCTTCCTCCCCTGCCAAACCTGATAGCAAGCCTGGTGGTCCAGCGACCACCAGCACCGAGACAAGCGACCAAAACTTTTGTGATGGTCGCTTGTTCTGTTTTCAACGTTGCACAACACCGTTGCACAACACCGTTGCAACATTGGGGCCCGCCATGCAGCCGCAACCGCCAGATTTCATGATCTTCACCGGCAACGCCAACCCGGTGCTGGCCGCTGACATCGCGCAGCACCTCAACACCACCCTGGGTTCGGCCAATGTCGGCCGCTTCTCGGACGGCGAGGTGACCGTGGAAATCACGCAGAACGTGCGTGCCCGCGACGTGTTCATTGTGCAAAGCACCTGCGCACCGACCAATGAGAACCTGATGGAACTCATCATCATGGTCGATGCCCTGAAGCGCGCTTCTGCCGCCAAGATCTCGGCCGTCATCCCCTACTTCGGTTACGCCCGCCAGGACCGCCGCCCGCGTTCGAGCCGCGTGCCCATCTCGGCCAAAGTGGTGGCCAACATGCTGCAAGCCGTGGGCGTGGACCGCGTGTTGACCATGGACCTGCACGCCGACCAGATCCAGGGGTTTTTCGACATCCCGGTCGACAACATCTACGCCTCGCCCGTGCTGCTGGGTGACCTGCGCCAGAAAGCCTACCCCGACCTGCTGGTGGTGTCGCCCGATGTGGGCGGCGTGGTCCGCGCACGTGCCCTGGCCAAGCAACTGGGTTGCGACATGGCCATCATCGACAAGCGCCGCCCCAAAGCCAACGTGTCGGAAGTGATGCACGTGATCGGTGACATCGACGGCCGCAACTGCGTGATCATGGACGACATGATCGACACCGCTGGCACGCTCGTGAAAGCGGCCGAGGTGCTCAAGGAGCGCGGCGCCAAGAGCGTGTACGCCTACTGCACCCACCCCATCTTCTCGGGCCCGGCCATCGACCGCATCGCCAAGGGCAACGCCCTGGACGAAGTGGTGGTGACCAACACCATTCCCCTGAGCCAGGCCGCACAGGCCTGCGCCAAGATCCGCCAACTCTCGGTGGCGCCGTTGATGGCAGAAACCATCCAGCGCATCGCTTCCGGCGAGTCGGTCATGAGTTTGTTTGCCGATCAGGAGAACCTCTTCTGAGGTCTTGATCGCAACAAAAAGCCGGCGCTCCGTGTGGGGCGCATTTTGAAACAGAGGCGTTCTGGTCGCGGAACCCCTCATCTGGAGAACGTTATGCAATTCGTCGCTTTTGAGCGCAACAAGCAGGGTACGGGTGCGAGCCGCCGTCTGCGCAACACCGGCCGCGCGCCCGGTATCGTTTTTGGTGGCAGCACCGCACCCGTGACGATCGAAGTCGATCACAACGCGCTGTGGCACGCCCTGAAGAAGGAAGCCTTCCACGCCTCCATCCTCGACATGGAACTGGGCGGCAAGGTTGAAAAAGTGCTGCTGCGCGACGTTCAGTACCACCCCTTCAAGCAGCAAGTGCTGCACATCGACTTCCAGCGCGTGGACGAAAAGACCCGCCTGCACAAGAAGGTGCCCCTGCACTTCGTGGGCGCTGAAAACTCGCCGGCCGTCAAGACCGACAAGTGTGTGGTCAACCACGTGGTCACCGAAATCGAAATCGAGTGCCTGGCCGTCCAGCTGCCTGAGCACATCACGGTGGACCTGAGCAACGCCACCGCTGGCGCCAGCATCCACGCCACCGACATCCAGCTGCCCGCTGGTGTCAAGATCGTCACCCACGGTCGCAAGGCCGTCACCATTGCCACCCTGGTGGCCCCGGTGGAAGAAGTGGTGGCCGCTCCCGTGGCCGCAGCCGCCGACGACAAGAAGGGCAAGAAGAAGAAGTGATTCTTCTCTTGGTCAATCAAGGCCCGCCCTGTGCGGGCCTTTTTTGTTGGGCCGCCGCGCCGGGCCGCCCCAAGCCAGGCCACGCCCCCTCGGGGGGCAGCGAACCACACGCAGTGGGGAGCGTGGGGGTTCTTTTCCGTCATCGATAATTCAACCCCATGATCAGACTCATCGTTGGCCTGGGCAACCCCGGCCCCGAATACGAACAGACGCGCCACAACGCCGGCTTCTGGTGGGTGGATGCAGTGGCACGCGAACTCAAGGTGCACCTGGTGGCCGAGAAGGGCTACTTCGGCAACGTAGCGCGTGCCAACGTGGCGGGCCAGCCGGTGTGGCTGCTGGAGCCCATGACCTACATGAACCGCTCTGGCCAGGCGGTGGCGGCACTGGCGCGCTTTTTCAAGATCGCGCCCGACGAGGTGCTGGTGGTGCACGACGAACTGGACCTGGCGCCCGGCGAATGCAAGCTCAAGAAGGGCGGCGGCCACGCGGGACACAACGGCTTGCGCGACATCCATGCGCAGTTGGGCAGCGCCGACTACTGGCGCCTGCGCATCGGTATCGGCCACCCGTGCGACAAAAGCGAAGTGGCCAACTGGGTGCTCAAGAAACCCGCACCCGACCAGCGCGACGCCATTGAAGCCTCATTGACCCGCTGCCTGCTCGCCCTGCCCGACCTGCTGGCCGGGCGCATGAACGAGGCCACGGCACGCATCCACACCAGCAAACCGCCCCGGCCCAAACCGCCTCGCCAGGCGCCACCCGCTCAGGCGGCCGGCGTGGAACCATCACCCGCCGCCGACAAGGGCTGACCGGCTTTCTGCAGACGCTGGAATTTCTGCCACAGCGTCTCCTGGCTTTCCACGTGCTGTGGGTTGACCGGGATGCAGGCCACAGGGCACACCTGCACACACTGCGGCTCGTCGAAATGGCCCACACACTCGGTGCATTTGGCCGGGTCGATTTCGTAGATCTCGGGCCCGAGGTAAATGGCCTCGTTCGGGCATTCAGGTTCGCAGACGTCGCAGTTGATGCACTCGTCGGTGATCATCAGTGCCATGGTGTGCCTCCGGTCAGCATTGCACCCGCGCGGGGCCATGCACCCGTTGCAGCTCGGCGGCCACGGGCGCGCTGACCATGGCGGCCACGTCGCCTCCCAGCTTGGAGATTTCGCGTACCAGGGTGCTGGAGATGCACTGCAATTCGGCCTGCGGCAGCAGAAACACGGTTTCCACGGTCGGCAGCAGTTTGCGGTTCATGGCCGCCATCTGGGCTTCGTAGTCGAAGTCGGTCACGTTGCGCACGCCGCGCAACACGGCACAGGCACCTTGTTCACGGCAGAAGTCCATGATGAGCCCGTCAAAAGGCGCCACGCGCACATTGCGCAGGCCAGCCAACGCGGCACTTGCCATGGCGATGCGCTCATCCAGGCTGAACAAGGTTTTTTTGTGGTGGGCCACGGCCACGGCCAGCACCAGTTCGTCGAACAGGCCGGCGGCACGGCGCACCACGTCTTCGTGGCCCAGGGTGAGGGGGTCAAAGGTACCGCTGTAGACGGCGATGCGGCGGGCGGAAACGGACGTACTCATGCGCCGATTATCCGCCGCTGGCCATGCCGGCAGCAGCCTGCGCCACCTTCGGCCCCAGCAGGTGAAAGGCCACCTGCCCGGCGCGACCCTGGCGCAACACCTGCCAGCCCAGTTCGGTGAGTTCGGTGTCCGTCCAGGCACGTGGCGCTTCGAGGTATAGCCGGCCCTCGGCGTCCACCAGCTGGCGCGCGACCTTCAGGGCCTCGCGAAACAAGTTGTCGTTCTGGCCCTCGCCAAACGGCGGGTCCAGAAACACCACGTCCCAGGCCTGACCCGTGCGCTGGCGCATGAGGCTGAGGGCGTCGCCGCGTTGGACCGTGATTTGGTTGGCGTGCAAGCGGGTGGCGTTGTCGCGCAAGCTGGCCACCAGGGCGGGCGCCTGCTCGATCAACAGCACCTCGGTGGCGCCGCGCGACGCCGCCTCGAAACCCAGCGCGCCGCTGCCGGCAAAGGCATCCAGGCAGCGCAAGCCGGTCAAATCTTGACCCAACCAGTTGAACAGGGTCTCGCGCACGCGATCGGGTGTGGGCCGCAGGCCGGGCAAAGCGGCCACCTGTAGTTTGCTGCGCTTCCATTCGCCGCCAATGATCCGCACCACGCCCGGCGCGCCAGCCGCCGGCCGCGCCCCACCGCTGCTTTTGCTGCGCATGTTCATGGCGCCTTGCCCCCCACGATCACGCTGACCATGCGCTGTGGCGCCAGCACGCGCTGGAAAGCGCGGCGGATGTCGTCCACCGAAACCGCCGCCACTTTGGTGGTCCAGGTGTCCAGGTAGTCCTGCGGCAAATCGTTCCAGGCGATGTTGGCCACGTTGTCCAGCAGCTTGCGGTTGCTGTCCAAACGCAGGGCAAACCCTTTGATGAGCGCGTCCTTGGCGGCCTGCAGCTCGGCCTCAGTGGGCCCTTCGGCCACAAAACGGGTCACCACCTCGCGCGACAAGGCCAGCGCCGCCTCGGCCTGGTCGGGCCGGGTGGTCAGGCTCACGGTGAAGGGGCCGGCGTGGCGCCCCGGCGAAAAGCTGCTGTAGACGCCGTAGGTCAGTCCACGCTTTTCGCGCACCTCGTCCATGAGGCGCGAAGTGAAGCCCCCCGCACCAAGGATGTGGTTGCCCACCAGCAAGGTCAGGAAGTCCGGGTCGTCGCGCTTCACGCCGGGCTGGCCCAACAGCACCTGCGCCTGCGCGGCGGCAAAGGGGATGCGCTCGTCCTTGGCTGCCGCCAACGGCGCCACCTCAGGCACGGGGGCGAGGCTGCGGCAACCGTTGGGGGCGATGGCGGCCAACAGGCGATCGGCAATGCGGTCGGCCGTGGCACGGTCGATCGCCCCGACCATGCTGATGCGTGCACCACAGGCCATCACATGCTGGCGGTAGAAGCCGGCCATGTCGTTCACACCGATGGCTTGTAGCGTTTGGGCCGTGGTTTGGGCGCCGTAGGGGTGCCCCTGGTACACCGCAGCGGCGTAAGCGCGACCCGCGTGGGTACCGGGGCGGGTTTCGGCTTCGCGCAAGGCGGCCAGGCTGCGCTCGCGTTCGCGCGCCCACACCTCGGCAGGAAAGGCCGGCTGGGCCATCTGGCGCGCGGCCAGCGCCACCGCCCGTTCCAGCAAGGCCGGGTCGGTCAGGGTACGCAGCGAAAAAGACATGCGGTCGCTGCTGGCGTTGGCACCAAACTGGGCGCCGATGTCCAGCCAGGCCTCGGCCAGGGCGTTTTCGTCCAGCGCGGGCTGCCCTGCTGCGGCTTGCACGCCTTTGTCCAACATGCTGGCCGTGGCGCGTGCCAGCCCAGCCTGGGTGGCGGGGTCGCGTCGGCTGCCGGCGTCCACGTCCACCGACACGTCCAGCATGGGAATGGCCGGGCTGCTGACCAGGTACACGCGGGCGCCGCTGCTGTGGTTCCACTGCGCGATGGGCAAGGCGGCCTGGGCGCCATGGGCCGCCAGGGCCAGCGCGACGGCGCCCAACATCTGAGTGACTTGTTTCATGGCTTGGCCTCCGGCACCAGCACGCCCACGCTGAGCTGCCGTTCGTCAAACAGGCGCTGCGCGACCGACTGCACCTGCGCAGGCGTCACGGCCATCAGGCGTTGCAACAGGCGTTCGCCGGCATCCAAGCCCCACCCATTGAGCCAATAGCTGCCGAGTTCGCGCGCCTGGTTGACCACCGAGTCGAGCTTGTAGACCTCGCTCGCTCGCCACTGGGTTTTGACGCGTTGGAGTTCGGCCTCGGTCACACCCTGTTCGGCCACACGCCGCACCTGTGTTCGCAGCGCATCGGCCAGTTGGTCCACGCCCACACCAGGCGCTGGCACCCCTGTGAGCGAAAACAGCTGAGGGCCCCGACCCAACAAGCCATAACCCGCGTCCACGCTGTCTGCTAGGCGCTGACCGCCTTCCCCCTGCACCAGGGCGCGGCCCAGGCGGGCCCCGTTGTAGCCGTCGAGCACACTGGCCAGCAGGGTCAGGGCCAACGCGTCCTGCGTCTCAGCGTCGGTGGCGGCGGGGTCGCGCAACTTGGGTACTTTCCAGCCCAAGGTGATCACCGATTGCTCGGCACGGGCACGGTACTCCAATCGGCGGGGGCCTTGCTGGGTCGGCTCCACACGCGGTTTGCGCTCGGGCACAGCCTTGGCCGGGATGCGACCGTAGGTCTGTTCGGCCCAGAGGCGCACCTGCTGAGGGTCCACGTCGCCGGCCACCACCACGGCAGCGTTGGCGGGCACATACCACTGGCGGTGGAAAGCGCGCGCGTCGTCGGGCGTGAGGGACTCGATGTCGCTCATCCAGCCAATGACGGGCCGCCGGTAGGGGCTGGCCAGAAACACCTGGGCGGTGTAGGCCTCGAAAAAGCGCGCCCGGGGCGACTCCTCCACCCTCTGGCGCCGCTCCTCCTTGATGACCTCGATCTCGCGCCGGAACTCGTCGTCGCTCCACTGGTTGTTGGCAAAACGATCGGCCTCCAGGGCCATCACCGCCAGCACCTGATCGGAAGGCACCTGCTGGTGGTAGACCGTGGCGTCGCGGCTGGTGAAGGCGTTGTGGGTGCCCCCCAGCGCGGCCACGCGGCGTGAATACTCGCCTGGCCCCACCGTGGGCGTGCCTTTGAACATCATGTGCTCCAGCACATGCGCCACGCCCGATGCACCGTCCACCTCGTCCATCGAACCCACACGCACCCACAGCATGTGCACGGCGGTGGGGGCACGGCGGTCGGGTTGAACGATCACCGCGAGGCCATTGGCCAGGGTGAAACGCTCGGTCTGTGCCCACGAAGCGGAGGACAGCAAGGCGGCCAGCAGCAACGCGGCCCAACGGATGAATGTGGGTTTCATAGAATGCAAGCGATTCTATAAACGCGCCAATGTTCAGTTTTTTCAAGAAAAAAGCCCCGCCACCCCCCGTGGCTGGCAGCCCCGAGACCCAACCAGCGACGCCTGTGGTGTCAGAGCCGGTCGCCCCGATCGCGCCCGCGCCCGCGCCCGCCGGCAGCCTGTCGTGGTTGCGCAACCCGTTCGCGGACAAGCCTGCGGTACCAGCTCCGGCGCCTTTGGCTGAACCGGCCCGCACCTTGGAGCCCGCACCGGCGCCGGCCGTGACGCCGGAACCTGCACCTGCACCTGCACCTGCACCTGCACCTACAACTGTGCATGCGCCGGCTCCTGTCCAAGCGCCCGTACCTGCACCAACACCCGTGCCGGCTGCCCCGCCTGCTGAGGCCCGTGCAGGCTGGCTGGACCGCCTCAAGGCCGGCCTGCGCAAAACCGGCTCCAGCATCGCCACGGTGTTCACTGGCACCCGCATCGACGACGCGCTGTACGAAGAACTGGAAGACGCGCTGCTGATGGCCGACACCGGTGTGAAGGCCACGCAATTCCTGCTGGACGACCTCAAGCGACGCGTGAAAGAGGCCAAAGCCACCGAGCCCAGCGCCGTGAAAGGCCTGTTGGCCGAAGCCCTGGCCGACCTGCTGCGCCCACTGGAAAAACCGCTGGTGATTGGCGAACACACCCCCACGGTCATCATGGTGGCGGGCGTCAACGGCGCGGGCAAAACCACCTCCATCGGCAAGCTCACCAAACACCTGGCCACCGAGGGCGCCTCGGTGCTATTGGCTGCGGCAGACACCTTCCGCGCCGCCGCGCGCGAACAGCTGGGCGTGTGGGCCGACCGCAATCTGGTGGACATCGTCAGCCAGGAGGGCGGCGACCCCGCCGCCGTGGCCTTTGACGCCGTCAGCGCGGGCCGCGCGCGCGGCAAGGACGTGGTGCTGGTCGACACCGCCGGGCGCCTGCCCACGCAGCTGCACCTGATGGAAGAGTTGAAAAAAATCCGCCGCGTGGTGCAGAAGGCCGACGCCACAGCGCCCCACGAAGTGCTGCTGGTGATCGATGGCAACACCGGCCAGAACGCGCTCAACCAGGTGCGCGCCTTTGACGACGCCCTGCAGCTCACGGGCCTGGTGGTCACCAAGCTCGACGGCACCGCCAAAGGCGGCGTGCTGGCCGCGATTGCGATGGAAAAGCCGGTGCCGGTCTATTTCATCGGCGTGGGCGAAAAACTCGAAGACCTCGAAACCTTCAATGCCCGCGAATTCGCCCAGGCGTTGCTGAACTGATTCCGCCATGGCCACTGTGACCCTGAGGCAGGGTGGGCTGCACTGCGACGTGCGCCCCGACCTGGGCGGCTGCATTGCCGGCCTGTGGTGCGATGGACTGCCGGTGCTGCGTTCCACCCCCGGCGACACACTGCACTCGGTGCGTGAATGCGGCAGCTTTCCGTTGGTGCCGTTCTCCAACCGCATCGGCCAGGCAACGCTGCTGTGGCAGGGCACAGGCCACCCGCTCGTGACCCACGCGCTCACCGAAGCCCATGCCATCCACGGGGTGGGCTGGATGCGCCCGTGGGCGGTGCTGGAGCAAAGCGACCGCTTTCTGCTGTTGGCCCATGAGCACCGGGCCGAACCGCATTGGCCGTTTGCCTACGACGCTTCCCAGACCCTGCAACTGCTGGACGGTGCCTTGGAACTCACGCTGTCCATCACCAACCAGTCTTCCGTGCCCGCACCGGTGGGGCTGGGGTGGCACCCCTATTTCGTCAAGCGGCCTCACAGCCACCTGCGGTTCGAGGCCAGTGGCCGCTGGGACATGGGCAGTGACAAGCTGCCCACCGGCCACCGCCCCAGCCCAGGCCTGGACACCGATTGCGCCACGCTGGACGTGGACCACTGCTTCGATGGCTGGGCGGGCGTGGCCCACTTGCGCGACGAAGCGCTGGATGTGCGCATCAGTGCGCCGCTCAGGCACCTGGTCGTCTACACCCACCCGACGCGGGACTTCGTGGCCGTGGAGCCGGTGAGCCACGTGAACAACGCCTGGAGCTTGCACGCGCAAGGGCACAGCAGCGAGCGGCTGGGCCTGCGGGTGCTGGCGCCTGGCGAGTCGTTCTGCACGCAGATGCGCCTGGAAGTGAGCGCGCGCAGCTGAGGGACGGCGCGGCGTCCTGGACACGCAACCCCGCGACCCTTGGCACCGCAGGATTGCGCTAAGCTGACAACCCGCCACAGGGTTTGTCCCCTGTTTCACAATTGCACGGGGGCACACAAAATAGTCATTGCTTATATTCAAGCAGTGCGCCCCATTCTTTTGAGCAACCCTTCGGGTTGCCCCACCCCGAGGAGACGCTGATGCGCTTTTGGTCCCTTCCCCTTGTGCTGGCTGCTGCCAGCGCCATTGCCCTGCCCGCGCAGGCCCAGGTCAACCAAGTCCGTGTGTGGGCCGCCGCCTGCGCCAACTGCCACGGCACCGACGGCCGCGCCCAGCCCGGCATGGAGTCGCTGGCCGGCAAGGACAAAGACGAGATGGTTCAGAAGCTGATGGACTTCAAGAGCGGCCGCAAGCCCGCCACGCTGATGCACCAGATTTCCAAAGGCTACAGCGACGAGCAGCTGGCCCAGATTTCGGCCTACTTTGCCGCTCAGAAAAAATAAGGAGCCCACCATGTTGCAACGCCGTCATTTTGTTCAAACGCTGGGGGTGGGTTCAGCCGCCGCGGGCCTGGGTGTGTTGGGTGGTTGCGCCACCGCGGGTGGCAGCGGCCCCAAGGTGGTGGTGATTGGGGGTGGCTACGCCGGCGCCACCGCCGCCAAATACCTGCGCCTGTTCTCCGACAACACGGTCAAAGTGACCCTGGTCGAGCCCAACGCCGCCTTTGTGTCCTGTCCCATTTCCAACCTGGTCATCAATGGCAGCAAGACCATTGCCGACGTCACCACCCCCTACGACAACCTGGCCAAGCGCCATGGCGTGAAGCTGGTGCGCGACATGGTGGCCAGCATCGATGTCGAGAAACGTGTGGTCAAACTCGCCAGTGGCGGCGAACTGCCCTACGACCGCGTGATCGTCTCGCCCGGCGTCGACTTCATGTGGGACAGCCTGCCCGGCATGGCCAGCCAGGCCGCCAAAGACAAAGTGCTGCACGCCTGGAAAGCGGGCGCACAAACCGTGGCCTTGCGCAAGCAGCTCGAAGCCCTGCCCGATGGCGGTGTGTACGCCATGTCCATCCCGCTGGCTCCCTACCGCTGCCCGCCCGGCCCCTATGAGCGCGCCTGCATGGTGGCCAACTACTTCAAGAAGGCCAAGCCCAAGAGCAAGGTCGTCATCTTCGACGCCAACGACGACATCCAGTCGAAGAAGGGCCTGTTCATGAAGGCCTGGGACGAGCACTACAAGGGCATGATCGAGTACCGGCCCAAACACAAGGTGACCGACGTGGACGCCGCCACCAACACGCTGAAGTTCGAGTTCAACGAGGACTTCAAGGCCGGCGTGGCCAACGTCATCCCCGACATGCGGGCGGGTGACATCGCCGTCAAGACCGGGCTGGCCACCGCCAACAAACGCTGGTGCGAAGTCGATTTCCTGACCTTCGAATCCAAAGCGGCCAAAAACGTGCATGTGCTGGGCGATTCGATCCAGATCGCACCGGGCATGCCCAAGTCGGGCCACATGGCCAACCAGCACGGCAAAACCTGTGCGGCCGCCGTGGTGTCGCTGCTGGCGGGCAAGGCCCCGCCGCAGCTGCCCATCTACGCCAACACCTGCTACAGCTTTGTCACTGACGAAGACGTGGTGCATGTGGCCAGCGTGCACCGCTACGACGCCGAGAAAAAAACCATGCTCACCGTGCCGGGTTCGGGCGGCGTCTCATCAGCTGCCAGCGAACTCGAAGGCCGTTACGCCCTGGCCTGGGCGCGCAACATCTGGGCCGACACGCTGGCGTAAGGCCAACGCCCCGGGGAACCGGGGCGTTTTTTTCCAGCAAATATCAGTTTGAGGTTATGCAATGAAGAAGTACCTGATCGCCATCGCCGCAGTGGCCGCCTGGCAGGCCAGCGGCGGTGCCTGGGCCCAGGTGGACGAGGCCCGCGCCAAGAAGATCGCGGGCGGCTCGTGTTTCCTGTGCCACGGTGCCCAGGGCGAATCGACCAGCGAAATTTTCCCGCGCCTCGCCGGCCAACACGCCGAGTACGTGGCCAAGCAGTTGGCGGCCTTCAAGTCGGGCCAGCGCAAAAGCACGGCCATGGCCGACATGGTGGCCAAGCTCACGCCCGAGGAGATGCTGGCGCTCGGCCACTACTACGCCAAGTTCACACCGCCCAAGGAGGCCCCCAAAGACCCGGGCCTGGCCAAGATGGGCGAGTACATCTACGCCAACGGCAACAAGTTCAGTGGCGTGCCGGCCTGTGTGGCCTGCCACGGCGCCAAGGGCGAAGGCGCAGCCCACCTGCCCCGGCTGGCCCACCAGTTTTCGGGCTACCTGCACACCCAGCTCAAACAGTTCAACAAACGCGAGCGCACCAACGACAACGCGGTCATGCATGCAGTGGCCGAAAAAATGACCGAGCTGGAAATGGCCGCCGTGGCCGAGTACCTCAGCGGACAGTGAGTGGTCAGTGGGTAGAGGCCGGCCCGGCGGCTGAGCCACTGCCTTCATCGGGCGCGGGTGTGATGCGCACCTTGTCGATGCGCCGCCCGTCCAGAGCCAGCACCTCGAAGCGCCAGCCCACACATTCCACCGCTTCGCCCACGGCCAACAGCTCGCCGGCCACCGTCTGCATCAGGCCGGCCACGGTGTTGTAGCGGCCCTTGTCCTCGTCGGGCAGTTCGTCCTTGATGTCCAGCCGAGCGCGCAGCTCGGGCACCGGCATGGCACCGTCCAGCAGCCACGAGCCATCGCTTTGTTCGGTCGCCCAGGCGTCCACCGGCGTCTGTGGCGACAGCTCGCCGGTGATGGCTTCCAACATGTCCAGCGGTGTGAGCAGGCCTTGAACAACGCCGTACTCGTCCACCACAAACACCATGCGTGTGGCACGGGCGCGGAACTGCTCCAACAGCTCCATGCCGCTGAGGGTCTCAGGCACAAACACCGCCGGCTCCGCCAGGGCTTGCAAGGTCTCGGTCACGCCCTGCTCCAGCAGCGCCAGCAAACGCGGCAGGTGGATGACGCCCACCACGTCGTCCAGCCCGCCCCGGCACACCGGGTACCAGGAGTGGCCGGTGGCCCAGGCGCGGCGCACCGCCGCGTCCAGGCTTTCGCTGGCGTCCAGCCATTCGATGTCGGCACGCGGGATCATGATGGAGCCCAACTGCCGGTCGTCCAAAAGAAACACGTTGCGCACCATCTGGTGCTCGTGCGCCTCGATGATGCCCGCGCCCACCCCCTCCTCCAGGCTGGCGTTGATTTCGTCTTCGGTCACGGTCTGCTGTGCGTTCACATTCACACGCAGCAGCGCCAGCACACCCGAGGTGGTGGCCGACAACAGGCTCACAAACGGCCGCGCAATGCGCGCCACCCACGCCATCGGACGCGATACCCAACGCGACACCGTTTCGGGATAGAGCTGCCCGATGCGCTTAGGAACCAGCTCGCCAAAAACGATGGTGATGAAGGTGATGACCACCACCACCACCGTGGTGGCCGTGACCTCGGCTGCCGCCTCGGGCATGCCCAAGCCCGACAGGCTGGTCGCCAGGCCACCGCTGAAGGCGGCTTCGCCCACGATGCCGTTGAGCATGCCGATGGAGGTGATGCCCACCTGCACCGAGGACAGGAACTGGGTCGGGTTTTCGAGCAACTTGAGCGCCGTCTGCGCGCCTTTGTCGCCACTTTCGGCCATGGCCAGCAGACGCGCCTTGCGGCTGGAGGCCAGCGCCAATTCCGACATGGCGAAGGCGCCGTTGAGCACGGTCAGGAAAACGATCAGCAGGATGTCCATAATTTGTGCATGGCACTTTACATGATTGGGGATGTGCAAGGCTGCGACGACGCCCTGGGGCGGCTGCTGGCCCACATCGATTTTTCGCCCAGCCGCGACACGCTGTACCTGCTGGGCGATCTGGTCAACCGCGGCCCGCAGTCGCTGGCGGTGTTGCGGCGCGTGATCGCGCTCGACGGTTCAGCAAGATGTGTGCTCGGCAACCACGACCTGCATTTGCTGGCCCTGACCCAGGGGGTTCGCAAGCCCCACAAAAGCGACACCTTGCAGGCGGTGCTGAGCGCGCCCGACCGCAGCCAGCTCATCGACTGGCTGCGCACACAACCGCTGGCCTCGGAAGCCCACGGCTGGCTGATGGTGCATGCGGGGGTGTTGCCCCAGTGGACGGCGGCGCAGACGCTGGCCCTGGCGGGCGAGGTGCAAGCGGTGCTGGCCGGCCCACACTGGGCGGATTTTTTGCACCAGATGTACGGCAACCAACCCAACCACTGGCACGACGGCCTGCAGGGCGCCGAACGCCTGCGGGTGGTGGTGAACGCGCTCACGCGGCTGCGTTTTTGCAGCACCGACGGGGTGATGGATTTCGACACCAAGGACAGCGCCGACGCCGCCCCACCAGGGTTTTGGCCGTGGTTTGACGTGCCGGGGCGCCGCAGCGCCGGCACACCGGTGGCGTTTGGGCACTGGTCCACTCTGGGGCTGTTGCAGCGCCCCGATGTGCTGGCGCTGGACACCGGCTGTGTGTGGGGCGGGTGCCTGAGCGCGGCGCGCCTGCTGGACACACCAGGCCAGGTGGAGGTGCTGCAGGTGCGATGCGAGCAAACCCAGAAGCCGGGCCTGATCACCACATGACACGACCCGAAGGCGGGCTCATTCAGGATTCGGTCTCGGGCGTCCGTTCGGTCGCCTTGAACAGGGCGGCCACTTTTTTCTTGGGCTTGATGTTGGGCGAGACGCTGCGCGCAGCGGGTTTGTCGGCCACCTCCCATGAGGGTTTGGCTTCGGGCGCTGCGGTGGGCTCGTAGGGTTTGTCGAAGAAGGGGTCGCTGGCCGGGCGCGGTGCGCGCGGCGCACGGGCCATCGGGCGCGCCGAACCCTCGTCGCGCTGTGGCTGCTGCCACACCCGCTGGCCGTCGTTGTAGCGGCCACCGGGGCGGCGCTCGGGTTCAGGCTCCACCGGCACGAACTCGGCCTTTTTGCCGATCAGCTTTTCAATGTCACCCAGGTTGCGCGCGTCGCGGCCCGTGACGAAGGACACCGCCAGACCCGATGCGCCCGCGCGGCCCGTGCGGCCGATGCGGTGCACGTAGTCCTCGGCGTTGAACGGGATGTCGAAGTTGAACACCGCCGGCACGTCCTTGATGTCCAGGCCACGCGCGGCCACGTCGGTGCACACCAGCAGGTCCACCGCGCCAGTTTTGAAGGCATCAAGCGCCTTCAGGCGTTCGTCCTGGCTCTTGTCGCCGTGCAGGGCGGTGGTGTTGAGGCCGTCGCGCTCCAACGAACGCGCCAGGCGCGCACAACCAAGTTTGCTGTTGACGAAAACAAAGGCCTGCTTGACGCCCCGCTCGCGCAGGATTTGCTGCATCACGCGGCGCTTGTCTTCGTCTTCCACGCGGTAGAAACATTGCTCCACCGTGGACGCGGTGGCGTTGGAGCGCGCCACCTCAATGGTCACCGGGTCTTGCAGGTAGCTGCTGGCCAGGCGCTTGATCTCAGGCGAGAAGGTGGCACTGAACAAGAGCGTGGTGCGCTGTTTGGGCAGGTAGCTCAGGATACGCTGCAGATCGGGCAGAAAGCCGATGTCCAGCATGCGATCGGCCTCGTCGAGCACCACGTATTCGACCTGGTTGAGCACGCAGTTTTTGGCCTCGATGTGGTCCAGCAGGCGGCCCGGTGTGGCCACCAGGATCTCAACACCTTTTTTCAGTTCCAGCGTCTGCGGCTTCATGTCCATGCCACCAAACACCACGGTGCTGCGCATCTGGGTGTACTTGGCGTAGAGCTTGATCTGCTCGGCCACCTGGTCAGCCAGCTCGCGCGTGGGCAGCAGCACCAGGGCGCGCACCGGGTGGCGCGCGGGCGAGGTGGAGGCGTTCTCGTGCTTGAGCAGGCGCTGCAGCAGCGGCAGCGAGAAAGCGGCGGTTTTGCCGGTGCCGGTCTGGGCAGCGCCCATCACGTCATGCCCCTGCAGCACCACAGGAATGGCCTGCGCCTGGATGGGCGTCATGTTCTCGTAGCCCATTTCGGCCACGGCGCGCGCCAGTGTGGGCGCGAGAGACAGTTCGGAAAAAGATTGTGTCATTTCGGCCCGTATTGTCTCACTTTGCCTTCAGAAGGCCGAAATGCCGCAAAGCCCGCGTCACAGCGTGCGGCTGGCAAAGGTGTCGCAGGCCTGCACGTTGCCGGTCTTGAGGCCGGTGTGAAACCAGCGCTGGCGTTGTTCGCTGGTGCCGTGGGTGAAGCTGTCGGGCACCACCTGCCCTTGCGACTTGCGCTGCAATGCGTCGTCGCCGATGGCAGCGGCCGCGTTGAGCGCCTCTTCCACATCGCCAGGCTCCAGAATGGCGCCGCTCTTCTGGTTGTGGTGGGCCCAGATGCCGGCAAAACAGTCGGCCTGCAATTCCACCCGCACGCTCATCTGGTTGTATTCGCGCTCGCTCACGCGCCCGCGCATCTGGTCCATCTTGCCGGTGATGCCCATGAGGTTCTGCACGTGGTGGCCCACTTCGTGGGCGATCACATAGGCCTGGGCAAAATCGCCAGGCGCCCCCAACTGGCGCTTCAAGGTGTCGTAAAAGCTCAGGTCGATGTAGACCTTTTGGTCACCTGGGCAGTAAAACGGCCCCATGGCTGCCTGACCGGTGCCACATGCCGTGGGTGTGCTGCCACGGAACAGCACAAGCCGAGGTTTGGCGTATTGCGCCCCACCGGCCTGAAAGATCTGGCCCCACACGTCCTCGGTGCCGCCCAGCACCGAAGCGACAAAGCGGCCCATCTCGTCCGAGGGCGCGCTGGCAGGGCCAGCGGGGGCGCTTTCCACCTGGGCGGAAGGCGCCAAGTCGCCACCGCTGAGCACACTCAACACAGTCAGGGGGTTGATGCCGAGCGCCCAGCCGGCCACCAGCGCGATCACAACGGTGCCCAGGCCCACGCCCCGGCCGCCCAGGCGCCGCCCGCCGGGCACACCGCCACCGGGGTTGTTGCGGCGGTCTTCGACCTGGTCGGACTGGCGGTTGTTTTCCCACTTCATGTGATGCTCCCTCTCGTTGTTTGGCCGTTTTCTGGCCCAAGGCTATAATGTAGGGCTTTGCTGGCAACATCCACAAACCCTTAAGGACACTCATATGGCAACCGCCAAACCCAAAAAGAAAAACCCCCGCCTGGCCTCTGGCCGCAAACGCGCCCGCCAGGACGTCAAACTGAACGCCGCGAACACCTCGCTGCGCTCCAAATACCGCACCGCTGTCAAGAACGTCGAAAAGGCTGTTCTGGCTGGCGACAAAACCAAGGCCACCGAACTGTTTGCCAAGATGCAGCAAGTCGTGGACATCGTGGCCGACAAGGGCATCTTCCACAAGAACAAGGCCGCTCGCGACAAGAGCCGTCTGTCGGCCAAGGTCAAGACCCTGGCCACCGCAGCCGCCTGACCTGCCTCAGGTCAACCGCCCGGGCCGGGCTCTGATGAACCCGCCCGCCGTTTGAATCGGGTGCGCTGCCAGCAAAGAAAAAGCAAAAACCGCCTTCGGGCGGTTTTTTGTTGCCTGCCGATGCAAAAAGGGTCGGTCAGCGGGGCCGCTCGTCCGGCATCAGGCAAGCCTCGACCACCTGCAACTCGTTGTCGCGCGCGAAGTTCATGCAGAAGTCCCAGGCCATGGGTTCGGCGTCGCGCAGATCGCGGTGGACCACCACACACTTCACGCCGCCCAACGTGGTGGGAATGCACCAGGGCGAGTAGCTGAGGTGGCTGCCGGGGTGGGCACCGCCGGGGCGGAAGGAACTCATGACACCCGCCAGCCGCTCGGCCCAGTCACTGGGCCGAAAGGTCTTGCCACTGAGGGTGACCCCCTGAATGAAGACTTCTTTGGCGGAAGGAGCGACCATGGGTGACGGCCCTGGAGAAAAATGGAGAAGGTGCAAGCGTACCGGGATCGCCGGGTGTTGCGGTGCAGCAAGTATTCTATCTTATATAAGACTTGAGGATGGCAACTGTCGGCTGGGCGGCCCTCACTGAAGGCATCACAGCCATGCCGAATCGTCACAGAACACAAGCAAACTCTGGGCCTAAAATCGGCTTTCAACGGCCCACCCACGTTGGGCCGACTGTTTTTTCAGGCCACGCCACCACGGAGATTTTCGGATGACCGCTCACATCGAAGCCGCCTCGCCCCACGTCATGAACACCTACGGTCGACTCCCGATCGCGATGTCGCATGGCAAGGGCTGCCGAGTCTGGGACGTGAATGGCAAAGCCTACCTGGACGGCCTGGGCGGCATCGCCGTCAACACCCTGGGCCACGCCCATCCCAAGCTGGTGAAGGCGCTGCAAGAGCAGGTCGGTCAGATGATCCACTGCAGCAACTACTACCACGTGCCCGGCCAGGAGTTGCTGGCGGCCAAGCTGGTGGCGCTGACGGGCATGGCCAACGTGTTCTTCTGCTCGACTGGCCTGGAAGCCAACGAGGCCGCGCTCAAGCTGGCGCGCAAGTTTGGCCACGACAAGGGCATCACCCGCCCCGAGGTGGTGGTGTTCGAAGGCGCCTTCCACGGCCGCAGCATTGCCACGCTGAGCGCCACCGCCAACCCCAAAATCCACGCCGGCTTCGGCCCGCTGGTGGAAGGTTTCGTCCGCGTGCCTCGCAACAACATCGAAGCGCTGCGCAAGGCCACGGAAGGCAACAAGAACATCACTGCGGTGTTTTTCGAGGCCATCCAGGGTGAAGGTGGCATCCACCCCATGACGGTGGACTTCATGCGCGAGCTGCGCGTGTTGTGCGATGACCGCGACTGGCTGCTGATGATCGACGAGGTGCAGTGTGGGATTGGCCGCACCGGCAAATGGTTTGCCCACCAGTGGGCCGGCATCCAGCCCGACGTGATGCCCCTGGCCAAGGGCCTGGGCTCGGGCGTGCCCGTGGGCGCGGTGGTGACCAGCGCAAAAGCCGCCAACATCTTCCAGCCCGGCAACCACGGCACCACCTTCGGCGGCAACCCGCTGGCCATGCGCGCCGGCATCGAAACCCTGCGCATCATGGAAGAAGACGGCCTGCTGGCCCATGCGGCCAAGGTGGGTACCCACCTGCAGACCGCGCTGGTGACGCAGCTCATGAACGTCAAGGGCGTGAAAGAAGTGCGCGGCCAGGGCCTGATGCTGGGCATCGAACTCGACCGCCCCTGCGGCGTGTTGCTGCAGCGCTGCGCCGACGCCGGCCTGCTGCTCTCGGTCACCGCCGACAGCGTGATCCGCCTGGTGCCGCCGCTCATCCTGAGCGCTGCCGAGGCCGACGAAATCGTGGCCATCCTGGTGCCGCAGATCAAACAGTTCCTGAGCGAGGCGCAAGCATGACCGCCACCCCCATCAAGCACTACCTGCAGTTCAAGGACTTCACGGCCGACGAGTACGCCTACCTGCTGCAGCGCGCGGCCTTCATCAAGGCCAAGTTCAAGGCCTTCGAGAAGCACCACCCCTTCGCCGACCCCGACCGCACCCTGGCCATGATTTTCGAGAAGGCCAGCACGCGCACCCGCGTCAGTTTCGAGGCCGGCATGTACCAGCTCGGTGGCAGCGTGGTCCACCTGACCACCGGCGACAGCCAGCTGGGCCGCGCCGAGCCGATTGAGGACAGTGCCAAGGTCATCAGCCGCATGGTCGACATCGTGATGATCCGCACCTTCGAGCAGACCAAGATCGAGCGCTTCGCGGCCCATTCGCGCGTGCCGGTCATCAACGGCCTGACCAACGAGTTCCACCCCTGCCAGATCCTTGCCGACCTGTTCACCCTGGTCGAACACCGGCCCGCCACCAGCGGCAACCCCCTGGACGCGATCAAGGGCAAGGTGGTGGCCTGGGTGGGCGACGGCAACAACATGGCCAACACCTGGCTGCAGGCGGCCGAGCTGCTGGGCTTCACCGTGCATGTGAGCACGCCCAGCGGCTACGAGGTCAACGCCGCGCTGGCCGGCATCAGCAACCCAGCCTGCTACAAAGTCTTCGCCGACCCGCGCGAGGCCTGCCGTGGCGCCGACCTGGTGACCACCGACGTCTGGACCAGCATGGGCTTTGAAGCGGAGAACGAAGTGCGCCGTGCGGCGTTTGCGCAGTGGTGCGTGGACGAGGCCATGATGGCCGTGGCCCAGCCCGACGCCCTCTTCATGCATTGCCTGCCCGCTCATCGGGGCGAAGAGGTGGCAGCCGAAGTCATCGACGGCCCACAAAGCGTGGTCTGGGACGAGGCCGAGAACCGCATGCACGCGCAGAAAGCGTTGATGGAGTACCTGCTGCTGGGGCGGCTGGCTTGAGCACAGCCGCGCTGCGCGTTCGCCCCATAGAGCCAGACGACCGCGACCAATGGCAAACACTTTGGGATGGCTACAACGCGTTCTACGGTCGGCAAGGCGCGACTGCACTAGACGAGGTCATCACGGAACAAACCTGGCACCGTTTTTTTGTCGAGTCCGATCCGGTCAAGGCCTTCGTAGCCGTCCTGGGTCAACAACTGGTTGGCCTGGTACACATCGTCTACCACCCCAGCACCAGCAGGCTCAATGACGTGTGCTACCTCCAAGATCTGTTCACGTCTGAGGCGGTTCGCGGTCAAGGTGTTGGCCGTCACTTGATCCAGCGGGTCTATGACGAGGCACGTGCCAAGGGCTGCTCCCGGGTCTACTGGACAACCTTCGACCACAACGTCACCGCTCGCCGCTTGTACGATCAGGTGGCGACCCACCAGGGTGCCATCGTCTACGTTCACGAGATGCCTTCGTGAGCCCCTCGAGCAACGGTTTGGCTGGAATGCGTCCATGCAACTGATCGACCGGCACCTGCCCCAGTGGCAGTTCCAGGAGCAGCATGGGGTGTGGGTCAAGGGAGTCGAAGCACACAGGCTTTTTGACGCCATCGAGCCAGCGCTCAGAGCCCCAGACCCGGTGATCGAGTCCGCCATCGCGCTGCGGGAACTGCCGGGCCGATGGCTCCAGCAACTGGGTTGGGGTGGGCAACAACTGCCTGTCCGACCATTTGGTTACGACAGCTTCACCCGCTTGGGTCACACGCCAGGGCGGGAAGTCGTCTTTGGGCTGGCAGGCCAGTTCTGGCGCATGGACTACGGGCTCGTGAAGTTCGCAGATGCGGACGCCTTCTCGCAGCTTCAGACCGTTCCCAAACTCGTTCTGGATGTCCGGCTGGAGCCAGCAGAGGGGGCTTGTTTGCTGCTGACCCGAACGCGGGTGTTGTGCCCAGACGAAACCAGTCGACGCCGATTTGCACCCTACTGGTATTTGATTCGCCCAGTGAGTGGTCTGATCCGCCGCAGGCTGCTGGGTCGCATCAAAAGCTTGGCTGAAACAGCACCGTAATATCTTGGAAGCTCACGCCAACAACCAGGGAGACACCATGATCGACCACATGACATTCCGCGTTGCCGACATCGCACGCACCAAGGCTTTTTACACAGCCACCCTCGCACCACTCGGCTACCGGGTGACGTACGAAGGCCACCACGGAGGCAACGTGCTGGGTCTGGGATACGACGATCCACTGACGGGGCAAACCAAAACGGACACCTGGTTCGTGGACGGACCTTCTCCACACCAAGGCCATCCGGTCAGCACCGGTTGCCACCTCTGCTGGACGGCTTCGACCCGTGAGGCGGTGGATGCTTTTCACCGCGCCGCGCTGATCGCAGGCGGCCGAGACAACGGCCCTCCCGGCCTGCGCGCACACTACCACCCCGACTACTACGGCGCTTTTGTCATCGATCCAGATGGCAACAACATCGAAGCCGTGTGTCACCATCCGCAGCTATGAGACGCCCACCCTTTCTTTTCACACCAACCTTGCCTTGAACACCTGCCAATCCTGCGGCGCCTGCTGCGCCAGCTTCCGCGTCGATTTTTCGGTGTACGAATCCGAAGAAGAAGGCGGCAACGTGCCGACCGGCCTGTGTGTGCCCGTGACCGACAGCCTGCGGCGCATGCGTGGCACCGACCACGCTCGCCCGCGCTGCGCGGCGCTCTCGGGCCGTATCGGCGAAAAGGTGGGTTGCGGCATCTACGAGTGGCGGCCCAACCCCTGTCGCGAGTTTGAAGAAGGCAGTGCCGCCTGCGAACAGGCGCGCCGCCGCCACGGACTGCCTCCCCTGCCCACACGCTGATGCAAGCCCTGCTCGACACCATGGCGCAGTTGACGCGCCCCACCGATGCCCAGCGCGTGTTCCACGGCCGGGGCGGCCAACATCCCGGCTGCGAACGCTGGACACTGGACGCCTACCCGCCAGTCTGGCTGCTCACCTGTTTTGGCGACACCGACGAGCCAACCCTTGCGACGCTGCAGGCGGCACTGGCCGCGCGCTGGCAGGCCATTGCGCCGGGCGAGCCGCTGAATCTGGTGCTGCAGTTGCGCCAGCCCAACCACAGCGAAACCCGGCTGCTGTGTGGCGCCGTGCCCGAACCGCATGAGGTGAGCGAAGCCGGCGTGCGCTACCGGGTGCACCTGCTGCGCGGCCAGAACCACGGGCTCTTTCTGGACATGGCCGAGGGCCGGCGCTGGCTGCGCGGGCATGCGCAGGGCGCCAAAGTGCTCAACCTGTTCGCCTACACCTGCGCGTTTTCGGTGGCGGCGCTGCAAGGCGGCGCGCGCAGCGTGCTCAATGTGGACATGGCCTCGGGCGCGCTGGCCACCGGGCAACAGAACCACGCGCTCAACGGCCTGACCGGCCGTGCCCGTTTTCTGCCCCATGACATCTTCAAAAGCTGGGGCAAGCTCACGCGCGGCGGCCCCTACGACATCGTGGTGGTAGACCCGCCCAGCTACCAGAAGGGCAGCTTCGTGGCGACCAAGGACTACGCTCGCCTGCTGCGTCGCCTGCCCGATCTGCTGGCCCCCGACGGCCGCGCCATGTTGTGTTTGAACGCGCCCGAACTGGGCAGCGATTTTTTGCATGGTCTGGTGCGTGACCACGCGCCCGGGCTGACCTTCGAACAACGCCTGCCCAACCCGGCGGCGTTCGCCGACACCGACCCCGAGCGTGCCCTCAAGGTGTTGATCTACCGCGAGCCGCCCCTGGCCACACCCACAGCGGGCTGAAGGCGCAACTTCAAGCGAGCACCACCCAGTTACGCCCCTGGTGTTTGGCCTTGTACAGGGCCTGGTCGCTGGCGACCAACAGGGCTTCCACACCTTGAAAGGCAGTGAGCGCTGGGGTATGAGGTGCCAGGGTCGGTGCCGCAGACGATTGCTGCTGCCATTTCAGTGCGGCACACCCAGGCGCGAATACCCAGCCACCAGGGCCAACAAGGTGTCCTCGGCGTACGGCTTGCCCAGGTAGTGGTCCACCCCCAGCTGTCGAGCATGCTCGCGGTGTTTGTCGGCGATGCGCGAGGTGATCATGATCACCGGCAGGCGCTTGAGCTCGGGATCTGCGCGCATCTGCTGCACCAGTTCAAAGCCGTCCATGCCGGGCATTTCAATGTCGCTGAGCACCACCACCGGAAGTTCTTCGCGCAATCGTTCCAGTGCCTGTGCGCCATCGATGGCCAGCGCCACGCGGTAACCCTCGCGCTGCAGCAGGCGCTGGGTGACGCGGCGCACGGTGATGGAATCGTCCACCACCAGCACCAGGGGTGTCGTGGGCGCCGGCTGGCGGGCCGCGCGTTCGCCGGCCTGGCGCAGCCACGCCTGCGTGCTGGCGCCGTAGACGGCGGCCAGCGCCACGGGGTTGTAAATCAGCGCCACCGCGCCTGAGGCCAACACCGTCATGCCGGCCACGCCGGGAAGACGCGACAGCTGAGGCCCCAGGTGTTTGACCACCACCTCCTGGTTGCCCAGCACCTCGTCCACGTGCAACAGCACACGCTGGGTGGCGCTGCGCAGCTGCAACACCGGCGCGAGCTTGCCCGACTCGCGGCTGCCCACCGACTGCTCCAGCAAGGCACCGGCCCAGTACAACGGCAAGGCGGTGCCTTGTGGCGCGAGCTCACCCACCGGACCCGATGCGCGCACGATGGCGGCATCCACGCGATGCACCTGCTCCACCAAGGCAGCGGGCACACCAAAGGTGAAATCGCCCGCGCGCAAGAGCAACACCTGGGTGACGGCGGTGGTCAGCGGCAACACGAGGGTGAAGCGCGCGCCGCGCCCGGCCTCGGTGGCCACCTCGATGCGGCCGCCCAGCGACAAGACCTCGTTGCGCACCACGTCCAGGCCAATGCCCCGCCCGGCCAGCTCCGACACTTCGGCCACGGTGCTCAGCCCCGCCTCAAACACCAACTGGGTCAACATGGCGTTGTCCATCGGCGCACCTTCGGGTAGGCGGCCCAAGGCCACGGCCTTGTCGCGCACCCGTTGCAAATCCAGGCCGGCACCGTCGTCGCAGAACACCAGCGCCACGTCGTTGCCTTCCTGGCTCAGGGCGACATCGATCTGCCCCTCTGCGGGCTTGCCGGCAGCCACACGCTGTGCCGGCGTTTCAATGCCGTGCACCACGGCGTTGCGCAGCAGGTGTTCGAAGGCCGGCACCATGCGATCGAGCACGCTGCGGTCCATTTCAATCTGTGCGCCGCTCACCACCAGCCGCGCCTGTTTGCCGCTTTCCTGCGCGGCCTGGCGCACCACGCGATGCAGGCGTTCGGCCACGGTGTCGAAGTCCACCATGCGGGTGCGCAACAGATCGCGTTGCAGCTCGCGGCTCTGGCGGCCCTGGGCCACCAGGCCATCTTCGGTCACGTCCACCGCACGTTGCAGGTTGCGCTGCACCGTGGCCACGTCGTTGACCGACTCGGCCATGATGCGGGTCAGCTCCTGCACGCGGGTGTAGCGGTCAAACTCCAACGGGTCGAAAGACGCATCGACCGCGCGGCCGGCCTGCAACTGGTGGGCCTGGCGCGACTGCAGTTGCGACTCGGTCTGCAGCTCCAGATCGCGCAGTTGCTGGCGCAAGCGGGCCAGGTTGCCGGTGAGGTCTTGCAGCGAGGCGCGCAGCGTGTGCAACTCGTCTTCCATGCGCGAGCGGGTGAGCATCACGTCGCCCACCTGGTTCATGAGCCGGTCGAGCAGATCGGGGCGCACGCGCACCGTGCTGGCGGCGGCACTGCTCACGCGCGGCGTGGGCACACGCGGCGCCAGCACACCATGGGCATTGGCCGGCTCCGCCTCGGGCACCGGTGCCTCCGGCGATGTGAGCGGCACCGGCTCGGTGGTGGGTTCCGGCGCGTCAGGAGCACTCGCATCGGCTTCGGGAGCCCCGGTGCGCAAGCTGTCCAGCCGCAGGCTCAAGGCATCAAAACGCGCCTGCAAATCGCGCAAGGCATCGGCCTCGCCAGCGCCGGGCACCACCGCTTCGGCAGCGCTTTCCATCTGGTGCGCCATGTCGCCCAGGCCCATGGCCCCGGCCAGCCGCGCGCTGCCCTTGAGGGTGTGCAGGTTGCGCAAGACCTCGGCGCGTGCGCTGCTGTTGTCGGGCCGGGCCACCCACTGGCGCAGGGCGCCGCCCAAGCGCGGCAGCAGGTCGGCCGCCTCTTCTTCGAACACGTGAAAGAGGTCGGCGTCAGGGATGTCGGCCGAGGGGCTGTCCGTCGGTGCGGGCTCAGGTGATAACACCGGGGCGGGCGCAGGCGCGGGCTGAGGCACCAGCAAGGCCACCCAGTCGCCGGTTTCGGGCCAACGGCTCAGGCGCTCCAGCGTGGGGCCGTCGGGCTCTTTGAGGAAACCGGCCGCAAACTGGTGCAGCAGGTGGCGCAGGGACTCGGCCACCGCCACGGGCAACTGGCGCGCTTCGTCGCTCAGGCGCCGGCCCGCTGGGACAGGCACCTGCCGCAGGCGTTCGATGGCGTGCTCCAACGTGCGCGCGGCTTCACCCAGCCGCTCAAAGCCGACGGTGAAGGAGCTGCCCGCCAAAGAGTGGGCCCAGGCGACGGTGGTGTCGGGCGGCAAACGCTCTGGCCCCAAGGCCCATTCGGCCAACGCGTTGCACAGGCAACGCGACCATTCATCGGCCTCGTTGAGGTACACATTGAACAGGTTGAGGCCGATGCGCAGCGGGCCGATGACCTTGACCTGCTCGTCGAAGGCTTCGAAAGCCGGTTCGGGTTCGGGTTCGGGTTCGGGTTCGGGCACTGGCTCGGGCACCGGCACCAGACCGGGCTCGGGCGCAGGTGCGGCCGCAGCCAGGGGCAGGTACACCCCTTGATCGCGCAGGGCCTGGCCGCTGCGCTGAAAGGCCTCGACGGTCCAAGCCGTGGCCTCGCCCTGCGCCAGGGCATCGACCCACTCGGCCATGGCGGCCAGCGCCTCGCGGGCCAGGTCCAGCAGGGGCGCATCGGCTGGCGCCTGCTCAGCCAAACGGGCGTTGAGCACCTGCTCCATGGCCCAGGCGGCCTCGCCAAAGTCGGACAAGCCCACCATGCGGGCACTGCCCTTGAGCGTGTGGAAGGCACGGCGCAAGGTGGTCATGGCCCCCAGCTGCGTGCTTTCGCGCGCCAACGTCAGCACCGACTGCTGGCCACTGGCCAGCACCTCGCGCGCTTCGTCGATGAAGATGGCCAGCAGCTCGGCCTCTTCGTCGTCCGGCGCCGCCTCTGCTGATGCAACCGCCAATGGCTCAACCACAACCGGGGCGGTTTCGGCCACCGCCGCCGACGCACGGCCACCCACTGCCACCAGCGGGCGCAGTTCGCCCGCCTCGGCATCAAAACGAAAGCCCCGCTGGGCCGATGCCGCGTGCAAGCCCAGCACGTCAACCAAAAAACCCAAGGCGCCCAGGTTGTGCACCAGGCTGCGCCAAGCGGGCGAACCCAGATCGGCACGCCCGGCCAGCAGGTCACTGGCGGTGGCCTCCATGGCCTGCGCGGTGCGCGCGGCATCCTGCAGGCCCAGCACCGACAACACGCCCTGCATTTGCGCGAAACGCACGGGCAAGGCATCGAGACCTTGGCGTTGAGTGGGGTCGCGCGCCAGACGGTCGAGCTGGGCTTCCGCCTCGGTCAGGGTGCGGCGCACCTCCTCCACGACGCTGCCCAGGGTCTGGCGCTCGCTCCATTGGCGGTAGAGCTGCTCCATCCAGGGCGCGAGGTCGGGCAAGGCCTCGCCCATGGCCGCCGCCGTCACGCGCCGCGCCAGCTGGGCGGCACGCTCGCCCAGGCGGTCGTCCAGCGGGTCGAAGTCCTGCAACGTCGCATCGAGAAACAGCAGACCGGTGGCGACCTCAAGCGCCAGTTGCGGGCCCAGCCGGTCGGCTTGCCCGCCGAGGTGGTCCATGGCGTCGGCAAAGGCCTGCGCCAAGGGCGCGGCAGGTGGGCACACGCGGCTGACGCTGTGGTTCAAGGCCCGCATGGCCTCGGGCAGGTCGGCCCAGGCGGTCGCGGCCAAGGGCCCGTCGTCGCTGGCCTGGGCCCAGCGCTCGCTGCAGCGTTTGAGCACCGCTTGCGCTTCGGCCAGCAGCTCGGGATCGAGTTGCCCCAGGCGGGCTTGCTCCACGTCCACCGGCGTGTGGTCGGTCAGGCCAAAGGCAGACCGCACAGCCTGCCAATGTGGGGCTTGCGCGGGGTCGGTCGGCTGGGCCTGGGCGCACAAAAACAACAGGTCGTGCACCAGCTGGTCGGAGAGGTCACAACGGCCCTGAGCCAACGCGGCGTATTGGAGCAACACGCGCGAGGCCGCGCGTTTGGTGTGAACGTCGGGCGGCAAGCCGCTCTGGGCCACGGCGTCAAAATAGCCGGCCGCGACGCGCCAGAACGTGGCCACGGTGTCGGGCACATCGCTCTGCCCTGGGGGCACGGCGGCAGAGAGCGCGTTGCACAAGCCAGCCAATGCGCCTGCGGCCGTGGTGTCGAGCGACTTGACCACGGGCAGGATATGGCGGTCCAGCTGGGCGCGCAAGGTGGCGCCGTAGGCAGGGGCCGCCCCATCGGGTGGCAGGCTGCCGGCCAGCAACACACCATGGTGCTCGAAAGCCCACAGGTCGGCCGGGTGGATGCGGTCGGCGCCGGCCAGGGTTTGCGCGTCGCGGTAGGCCGGGAACAGGTGCAGGTCGGACACCTGACGCTGACGCACGCGCCGCTGCAGGTAGTCGCTCAGGGCGGCGCTCACACGCGCCAGCGTCACCAGCGCCGCGTCGTCACAGGCATCGGGCTTTTGCACAAAGCGCTGCACCGCAGCCTCCAGCGCGCGCAGCACCTGGGCGGCGGCGACCATGCCCACCATCTCCAGCGCGCCCACGGCCTGGTGCAATTGCTGGCGGGCCATGCGCAGGTCGGCGTCGTCCACGCTGGACAAATCGGTCTGGCGCGCCAGTTGGTGGGCTTGCGCAAAGCGCTGCAGCGCCGCGACCGCATCGGTCAGGCTGCGCAACACCTCTTCGTGCACCCAGGCCAGAGGGCTGAGGTCGTCCGCCTCCGAACGATCCGTCGCCGGGCCGCCCCAAGACGGATCAGCCCCCTCGGGGGGCAACGACCCGCGCAGCGGTGGAGCGTGGGGGCTGTCCATCAGGCAATCCGGAAGCGCGACACCGACTGGCGCAATTCATCTGCAATCCGGGTGAGCTCACGCACCTGCTGCACGGTGGACTTGGTGCCCTCGCCGGTCTGCTCGGTCACGGCAAAGATGTGCTGAATGTTCTCGGCCGTGCCGCTGGCCAGCTCGGCCTCGCGAGAGGTGGAGAGCGCGATCTGGCCCACCAGCTCGGCCACCTGGCGCGAGTAGCGGTCGATCTCGGCCAGGGCCGCGCCGGCGTTGTCCGACAGACGCGCACCCTCGACCACCCCTTGGGTGGACGACTCCATGGCCAACACGGCGTCTTGCGTATCGGTCTGGATGGCTTTCACCAGGTCGGCGATCTGGCGGGTGGCGTTGGCCGAGCGTTCGGCCAGGCGCTGCACCTCTTCCGCCACCACCGAGAAGCCCCGGCCGGCCTCGCCGGCGGAAGCGGCCTGGATGGCGGCGTTCAGGGCCAACACATTGGTCTGTTCGGTGATGCTGGAGATCAGCTCGGTGATCTCGCCAATTTCCTGCGACGACTCGCCCAGGCGCTTGATGCGTTTGGCGGTGTCCTGGATCTGGTCGCGGATGTGGTTCATGCCGCCCATGCTGGCCTGCACTGCCTGCAGGCCCGACTCAGCCGCCTGGGCCGATTGGCGCGCCACGTCGGACGAGGTTTGTGCCTGCACCGACACCTGCTGGATGCGCTGCGCCATATCCAGCACCGACTGGCCGGTTTCACGGATCTCGCGCAACTGCTCGGTGGAGGTGGCCAGCAGTTCGATGGAGGTGTTCTCCACCGTGGCGGTGGTCTGGGCCACACGCTCGGCACTGGTCTGCACCTGGCCCACCAGGTTGCGCAGCTCCTCCACCGTGTAGTTGATGGAGTCGGCGATGGCGCCGGTGATGTCTTCGCTCACCGTGGCCTGTTTGGTCAGGTCGCCGTCGGCCACGTCCTGCAGCTCGTTCATCAAGCGCAGGATGGCGGCCTGGGTGGCGTCGTTGATGCGCCGTGCATCGCGCTCCTGCGCGGTGGCCAGGCTTTGCAGCTTTTCAGCCGCGCCCTGGCGGCGCTGGCTGGTGCGCAACTGCAGTTGCACCAGGCCCCAGATGCACAACAAGGCCAGCACCGCCGTGGCCGCCGCCGCAAACAAGGCCACACCCGCACCTGTGTCGCTGTCGGCGCCGCGCCCGGACAACCCCTGCAGGCGCTGCAACAGGGGCTCAACGTCGCGCTGCAACTGGCGCTGCGCCTCACGCGGTGGTCCCACGTCCTGCAAGGTCGTCAGCAAGGCGTTGGTGGCGTTCAGCAACGCCGGGTGGTTGCGCTGCAACTGCTCCAGCAAGTCGCGCTGGCGCAGGTCGCGCGGCGGACTGCGGCGCGCGCTGGCAGCGAGCACCTCGATGCGCTCCAGCATGTCGTTCACGTCTTGCCCCAAGGCCACCAGCGCAGGCGCAGAAGCCCCAGCGGGTGTGGCAAAGGTGACCGCCGCCAGCCGCACGCGGTGCAGCAGGCGGGCGAGCTGGGCAGCGGCAGCCACGTCGTTGGTGGACGCGCCGTTCTGGAGCAGCTGGGCCAGCAGGCCATCTGCCACGTCCACCTGCGCCGCGCTGAGCTGGCGCACCTGGGCCAGTTGATCGGGCAGACGCAACAAGGCGTTTTGCTGAGCCAGCACCACACCCACCGTGCCCTCCAGGGCTTGGGCGGATGCGGCCAGGCTGCTGTCCACCTCGGCCAGCATCTGCAGGTCGCGCCGCAAGCCCTGATCGGCTTGTTTCAAGGCATCAAAAGCCGCCCGCTCACCCGACACCGCCGCTGTGCTCAGCCGCACCACTTGCTGCGCCCCCAGCAAAGCGGCCTGGGCTGGCGCGGCCGGCCCAGGCGCCGCCGATGTGTTGCGGTACCACTGGTAGGCCACCAACACGCCGGTCAACACGAGCAGGGTGGTCAAGCCGCCCACCAGCAAGCGTTGGTGGCTGTCAGCGCTGCGGCTGCCCAACAAAGGCAGGGCCACGCGGTCGTCCATTGCCTGCTCCAGCGCCGCCGGGCGGGTGGCCGGGCCTGCGCCCTGCGCGCCGTGAGCGGGCACCGAGAGGATGGAATCGGAGCCGAAGGTGGACGAGCTCAGACCCGACGCGGGGTCCATGATTTCCGACGCGCTGGGCGCGTTCAGCGGAACGTCGTCCAGCGGGTCCCGGCGGCCGAAGAGGCCTCGCAATGTGCTCATCAACGCCATGGTGCTCAGGGGCTCCCGGTGCTGGCCGGGCGCTGGTGGATGTCAAGAAAATCGGCCCGCTCGCACAAGGCCAGCAGGTCCAGGTCGTACCAGACGTTGTCCTGCGCGTCGGCCAGCACCTGGCGCACAACGGGCGAGGGCACGGGCTCGGGCGCGGGGCGAAAGCTGTCGGCGCTGCGCAAGCCCAGCAGCTGATCCACCGGCCACAACACGTTGATACCCAGCAGACCGCTGCCACTCACAAAACGGGCCTGGCCGGGTGTGTCGTCCGCCAGCGCCGGCCAACCCAGCCACGCCAGAAGATCGACCACGGTGTACAGCTCGCCACGCAGGGTGGTGACGCCCCGCACCCAGGCCTTGGCATGGGGCAACGGCTGCACGGCGGAGGGCCCGGCAATTTCACCCGACTGCGCCAACGGCACCAAGAAACGGTGGCCACCACAGGCCACACCCAGCCAGTGGGCGGCGGTGCGGCCGGCGGGTGGGGTTGGGGGTGTCTCCTGGGTCGTCATGGGTGCGCTGTCACAGCATCAGAGGCTGGCCCCCGATTGATCGACCGCGGCGATCTTGGCCAGCAGCAGATCGGCGTTGACCGGTTTGGTGATGTAGTCGCGCGCGCCCTGGCGCAGGCCCCAGACGCGGTCGGTCTCCTGGCTCTTGCTGGTGCACAGGAACACGGGCACCTTGCCGTACTGCGGGTGGCGGCTCAGGTGGCGGGTCAGCTGGAAACCGTTCTGCCCGGGCATGACCACGTCCAGCAGGATCAGATCGGGCAAAGCCTCGCCCATCTGGCGGTAGGCCTCGTCGGCGCTCTCGGCGGTGCGCACGGAAAAACCGTGGCGCGCCAACAGGTCGCGCAGGTACATCAGCTCGGTTCGGGAATCGTCCACCACCAGGATGTCATGGACCGCCATCAATGGGCTCCTGTCTCTTGTGTGGCCAAGGCCGCGTGTGCGGCCACTGCCTGCAGCAACTGGTCTCGGGTAAAGGGTTTGGTGAGGTGCTCTTCGGCCCCCACCATGCGCCCACGCGCCTTGTCGAACACGCCATCGCGCGAGGACAACATGACCACGGGAATGCGTGCAAACCGCCCGTTGCGTTTGATGATGGCGCAGGTCTGGTAGCCGTCCAGGCGCGGCATCAGGATGTCGCAGAAAACAAGGTCGGGCTGGAAGTCGTTGATCTTGGACAAGGCATCGAAGCCGTCCTCGGCCAGCACCACACGGTGGCCGCCCTGCTTGAGAAACATCTCCGCGCTGCGCCGGATGGTCTGGCTGTCATCGACCACCAGCACCTTGAGTCCAGAAGAAGTGATGTCGGTCATGAACAACTGCTTCCGGTCTTGAATTCGCTCAGACGGCGTCGGGCGCGGGGGTGGGCATCAGATCGCCACCATCTCGAAATCTTCCTTGCGGGCGCCGCATTCCGGGCAGGTCCAGTTCATGGGCACGTCGGCCCACTTGGTGCCGGCAGCGATGCCATGGTCGGGCGCGCCTGCGGCCTCGTCGTAAATCCAGCCACAAATCAGGCACATCCAAGTCTGGGGTTCGGTCATGATGCAGGAAAAATCATTGTCTTAGAATGGTTTCATTGTAGCCAGCCCCCAGGCAGCGCCCGTGGGCACGGCCGGCATCGCCAGACCGTCCCACTCACCACGCCCAGCGTCTTCCGAATGCCCTCCCCCCTTGATACCAACGCCACGTCCAGTTCGGGCGAGTCCGTCTCGCTGCCCTGTGTGATGGCCTTCAACGCCAACGACCCCAGCGGTGCCGGTGGCCTGGGCGCCGACGTGGCCGCCATGTCCAGCGCCTCGGCCCATGTGTTGCCGGTGGTCACCGGCGCTTATGTGCGCGACAGCAGCGACATCCACGGCCACATCGCCTTCGATGAGGAGGCGGTGGACGACCAGGCCCGCTGCGCACTGGAAGACATGGCCGTGCAGGCGATCAAGGTCGGCTTCGTGGGTTCGCCCGAAAACCTCAGCGCCATCGCCGAAATCGCCTCCGACTACCCCGACCTGCCGCTGGTGGCCTACATGCCCAGCCTGGCCTGGTGGAACGAGGTGGACATGGAGAACTACCTCGACGCCTTCGCCGAGCTGCTGCTGCCCCAGACCACCGTGCTGGTGGGCAACCACAGCACCCTGTGCCGCTGGCTGCTGCCCGACTGGGCCGACGACAAAGCCCCCGGCCCACGCGATGTGGCGCGCGCCGCGGCCGAACACGGGGTGCCGTACACCCTGGTGACCGGCATCAACGCCGCCGACCAGTACCTGGAAAGCCACCTGGCCACACCCGAAACGGTGTTGGCCACCGCACGCTACGAACGCTTCGAGGCCACCTTCACCGGCGCGGGCGACACCTTGTCGGCTGCGCTTGCCGCCCTGATTGCCGTGGGTGCCGACCTGCAGACCGCCTGTGGCGAGGCCCTGACCTACCTCGACCAATGCCTGGACGCGGGCTTCCAGCCCGGCATGGGCCACGCCATGCCCGACCGCCTCTTCTGGGCGCACGACGGCGACGAGAGCGAGGAAGACGCCGAAGACGGCGGCGCAGCCACCGACGATTTTCCGGTTGGCGACACCAAACACTGAACCACCCTCCCCCACCATGGACCACAACCAACAGCTTTTCGAACGCGCCCAGAAAGTCATCCCCGGTGGCGTCAACTCGCCCGTGCGCGCCTTCCGCGCCGTGGGTGGCACGCCGCGCTTCGTGCAACGTGCGCAAGGCGCCTATTTTTGGGACGCCAACGGCAAAAAACACATCGACTACATCGGCTCCTGGGGCCCCATGATCCTGGGCCACGGCCACCCCGCCGTGCTCGAAGCGGTGCAGAAAGCCGCACTGGATGGCTTCAGCTTTGGCGCCCCAACCGAACGCGAGGTGGAGCTGGCCGAGGCCATCCTCGAACTGGTGCCCAGCATCGACATGGTGCGGCTGGTCAGCTCCGGTACCGAAGCCGGCATGAGCACCATCCGCCTGGCGCGCGGCGCCACCGGCCGCAAGACCATCATCAAGTTCGAAGGCTGCTACCACGGCCACGCCGATGCCCTGCTGGTCAAGGCCGGTTCGGGCCTGGCCACCTTCGGCAACCCCACCAGCGCCGGTGTGCCGCCCGAGGTGGTGCAGCACACCTTGGTGCTCGAATACAACAACGTCGAGCAGCTGGAAGCCGCCTTCGCCCAACACGGTGCCGACATCGCCTGCCTGATGATCGAACCCATCGCCGGCAACATGAACTTTGTGCGCGCCAGCGTGCCTTTCATGAAGCGCTGCCGCGAGCTGTGCACCCAACACGGCGCCCTGCTGGCGTTTGACGAAGTGATGACCGGCTTCCGCGTCGCGCTCGGCAGCGCGCAAAGCGTCTACGCGCAGTTAATTCCTGGCTTCGAGCCCGACATGACCGTGATGGGCAAGGTGATCGGCGGAGGCATGCCACTGGCCGCCTTCGGCGCCAAGCGCGCGGTGATGGAACACCTGGCACCGCTGGGCGGCGTCTACCAGGCCGGCACCCTGAGCGGCAACCCGGTCGCCACCGCCTGTGGCCTGGCCACCCTCAGGGAAATCCGCAAGCCCGGCTTCTTCGAAGCCCTGTCGGCCCGCACCCAGTCGCTGGTGGCCGGCCTTGCTGCCGCCGCCAACGAGGCCGGCGTGCCCTTCCGTGGCGACAGCCAGGGCGGCATGTTCGGCTTCTTCCTGCTCGACCACCTGCCGCAGAACTACGCCGCCGTGATGAAAACCGACGGCCCGCGCTTCAACCGCTTCTTCCATGGCATGCTGAACCGCGGCGTCTACTTCGCGCCCGCGCTGTACGAAGCCGGCTTCGTCAGCGCGGCCCACACCGAGGCGGATGTGGCCGAGACGGTGGCGGCGGCCAAAGAGGTGTTTGCTTCGCTCTGAGCGATTGCCGAAAAACACAAGGGGCGCCATGGCGCCCCTTGTTGTTGGTGGCGTCGCCTGTGGTCAGGCAAACACCCCCGCCGTGTCCTGCATCCGAGCCGACACCTCACCCAGCTGGTGCAGCGTGTCGCCCCAGGTGATTTCGAGCTGGGTCAACTTCTTGAAGCAGTGGCTGACGATGTACTCGTCGGTCACGCCGATGCCGCCGTGCAGCTGCACCGCCTGCTGCCCCACAAAACGCATGCTGGTGCCCAACTGGTACTTGGCGCGCGCCATGGCGCGGCGGCGCTCGTCGGCCGGGGCGTTGAGCTTGAGGCTGGCGTAGTAGCTCATGGAGCGGGCCAGTTCGAGCTGCATCTTCATGTCGGCCACGCGGTGGCGCAGGGCCTGGAAGGTGGCAATGGCCACACCGAACTGCTTGCGCGTGTTCATGTAGTCGACGGTGATGGCGAGGGTCTGGTCCATCACGCCCACGGCTTCAGCGCACAAGGCGGCGATGCCGATGTCGATGCTGTGCTCCAAGGCGGTCTGGCCGTCGGTGGTGATGAGCGTGGCCGGGCTGTTGGCCAGCGTCACATCGGCGGCGCGGCCACCATCCTGCGTGAGGTAGCCACGCGTGGCCACACCCGCCGCAGCGCGCTCCACCACAAACAGTGACAGTTGGCCGTTCGCCATGGCCGGCACCACAAAGGCGTCGGCCTGATCACCAGCGGGCACCACGTTTTTGGTGCCACTGAGCGTCCAGCCAGCGCCAGCGACCTTGGCGACGGTGTCGCAGACATCGCTGCGGTAACGGGCCCGGCGCTCCTGGTGGGCCAGCACGACCAGTTTTTCACCGCTGGCGATGCCGGGCAACCAAGCGGCTTTCACATCGGCATTGCCATAGGCACTGATGACACCGCTGCACACCAGCGTTTGCGCCAAAGGCTCCAGCACCATGCCCCGGCCCAGTTGCTCCATGACCACCATGGCTTCCACCGGGCCCATGTTCAAGCCGCCGTCGTCTTCGGACACGTAGAGCCCGGCCAGGCCCAGCTCGGCCAGCTCGTTGTAGGCCTCGCGCGAGAAGCCGCCGGCAGCGGTGATGGCCCGGCGGCGTTCGAAGCCGTAGCCTTTTTCCACCCACTTGGCGACGGCGTCGCGCAGTTGTTGCTGATCGTCGGAAAAATCGAAATCCATGTGGTGTCTCCTGATCAGCCCAAAACGGTTTGAGCAACGATGTTGCGTTGCACTTCGTTCGAACCACCGTAGATGGTGGTCTTGCGCATGTTGAAGTAGGTGGACGCCAGCGGCGCGTTGGCCCAGCTGCCACCAGGGAAGTCGCCCTGCCAGCCGGCTTCCATGGCTTCCTCGATGAAGGGCAGGCTGTAGGGGCCGGCGGCCAGCATCATGAGTTCGCTGTAGCGCTGCTGGATTTCGCTGCCCTTGATTTTGAGCAGGCCCGCGATGTCCAGCGAGTTTTTGCCCGACTTCTCAGCCGAGAGCACGCGCAACACCAGCATTTCGAGCGCCACCACGTCCACTTCGAGCTTGGCGATCTCGTCGCGGAAACGCGTGTCGTCCCACACACCCTCGGTCTTCGCGATGCGCTTCAAGCGCTCCAGCTCGCGTTTGGCGCGGTTGACGTCGGCGATGTTGGTGCGCTCGTGGCTCAGCAGGTGTTTGGCGTAGGTCCAGCCCTTGTTCTCTTCGCCAATCAGGTTTTCGGCCGGCACGACCACGTTGTCGAAGAAGACCTCGTTCACCTCACACTCGCCGTCCAGCAGCTTGATGGGGCGCACCGTGACACCGGGCGATTTCATGTCGATCAGCAGGAAGCTGATGCCGGTTTGTGGCTTGCCCTCAAGGCTGGTGCGCACCAGGCAGAAGATCCATTCGCCGTACTGGCCCAGGGTGGTCCAGGTTTTTTGGCCGTTGACCAGGTAGGTGTTGCCCTGGCGCTCGGCGCGGCATTTGACGGACGCCAGGTCGGAACCCGAACCCGGCTCGCTGTAACCCTGGCTCCACCACACCTCGCCGCTGGCGATGCCGGGCAGGAAACGCTCTTGTTGTTCTTTATTGCCAAAGGCCATGATCACAGGCGCCACCATCACAGGCCCGAAGGGCACGATGCGCGGCGCGCCAGCCAGGGCGCACTCTTCTTCGAACAGGTGTTTTTGCACCGCGTTCCAGCCCGGGCCACCAAATTGCTTGGGCCAGCCGTAACCCAGCCAGCCTTTTTTGCCCAAAATCTTGGCCCATCGCTGCATGTCGTCGCGGCTCAATCGCAGCGCGTTGTGCACCTTGTGCGCAATGTCGGCGGGCAGGTTGTTTTTGACCCAGGCGCGGATTTCCTCGCGGAAAGCCTGCTCTTCAGGGGTGAATGCCAAATCCATGGGTGTCTCCGGTGAAACTTGCCGGCCAGCCTGGCAGGCAATGCGCCATTATTAGCACGGTCGTTCGTTTTTATTGTCCAGAGGGCGACAAGCCCAGCTCGCTGCACACGCGCTCCAGTGTGGCCCGCAGCGCCGCCACCTCGGCCTCCAGCGCCGCGATGCGGTCGTGTGTGGCCGCGCCACCCGCACTGGGTGCAGGTGCCCCGAGCGCGTCCACGTCCACCGGACCACACAGCAGGTGCGCCCAGCGTTGCTCGCGCGCGCCCGGTGCACGGGGCAGCTTGAGCACCAGCGCGCCACCCTTCTCGGTAGAGCGCTCCTGAAGTTCATCCAGAAAACCCTCCACCGACGAGATGTCGGCAAAGCGGTACCAGCGCTCGGCGTTCAAGCGCAACTCGCCCGCCGTCTGGGGCCCGCGCAACATGAGCAAGCCCAGCAGGACCGCACTTTGTTCGGGCACGCCGTAGGCTTTCTGGAATTGGTGGCCAAAACGGGCGGCGCGCCCGCCACTGGTTTCGGTGACCAGGCCGAGTTCGCGTAGCTCTTCCAGCGCGGCCACCACCTCCGATTCCGCCAGGTTCATCACGGGCTCGCGGCTGGTTTTCTGGTTGCAGCCGCTGAGCAAGGCGTTCAGTGTCATGGGGTAGGTGTCGGGCACGGTGCGCGCTTTTTCCATCAGAGTGGACAACACGCGTGCCTCCACGGGCGACAAGGGGCGGATGGCGGTGGAGATGGCGGTGGATGGGGTCATTACACTCCTCGGTTCTATGTCGGTTCAAGCCAAAAACATCGTCATTCTGATCTCGGGCACGGGCTCGAACATGGCCGCCATTGTGCGCGCCGCCGAGCGGGGCCAATGGGCGCGGCGCCACCACGCGCAGGTGGCCGCCGTCATCAGCAACAAGGCCGATGCGGCTGGTTTGGGGTTTGCCAAAGAACATGGCATTGCCACCGTCGTGGTCGACCACAAAGCGTTTGACACCAGGGAAGCATTCGACACCGCTCTGGCCGCCGATATCGACCGCCACCAGCCATCACTGGTGGTGCTGTCGGGCTTCATGCGCATCCTCACGCCGGGTTTTGTGGCGCACTACGCGGACCGGCTGATCAACATCCACCCCAGCCTGCTGCCCGCCTTCACCGGGCTGAACACGCACCAGCGCGCCATCGATGCGGGCTGCCGCTTCGCCGGCTGCACCGTGCACCGGGTGACCTCGGAGCTGGACCACGGCGAGTATTTGGACCAAGCGGTGGTGCCGGTGCTGCCAAACGACACGGCCGCGACGCTGGCCGCTCGCGTGCTCACCCAGGAGCACCTGATCTACCCACGCGCTGTGGAGCGGTTGATAGCAGGCTGACGCTTCAACGGCTGTGCCGCTGGCGCAGCGGCAACAGGAGATCACCCAGCCCGTTGTGGTCGATCTCGTGCATCAGCGCCAGCAAGCGGCCGATGTCGCCGGGCGGAAAACCTTCGCGCGCAAACCAGTTGAGGTAGTTGCCCGGCAAATCGGCGATGGCCCGCCCCTTGTACTTGCCATAGGGCATCTGGACGCTGAACAGGCGCTCCAGATCCTCGGGTCTCATGCGAAACCTCAGACGCCTTTGTGGAACACCAAGCCGGCGTGCTCGCGCATGGCGTGGAACTTGATCTTGGGCCAGTTGGCCTCCACCGCGCGCAGGGTGGCCGCGTGGTCCACCAGCAGCGTGGGGGCATCCACCGCGTCCAGGGCCACGCGGTGGCTGTTGGCGTCGATGAAACGTTTCAGCTCCACCTCGCCGCCGTCCTCGGGCGCACAGGTCACCCAGCGCGCCACCTGGTAGGGGCTGCCCATGATGCGGGCCTTGACGCCGTACTCGTGCTCCAGCCGGTGCGCCACCACCTCAAACTGCAGTTGACCCACGGCGCCGAGCAGCAACACCGAACCCGCCACCGGGCGGAACACCTGGATGGCGCCTTCCTCACCCAACTGGGTGAGGCCGGCCTTGAGCTGTTTGGTGCGCAACGGGTCGGCCACTTCCACGCTGCGGATGATTTCGGGCGCGAAGAACGGCAAGCCCGTGAACTGCAGCGCTTCGCCTTCGGTCAGCGTGTCGCCCAGTTGCAGCACCCCGTGGTTGGGAATACCGATGATGTCGCCGGCAAAGGCCTCGTCGAGCAGCTCGCGGCGCTGTGACAAGAAGGACACCACGGTGTTGGGCCGCAGCTCCTTGCCGCTGCGCACCACCTTCAGGCGCATGCCACGCTCGAAGTGGCCGGAGGCCACGCGCACGAAGGCGATGCGGTCGCGGTGCGCCGGGTCCATGTTGGCCTGGATCTTGAACACCACGCCACTGAACTTGGGCTCGTCCGGGTGCACCACCCGCTGGATGGCGGGGCGCTCGGACGGGGGCGGCGCCAGATCGACGAGGGCGTCCAGCACCTCGCGGACGCCAAAGTTGTTGACGGCCGAGCCGAACAGCATGGGCGTTTGTTTGCCGGCCAGGAATTCGGCCTCTTCAAAAGCGGGCGAGGCGCCGGCCACCAGCTCCAGCTCGTCGCGGGCCTGCTCGAATTCGCTGCCAAAACGCTTGACGCTTTCGGGGTTGTCCAGACCGGCCAGCACTTCCTCGTCGCCACCACGTTTGTCCTCACCGGCGGCAAACACGCGCATCTGATCGGTGCGGCGGTCGTAGACGCCACGGAAGGTCTTGCCCATGCCGACTGGCCAGGTGAAGGGCACGACGGTCATGCCCAGCTCGCGCTCAATCTCATCCATCAGGTCCAGCGGCTGCTGCACCTCGCGGTCCATCTTGTTCACAAAGGTGAGGATGGGCGTGTTGCGCGCGCGGCAAACCTGCAGCAGGCGCCGCGTCTGGGGTTCCACGCCGTTGCCGGCGTCGATGACCATGAGCGCGGCATCCACGGCGGTGAGCACGCGGTAGGTGTCTTCCGAGAAGTCTTGGTGGCCCGGGGTGTCCAGCAGGTTGATGACGCAGTCGCGGTACTCCATCTGCATCACCGACGAAGCCACCGAAATGCCACGCTGCTTTTCAATCTCCATCCAGTCGGACGTGGCATGGCGCGCAGCCTTGCGCGCCTTGACCGAGCCCGCGATGTTGATCGCGCCCGAGAACAGCAGCAGCTTCTCGGTGAGCGTGGTCTTGCCGGCGTCGGGGTGGGAAATGATGGCGAAGGTGCGGCGGCGCCGGGTTTCGCTGGGAATTCTGCTGCTGTCCATGGCTGTGCTTGTGCGGCGCCGCGTGCTGCGGCGAGCTTGCGATTATCGGATGCCGGCGGGGCTTCAGATGAGGCGGTGGATCTTGCGGTGGCGCCAGACGCCCCGGAAGTACGCCGTCTGCAGCGCCAGCATGGCCAGGTAAGCCACCGGAAACGCGATCCAGATGCCTTCCAGGCCCAGGCGGGCGTTGAGGCCCCAGGCCACGCCCACCTGCACCACCAAAATGCAGGCGATGCTGATCAGCGTGGGCACCAGCACCACACCACTGGCGCGCATGATGGCGCCCACCACCGCCTGAAAACCGAACACCAGCAGGCTCCAGAGCATGATGTGCAGCAGGTGTTCGGCCTGTGCGAGCACCTCGTGCTGGGTGAGGAACAGGCCCAGCAGCGCGTGCGACAGCGCATAGCCCAGCAGCACAAAGCTGCCGGTGAGCGCGGTGTTCAGCCACAGGCCGGTTCGCAGAATGAGCCCCAGCCGCTCGGTCGCACCCGCACCAATGGCCTGTGAGGCCAGGATCGACGCGGTGATGGCGATAGAAAGCGCCGGGAACTGCACGTAATTGACCACCTGCGTCACCGCGCCATAGGCCGCCGTGGCCTGCGATCCGTGCTGGTTCACCAGCGAGAGGATGACCAACTCCGACAGCGAAATCACCACCATCTGCACCCCGGTGGGCAGGCCGATGCGCAACACCTTGCCCAAGATGACGCGGTCAAACCGGAGGGCGGCCAACAACTTGCGGTTGGGTGCCATCACATGCCCGATGCGGCGCAGCCGCACGGCCAGGAAACCCAAGGCCGCCAGCGTGGACAGGAAACTGGCCACCGCCGCGCTCACCGTGCCCAGGCGCGGCAGCCCCAGCCAGCCCTGGATGAGTGCCGGCGTGAGGATCAGGCCCAGCACGGTGGACAACAACAGCGCCAGCAGGGGCGAGACGGTGTCGCTCACCCCGCGCAGCAGTTGGGTGGACAAGATGAACACCAGCAGCACCGGCATGCTCAGCATCATCACGCGGGCATAGGCCAGGGCATCTTCCAGCACGTCCGCCGGCGTGCCCAGGGCCTCCATGGCCGGGCGGGCAAACAAGGCGCCCAACACCGCCGCCGTCACGCCCACCAGTGCCCCCAGCGTGAGCGCAGAGCCCGCGATGGCCCGCACCTTGGCCGGCTCGCGCGCACCCCACGCCTGCCCCACCAGCACCGAGGCACCGGCCCCCAGGCCAATGATCAGCGAAACAAAAAAGAAAACGATGGGGAACATGCCAGCCACCGAGGCCAGCGCGTGGGTGCCCAGCATCTGACCTATAAAAATGCCGTTGAGCGTGCCGGAGAGGCCCTGCAGGATGTTGGCCAGAATCATGGGCACCAGCAGCATCAGGTAGGTGCGCCACAGGGGCGGTGGTACGGCAGGAACAGTGGTCGTCATACAACTGAGTGAAAAAGAATCAAGTGGCGGGCTGAGCGGCGTCGAATCCGCCACTGGCAAGGCGGCCAATGTGTTGCCGCACGTCCTGCGGCCAGTGAGCGGTGTATTGTTCAAACGCGCTCGCATCACCTGCGAACAGCGCCCGCGAGGCTTCCTCAAAACCCGGCAGATCTGCGGCCAGCGCGCTCATACAACGGTAGGCCCGCTCGCGCGCCAGACGCTGCGCGTCCGCGTCGGCATGTTGGCGCCGCGCCTCGTCCACCAGCCGCCGCAAGGCCGCCGATGCCCCACCCTGCTGCTGCGCCAGCCACTCCCAGTGCCGGGGCAACAAGGTGACCTCGCGCGCCACCACGCCCAGGCGGGGCCGGCCCACGGTCGGTGCGGGGTCGGACACCACGGGCAAAGGCCGGTCCAACACGGCGCCGGTGCTGTCGTCAAACACCAGCAGCCCTTCGTTCGATGCCGGCATGGCATCGAGCAGGCGGGTCACTTCGGCATAGGTGCCGGCGGCCACGCGTCTATCCCCCAGGAAGGCGGTACAGGTGGGTGGGTCGGATGGGTGCTCAGGCAGGGTCATGCCAAAATTATACCCGGGTTTTATTTTTTACCCGGGTCAAATAAAGTCCGATGCCTGTCCTCCAATGGGACAATAGCGCCCATGCACCCAAAAGCTTTGCTGGACGAGAGCGCCAGCCTGATCGAAAAAATCTTCAAGTTCGACCACCCCGCCGACGCGGTGGTGGCCCGTCATTTCCGGGAGAACAAGTCCCTCGGCCCGCGCGAGCGCGCCACCCTGTCCGACACGGTGTTCGCTGTGTTGCGCGAGCGCTTGCGGCTCGAATGGCTCGCCCGCTCGGGCAGTGGCTCCAAGTGGCGGCGCCTGGCCATCCTGGGCTTCCCTGGCGACCGCGACTTTCTGAAAAGCGCCCTCACCGAGCAGGAGAAAACCTGGCTGGACCACTGCTTGGCGGTGAAAGACGCCGACCTGATGGCGCCGCACCGCCACAACCTGCCGGAATGGCTGGCCACAGCGCTGCAAGCGCAACTGGGCGGCGAATTTGATGCCCTGGTGCGCAGCCTGAACGAGGTGGCGCCTCTCGATTTGCGGGTAAATGCCCTCAAAGCCAAACGCCCGTCGGTGCTGGAAGCACTGGCGAAAGCGGGCATCAAAGCCCAGGCCACACCCCACTCGCCGCTCGGTATCCGGGTGGAGGGCAAACCCTCGCTGGCCAAACTGCCGCTGTTCACCCAGGGCGATGTGGAGGTGCAGGACGAAGGCTCGCAACTGCTGACCCTGCTGCTGGAGCCCAAGCGCGGCGAAATGGTGGTGGACTTCTGTGCCGGCGCGGGCGGCAAAACCCTGGCCATCGGCGCGGCCATGCGCAACAGCGGCCGCCTCTACGCCTTTGACACCTCGGCCCACCGGCTCGACGCCATCAAACCCCGCCTGGCGCGCAGCGGCCTGAGCAACGTGCACCCAGTGGCCATTGCCCACGAGCGCGACGAGCGCATCAAACGCCTGGCCGGCAAAATCGACCGCGTGCTGGTGGACGCGCCCTGCTCCGGCCTGGGCACGCTGCGCCGCCACCCCGACCTGAAGTGGCGCCAAACCCCCGCCACGGTGGCCGAACTGGTGCTGTTGCAAAGCGCCATCCTGGCCAGCGCAGCGCGCCTGCTCAAACCCGGCGGCCGGCTGGTGTACGCCACCTGCAGCCTGTTGCCCGACGAAAACGAGGCCGTGGCTGCGGGGTTCGGGCAGGCCCACCCCGAATTCATGCCGGTGGACGCGGCCGAATGCCTGGCCCGCGCCCAGGTGACGGACGCCGACAAACTGTGCCACAACGGCCAACTCCGCCTGTGGCCCCACCGGCACGGCAGCGACGGCTTTTTTGCCGCTGTGTGGGAGAAAAAGGCCTGATCGGCCTTGATTGGCGTCAATATGGACGCATTTCTGACAGACATTGGGGCAATCGCACCATGCTGCAGCGCAGCACTTGGTGAAAAGCGCTGCACAACCTAAAATCGGGGGCTGTCCGGATTCTGCGAACCGGGCCCCCTGACCCCCGTTCTCAAAGGAACACGATGACCGTTTTCGATACCGGCCTGGACATGGTGCTGAATTTCTTGTCCAACGGCCTGACTGGCGCCACGTGGTGGCAGATGGTGCTGATCGCCCTGGTGCTGACCCACATCACCATCGCCAGCGTCACCATTTACCTGCACCGCCACCAGGCGCACCGCTCGATGGAGCTGCATCCCATCGCTTCGCACTTCTTCCGCTTCTGGCTCTGGATGACCACAGGCCAGGTGACCAAGGAGTGGGCCGCCATCCACCGCAAACACCACGCCAAGTGCGAACGCGAAGGCGATCCGCACAGCCCTCACGTGTTTGGCATCAAGACCGTGTTCTGGAAGGGCGCCGAGCTGTACCGCGCCGAATCGAAAAATGCCGAAACCATGGCACGTTACGGCCATGGCACGCCAGACGACTGGATGGAGCGCAATGTGTACACGCGCCATTCGGCGCTGGGCGTCAGCCTGATGCTGATCATTGACGTGACCTTGTTTGGTGCCGGCGGCTTGGCGGTCTGGGCCTTGCAGATGGCGTGGATTCCCATCACCGCTGCCGGCATCGTCAACGGCATTGGCCACTGGTGGGGTTACCGCAATTTTGAAGCGGTGGACGCCAGCACCAACATCTCGCCCTGGGGCATCATCATCGGTGGCGAAGAGTTGCACAACAACCACCACACCTACCCCACCTCGGCCAAGCTGTCGGTCAAGCCCTTTGAATTCGACATCGGCTGGCTGTACATCAGCATCCTGCAGTACATGGGCCTGGCCAAGGTCAAGAAGATCGCGCCGCAACTGGTGTTGGGAGAAGTCAAACCCGTGGCCGATGCCAAGACGCTGGAAGCCATCATCGCCAACCGTTACGAAGTGATGGCCCGCTACGCCCGTGAGATGCGCGCCGCTGCTGGCCACGAACTGGAAACACTGCGCGCCAAGCGTTTCGACTCCTCGGCACTCGATGCGGCCCGCCGCTGGCTGCACCGCGACGACGACAAGGTGCCGGCCGACGTGAAGCCCAAGGTGCAACAGACCATCGCCGCATCGCCCGTGCTGGCCAAGATGCACACCATGCGCGAAGAGCTGCGCGCCCTGTGGTCCAGTACCAACGCCTCCCGCGACCAACTGGCCCTGGACCTGCAAGCCTGGTGCAAACGCGCAGAAGACAGCGGCATCGCCGCCCTGCGCGACTTTTCGGTGAAACTTCGCTCTGCCCACGCCTGATGGCCTTCGTCTGCGCCGTGCCCCAGGGGGCGGCGCAAACGGACAACAAAAAACCCGCTGTGAAAACAGCGGGTTTTTTGTTGGGCGTTAGGCTCAATTATTTGAGCTTGATTTCCTTGTAGTCCACGTGCTTGCGGGCGACCGGATCAAATTTCTTGATCAGCATCTTGTCCGGCGTGGTCTTCTTGTTTTTGGAGGTGGTGTAGAAGTGGCCGGTTCCAGCGGTGGATTCCAGCTTGATCTTCTCGCGTGCGCCTTTGGTTGCCATGGTGTGTGCTCCTTAAGCTTGGCCGTTGGCGCGCATGTCGGCCAGCACAGCGTCGATACCGTTTTTGTCGATCAGGCGCAGGGCAGCACCCGAGACGCGCAGGCGAACCCAGCGGTTCTCGCTCTCGACCCAGAAACGGCGGTATTGCAGGTTCGGCAGGAACCGGCGCTTGGTTTTGTTGTTGGCGTGGGAAACGTTGTTCCCGACCATGGGCTTCTTGCCCGTCACTTCGCAGACGCGTGCCATGAAGGACACTCCGATCAATCAAACAGCTCGTCGCAGCGGGCCGGCCCTCTGAACAGGGCCAACTGGCGATCAAGCTTCACCTCGCCAAGAAAAGGGTGGCGGTAACCCAATTTGCTGAAATGTGAGGCGCACCTTCCCAGGCGCGCCACTCAGCAAAGCCCGCAATTATAGCCCGAAGCTCAGGCTTCGTTCTGTTCCAGGAAACGCTGGGCGTCCAACGCGGCCATACAGCCGGTACCGGCGCTGGTAATGGCCTGGCGGTAGACGTGGTCCTGCACGTCGCCGGCGGCAAACACGCCGGGCACACTGGTCATGGTGGCAAAACCCTTGAGACCACTCTGGGTGACGATGTAGCCGTTGTCCATGGTCAGCTGGCCCTGGAAGATGTCGGTGTTGGGCGCGTGGCCGATGGCGATGAAACAGCCCTGCAGTGCGATGTCCTCGGTGGTGCCGTCCACGGTGCTTTTGACGCGGATGCCGGTCACACCGGTGTGATCGCCCAGCACCTCGTCCAGCGTCTTGAAGGTTTTCAGTTCAATCTTGCCGGCCGCCACCTTTTCCATCAGTTTGTCCACCAGGATGGGCTCGGCCTTGAACTTGTCGCGGCGGTGCACCAGATAGACCTTGCTGGCGATGTTGGACAGGTACAGCGCCTCTTCCACGGCGGTGTTGCCGCCACCCACCACGCAGCACACCTGGTCGCGGTAGAAAAACCCATCGCAGGTGGCGCAACCGCTCACGCCTTTGCCCATGAAGGCCTCTTCGGAGGGCAGACCCAGGTACTTGGCCGAAGCGCCGGTGGCGATGATGAGCGAGTCACAGGTGTAGGTGTCGCTGTCGCCCTTGAGGGTAAAAGGTCGCTTGGAAAAATCCACCGCGTTGATGTGATCGAACACGATTTCGGTCTTGAAACGCTCGGCATGCTCCTGAAACCGCTGCATCAGCTCGGGGCCTTGCACACCCATCACGTCGGCCGGCCAGTTGTCCACTTCGGTCGTCGTCATGAGCTGGCCGCCTTGTGCCAAGCCGGTGATCAGAACCGGGTTGAGGTTGGCGCGTGCGGCGTAGACGGCGGCGGTGTAACCGGCGGGACCGGAGCCGAGGATGAGGACTTTGGCGTGTTTCATGGTGAAAAATGTGCAGTGGGCGTTGACCCTGGATTGTAAGAACCGCACCGGACGGCCGGACTGTACGGAAACCCATTCCCCCACACCGACTGCGGTAAGCTTGCTGGCTGACTGCGGGAGCCTATGACCTATTCCTTGAACACCCTCAATGTTGATCGGCAGAACCCGCCCACCTCGGGCGTGGCGCGGTTTGCACAGGAAATTGCCCTGGTGCTGGGTGCGGCCGCCTTGTTGTTCTGGCTGATCGCGCTGCTCAGCCACTCGCTGGCCGATCCCGCCTGGTCCACCACCGGGACACGGGCCGAGGTGCACAACTGGGGGGGCCGCGTCGGCGCCCTGCTGTCGGACGGGAGCTACTACCTGTTGGGCTTCTCGGTCTGGTGGTGTGTGGCCGCTGCGGTGCGGGCCTGGCTGGCCGGCTTGGCCCGCTGGTTGCGCGTGGCGCGCGACGAAACAGTGGCCCCAGCATCGGACAGCATGGCCTGGTGGCAACGACCGCCTGCGCAGCGGGCCGCCTTCTGGCTGGCGCTGCTGGTGTTGTTGGCCGCCAGCACGTTGTTGGAATGGGGCCGCCTCTACCGCATGGAGCCCCACCTGCCTGGCCACGCCGGGGGGGTGCTGGGCGCCAGCCTGGGCCCGCTGGCCACGCGCTGGCTGGGTTTCACCGGCAGCACGCTGCTGGCGCTGGCCCTGATCGTGCTCGCGTCGGGCTGGGTCTTCCGGTTCTCGTGGGGGCATTGGGCCGAACGCCTGGGTGAACGGCTGGACCGGTGGTTTGAGACCCGGCGCGAAAAACGCGAGGCCACGGAAGACCTGCGCATCGGCGAACAGGCGGCCAAAGCGCGCGAGGAGGTGGTGGAGGAAGCCCGCGTCGAGATCAAGGAACACCATGCGCCGCCGGTCAAGATCATTGAGCCCATGCTGGTCGATGTGCCCAAAAGCGAGCGTGTGATCAAGGAGCGGCAGAAGCCCCTGTTCACCGAAATGCCCGACAGCAAGCTGCCCCAGGTCGATCTGCTGGACGCGGCCCCGGGCCAGCAGAACACGGTGTCGCCCGAAACGCTGGAGATGACCAGCCGCCTGATCGAGAAAAAGCTCAAGGACTTTGGCGTCGAAGTGCGCGTGGTGGCCGCCGCGCCCGGCCCGGTGATCACCCGCTACGAAATCGAGCCGGCCACCGGCGTCAAGGGCTCACAAATCGTCAACCTCGCGCGCGATCTGGCGCGTTCGCTCTCGCTGGTGTCCATCCGCGTGATCGAGACCATCCCGGGCAAAAACCTGATGGCGCTGGAACTGCCCAACGCCAAGCGCCAGATGATCAAGCTCAGCGAAATTTTGGGCTCGCAGGTCTACCACGAGGCCAAAAGCCTGCTGACCATGGGCCTGGGCAAGGACATCGGCGGCCAGCCGGTGGTGGCCGATCTGGCCAAGATGCCGCACTGCCTGGTGGCCGGTACCACCGGCTCGGGCAAGTCGGTGGGTATCAACGCCATGATTTTGAGCCTGCTCTACAAGGCCGATGCCAAGGACGTGCGCCTGCTGCTGATCGACCCCAAGATGCTGGAGATGAGCGTCTACGAAGGCATTCCGCACCTGCTGGCCCCCGTGGTGACCGACATGAAACAGGCCGCCCACGGCCTGAACTGGTGTGTGGCCGAGATGGAGAAACGCTACAAGCTCATGAGCAAGATGGGCGTGCGCAACCTGGCGGGTTTCAACACCAAGATCGACGAGGCCACGGCGCGTGGCGAACACATCGGCAACCCCTTCAGCCTCACGCCCGAGCAGCCCGAACCGCTGGAGCGCCTGCCTTACATCGTGGTCGTCATCGACGAACTGGCCGACCTGATGATGGTGGTGGGCAAGAAGATCGAGGAGCTGATCGCCCGCCTGGCACAAAAGGCGCGCGCGGCCGGCATCCACCTCATCCTGGCCACCCAGCGCCCCAGCGTGGACGTGATCACCGGCCTGATCAAGGCCAACATCCCCACCCGCTTGTCCTTCCAGGTGAGCAGCAAAATCGACAGCCGCACCATCCTCGACCAGATGGGCGCCGAAGCCTTGCTGGGCATGGGCGACATGCTCTACATGCCCTCGGGCACGGGCTTCCCGGTGCGGGTGCACGGCGCCTTTGTGAGCGACGACGAGGTGCACCGCGTGGTGGCCTACCTCAAGGAGCAGGGCGGCGAGCCCAACTACATCGAAGGCCTGCTGGATGGCGGCAGCGCCGACGGTGACGGTGGCGACCTGTTTGGCGAAGGCGGCGGCGGTGGTGACAGCGGCGGCGAAAAAGACCCCATGTACGACCAGGCCGTGGCCGTGGTGTTGCAAGACCGCAAGGCCAGCATTTCCTACGTGCAGCGCAAGCTCAAGATCGGCTACAACCGTTCGGCCCGACTGCTCGAAGACATGGAAAAGGCCGGCCTGGTGAGCTCGCTCACCAGCAGCGGCCAGCGCGACATCCTCGTGGCGGCCCGTGGTGGCAACGATGATTGAAACAGGCGGCAACGCCAGGGAACCCGTGGTGCCGCCAGGTGCTCAGAACCGCATGCCTTCGTCTATTCAGTTGTTCTTGAAATCCCTCTCGCTGGGCCTCGCATTGTGGTGTGGCGCGGCCCAGGCCGACGGCCTGCAGGCGCTGGAGCAGTTCTTGCGCAGCACCCAGAGTGGCAGCACCACCTTCACCCAGACCGTTACCTCTCCTCTGCGCCAGGGCGAGACGGTGGCGCGCAGCAAAACCTCCAGCGGCACGTTCGAATTTTCCCGACCGGACCGCTTCCGCTTTCAATACACCAAGCCCTTTGAGCAACTCATCGTGGCCGACGGCCAGACGCTGTGGTTACACGACATCGACCTCAACCAGGTGGCGGCCCGCAAACAAAGCGAGGTGCTGGGCAACACGCCGGCTGCCATCATCGCCTCGGCCGCCGACCTCAAGGCCTTGTCGGCCGTGTTCACCCTTGGCAACGCGCCTGAACGCGATGGGATGGAATGGGTGCTGGCCACGCCGCGCAACCGCGATGCACAACTGCAGTCGGTGCACCTGGGCTTCAAGCAAGGGCAACTCGCGGCCCTGGAAATGCTGGACAGCTTTGGGCAACGTTCGGTGCTGCGGTTTGGCGCCCTCGATGTGAGTACCCGCTTGCCCGCAGAACGTTTCCGCTTCACGCCACCGGCGGGCGTGGACGTGCTCAGGCAGTGAGCCCCGTCAGGGCGCAGGCTCCACACACACGCGGCCTTTGGCCGCCATCTGCAAACAACGCGGCAGCGGGTAGCGCCACTCGCCACGCACGGCGCCGATCATTTCCAGCACCGTCTCGGCCGGGCGGGCGCTGACGTAGTAGTCGTAGATGTGCCCATTGACCACCAGCGCCGCCTGCGGCGAGCCGCTGCGCCCACTGCTGGCGCGGTCCAGCGCATCTTTCAGCGGTTTGACTTCGGGCGGCAACTGCGCGGCAGGTGGCACCGATGCGCGTATCGGTTTGGTGACGTAGCTGAAGCGCACACCTTTGAACTCCGGCGCCGCCAGCAATTGCGGCAGCTCGGTGGTGCGCCAGGCCTTGCAGGGCGGGCAGTCGTCGCCGCCCATCCAGATCAGGTGGATGTCGGGCTGGGGCGGAGCAGCCTGCGCCAGCGCAACAGGTGCCCACAGAGCCAGGCAAAACCAGGCCAGCCGGGTCATGCGAAACCCAACACCACGCGCCGCGTCTGGGCGCTTTTTTTCTCGATTTTGGTCACCACCACCGCACCAATCTCGACGGTGTTGGCCACATGGGTGCCGCCACAGGGCTGCAGGTCGATCAGCTCCGCCGCGCCGATGCGGATGGTGCGCACCGTGCCACTGCCACGCGGAGGCGACACGCTCATGCTCTTGACCAAGGCAGGGTTGTCGTCCAACTCGGCATCGGTGATGGCGCCCACCACCACCGGGTGCGCAGCGGCTACCAACGCGGCAATGCCCTGCGTCAGCACCTCTTTATCGAGCGGCTCGGTCATGTGAAAGTCCAAGCGCGCGTAGTCGGGCGTGATGGAGCAACCGTCCACCGGTTGGGCCACCAGGTGGCACAACAAATGGGTGGTGGTGTGAAAGCGCATCAGGCGCAAACGCCGAGGCCAGTCAAGCTGCGCGCGAACGGAACTGCCGACGTGCAACGCCGCCAGCAAGGCGTCTTGCCCCGCTGCGGGCACGTGCACGATGTCGGCCGTGGGGCGGCCTTCGGCGTCCTTCGCCTTGCGGGTGTCGGCGATGTGCAGCACACGGCCATCACCCAGCACCAGTTGGCCGGCATCACCCGCTTGGCCGCCACCCAGGGGGTAGAACACCGTGCGGTCCAGCACCACGCCCGCCTCGGTCACGGCCACCACTTGGGCCTCGCAGGCCTGTTGGTAACTGTCGCTGCGACACAGGTCTTGCGTCATGCCAGCAAGCCCAGTTCCGCGTCGCTGGCGCTGTGTTCGTATTTGTTGCGCGGTGGCCAAGGGCGGCTGCGCCAGTGGGGCTCGAAGCAGAACGAGGACCGCGTGCGGCCCGGCAACAGCCCCCCGTTGCCGGCGCCCTTGGCGTAGTCGTGGTAGACCTTGACGATTTCTTCCTCCGTGACCTGCTGCGCGGCGGGGTGCGCCAGGCAGGCATCGCGCCAGCGCCGCACACGCGCGTAGGCCGGGTCGTCGGGCAGCTCGAAGCCCTCGTAGTAGGCCAGGAACCAGAAACGCATGAAAAAGGGCGTGTACACCGCCTCGGCCCAGCCAAAGTCGTCGAACAGCCAGGTGCCGTCGGGCGCGTGTTGCAGCAGAAAGTCGTTCAGACGGGCGTACTGCTTGAGCATGTGTTCACGAAAGGCCTCGCGTTTGTCCGGGTCCTGGTTCATCACCCAGGTGTAGCCGGCCGCCACAAAATCCCCCTCCATGCGGCACAACATGCCTTCCACCGCACGCAAGTAAGGATCGCGTTGCGCCACCGGCGGCTCGGGGAACAGGTCTTCAAGGTACTGCAGGATGACCAGGCTTTCCTTGAGGATGTGGCCGTCGGCCGTCTCCAGCACCGGCAACGCGGTGGTGCCCCGCGTCTTGGCCAGCAGCCAGTCGGGCCGGGGCTGGGTGATGTCCACCACCACAAAACGCACGGCGTCCTGACGGCCTTTGAGGGCCAACAAAATCTCCAGCCGCTGGCAGAACGGGCAGACGGGGATGTGGTAGACGGTGATGGGGCTCATGAGGCGGGGGTCGGCTGGGCCGACGCGGGCAGGCCAAACACGCGGTCGAACACCCAGGTGAACACCATGGTGTAGACCAAGAAGAACAGCAGGAGGCCCAGGTCGGTGATGAGGGCGTGCCAGTAGCTCATGTCCAGCCAATGCGCCACCAGCGGCACCAGCAACAGGGCCAGTCCGCCCTCAAAACCCAAACCGTGTGCCACCCGGCGCGCGAGCGAGCGGCCCCGCACCACCTGGCGCGCTTCCCAGCGTTCAAAAAACCAGTTGAACAGGTAGTTCCATGTCAGGGCGACGGTGGACATGGCCACGCTCAGGCCCAGGGCCGAGCCCACCGGCTCGTCAAACATCCAGCCCAAGGCCGGCGTGACCAGGGCGATGGCGAAAGATTCGTACAGAACGGCTTGAACAATGCGGCGGTTGCGGGGTGACATCCACCGATTGTGCCGCGCATGGCAAAAACTTGCCCGCGTGGCTGGGCCACAATGCTTGCCATGTCCACTCCGCACACGCCCCTGCCCGAACGCCTGCGCCCCCGCACCTTGGGCGATGTGGTGGGCCAGCAGCACCTGCTGGGCGAAGGCATGCCACTGCGCATCGCCTTCGAATCGGGCCAACCCCACAGCTGCATCCTCTGGGGGCCGCCCGGCGTGGGCAAAACCACCATCGCGCGGCTCATGGCCGATGCTTTTGACGCGCAGTTCATCGCCATCAGCGCGGTGCTCGGCGGCGTCAAAGACATCCGCGAGGCGGTGGACCAGGCCTTGCTGGCGCGCGACGGCCTGGAGCAGCGCCGCACCATCGTGTTTGTGGACGAGGTGCACCGATTCAACAAGAGCCAACAGGACGCGTTTTTGCCCCATGTGGAAAGTGGCCTGTTCACCTTCATCGGCGCCACCACCGAAAACCCGTCGTTCGAAGTCAACTCCGCCCTGCTCTCGCGCGCCGCCGTCTACGTGCTGCAACCACTCACCGAAGACGATCTGCGGCTGATCGTGACCAAGGCCCGCGCCATCGATGCCGTGCCGCCCGTGCAGCCCGAGGCCGAACAGCGCCTGCTCGCCTATGCCGATGGCGATGCACGCCGGCTGCTGGGCACACTGGAAACGCTGGCTGTGGCCGCCGGGGTGCAAAAGCAGCCCGAGATCACCGACGCCTGGCTGCTCAAGGTGCTGGGCGAACGCCTGCGCCGCTACGACAAAGGCGGCGAACAGTTCTACGACACCATCAGCGCCCTGCACAAAAGCGTGCGTGGCTCCGACCCCGACGCGGCGTTGTACTGGCTGGTGCGCATGCTCGACGGCGGGGCCGACCCGCGCTACATGGCACGCCGTCTGGTGCGCATGGCGGCCGAAGACATTGGCCTGGCCGATCCCCGCGCCCTGCGCCTGGCGCTGGACGCCGCCGAGGTCTACGAGCGCCTGGGCAGCCCCGAGGGCGAACTGGCCCTGGCCGAATGTGTGGTCTACCTGGCCGTGGCGCCCAAGTCGAACGCCGTTTACAAGGCCTACAACGCCGCCCGCGCCTTCGTCAAAAAAGACGGCAGCCGCCCGGTGCCCATGCACCTGCGCAACGCCCCCACCCGCTTGATGAAAGACCTGGACTACGGCAAAGGCTACCGCTACGCCCATGACGAAGCCGACGGTTTTGCCGCCGGCGAAACCTACCTGCCCGATGGCATGGCAGCGCCCGGCTTCTACCAACCGGTGGAGCGGGGGCTGGAAATCAAGATCGCCGACAAGCTGCGCCAGCTGGCCCAACGCAACCATGAAGCAAGAACATCAGATTAACCATTAGAACAACTAATGATTAGCGCTATTTGCATCAGTCGATGGTCGGACACCCCTAATTTCAAGGGTTTTCCCGAGCTTCTACGGGCATACCCGTATACGGCGCCCCGTTACAGATCACTACAATCCCGCCCACTCTCACCCGCAGCGGTCCCGGCGCCACAGGCTCCGAATCCGGCTGGCGGGTTTTTTGCTACCTCGTCAGGCTTGGGGTCTTGAACCCCAGCTTTCTGTCCAAACCGGAGAAACCTGAATGGAAACCTTGCTGCAGCAGATCATCAACGGTCTGGTTCTCGGCAGTATGTACGCCTTGGTGGCCCTGGGCTACACCATGGTGTACGGCATCATCGGCCTGATCAACTTTGCCCACGGTGACGTGCTGATGGTGGGCGCGCTCACCAGCTGGACCATCATCGTCACCATGCGCGACGCCATGCCGGGCGCGCCGGGCTGGCTGATCCTGCTGCTGGCCTTGGTGATTGCCATGGTCGTGTGTGCGCTGCTCAACTTCACCATCGAGAAGCTGGCCTACCGGCCCTTGCGCAACTCGCCCCGGCTGGCACCGCTGATCACGGCGATGGGCATGTCCATCCTGCTGCAGACGCTGGCGATGATCATCTGGAAGCCCAATCCGAAGTCCTACCCGTCCATGTTGCCAACCGACCCCATCAACGTGGGTGGCGCGGTGATTTCCGTCACACAAATCTTCATTCTGGGCACCACCGCCGTGGTGCTGGCCGGCCTGATGTACATGGTCAACAAGACCAACCTGGGCCGCGCCATGCGCGCCACCGCCGAAAACCCGCGGGTGGCCGGCCTCATGGGCATCAAGCCCGACATGGTGATTTCGGCCACCTTCATCATCGGCGCCATGCTCGCTGCCATCGCCGGTGTGATGTGGGCAGCCAACTACGGCACGGTGCAGCACTCCATGGGCTTCATGCCCGGCCTCAAGGCTTTTGTGGCGGCTGTGTTTGGTGGCATCGGCAACCTCGCCGGTGCGGTGGTCGGCGGCATCTCGCTGGGCCTGATCGAATCCCTGGGCGCAGGTTACCTGGGGGCGCTGACCGGCGGCTTCCTGGGCAGCCAGTACACCGATATCTTCGCCTTCATCGTGTTGGCCATCGTGCTCACCCTGCGCCCCTCGGGTCTGCTGGGTGAACGTGTGGCCGACCGTGCCTGACGCGAAGGAGACCTCATCATGATGAATTCCAAACAAGGCAAACTGATCACCTTCCTGATCGCAGCCGTGGCCCTGCTGGTGCTGCCGCTGATCTTGCAGACCTTTGGCAACGCCTGGGTCCGCATCATTGACATGGCCCTGCTGTTCGTGTTGCTGGCGCTGGGCCTGAACATCGTGGTCGGCTACGCCGGCCTGCTGGACCTGGGCTATGTCGCCTTCTTCGCGGTGGGCGCCTACATCATGGGCCTGCTGGGCTCACCCCACCTGGCCGACGCCTTTCCCGCCATCAAGGCGGCCTTTCCCAACGGCATCCACTACAACATCTGGGTGCTGATGATTTTTGCGGCCATCGTGGCCGGGGTGGCCGGGGTGGTTCTGGGCGCACCCACGCTCAAACTGCGCGGCGACTACCTGGCCATCGTGACCCTGGGCTTCGGTGAAATCATCCGCATCTTCATGCTCAACATGGACCGTCCGGTGAACATCACCAACGGCCCCAAGGGCCTGAGCCAGATCGACTCCATCTCCATCTTCGGTGTCAACCTGGGCAAGAAGCTGACCATCGGCGACTTCACCTTCCAGCCTGTCACGCTGTACTACTACCTGTTCCTGTTCCTGGTGGTGCTCTCCGTCATCATCTGCTACCGCCTGGAGCGCTCGCGCATCGGCCGCGCATGGATGGCCGTGCGTGAAGACGAGATTGCCGCCAAAGCCATGGGCCTGAACACCCGCAACCTCAAGCTGCTGGCTTTCGGCATGGGCGCCTCCTTCGGTGGCGTGTCCGGTGTGCTGTTCGCCTCTTTCCAGGGCTTTGTATCGCCCGAATCCTTCTCGCTGATGGAGTCGGTGATGATCGTGGCCATGGTGGTGCTGGGTGGCATTGGCCACATCCCGGGTGTCATCCTGGGCGCCCTGCTGCTGGCCGGCCTGCCCGAGGTGCTGCGCCACGTGGCCACGCCGCTGCAAGCACTGACCGACGGCCGTCTGGCCCCCGAAATCCTGCGCCAGCTGCTGGTGGCCCTGGCCATGATCGTCATCATGCTGCTGCGTCCGCGTGGCCTGTGGCCCGCGCCCGAACACGGCAAGTCGCTGAGCAAGTAATTCACCGAGGCACACCACATGTCTGAAACCATTCTGAAAGTGGCCGGCGTCTCCAAACGTTTCGGCGGCCTGCAGGCGCTGAGCGACGTCGGCATCGAGATCCAGCGCGGCCAGGTCTACGGCCTGATCGGCCCCAACGGCGCCGGCAAGACCACCTTCTTCAACGTGCTGACCGGCCTCTACACGCCCGACAGCGGCACCTTCGAGCTGGCCGGAAAACCCTACACCCCCACCGCCGTGCACGAAGTGGCCAAGGCTGGCATCGCACGCACCTTCCAGAACATCCGGCTGTTCGCCGAAATGACGGCACTGGAAAACGTGATGGTCGGCCGCCATGTGCGCACCCACTCGGGCTTGATCGGCGCCGTGTTGCGCACCCCCGGCTTCAAGGCCGAGGAAAAGGCCATTGCCGAGCGCGCCCAGGAGCTGCTGGAGTACGTGGGCATTGGCAAATACGCCGACTACAAAGCGCGCACTCTCAGTTATGGCGACCAGCGTCGCTTGGAAATCGCGCGTGCCTTGGCGACCGATCCCCAGCTGATTGCGCTGGACGAACCGGCCGCCGGCATGAACGCCACCGAAAAGGTGATGCTGCGCGAGCTGATCGACCGCATCCGCAACGACAAGCGCACCATCCTGCTGATCGAACACGACGTCAAACTGGTGATGGGCCTGTGCGACCGCATGACCGTGCTCGACTACGGCAAGCAACTCGCCAGCGGCACGCCCAGCGAAGTGCAGAAGAACCCCAAGGTGATCGAGGCCTATCTGGGCACCGGCGGCCACTGAGCGAGAAAGAACATGTCACAAACCCTACTCAAAGTCAGCGGCCTGAAGGTCGCCTACGGCGGCATCAAGGCGGTCAAAGGTGTGGACCTTGAAGTTCGCGAAAAAGAGCTGGTCACCCTGATTGGCTCCAACGGCGCCGGCAAAACCACCACCATGAAGGCGGTGACCGGCACCCTGGCCATGGAAGGCGGCGACATCGAATACCTGGGCAAAAGCATCAAGGGCAAAGGTTCGTGGGACCTGGTCCGCGAAGGCCTGGTCATGGTGCCCGAAGGCCGTGGTGTGTTCACCCGCATGACCATTACCGAAAACCTGCAGATGGGCGCCTACATCCGCTCCGATAAAGCCGGCATCGCCGCCGACATCGAGCGCATGTTCACCATCTTCCCGCGTCTGCGCGAGCGCAAGGACCAACTGGCCGGCACCATGTCGGGCGGCGAGCAACAGATGCTGGCCATGGGCCGCGCGCTGATGAGCCAGCCCAAGGTGCTGCTGCTCGACGAACCCTCCATGGGCCTGTCGCCCATCATGGTGGACAAAATCTTCGAAGTGGTGCGCGATGTGTCGGCCCAAGGCGTGACCATTTTGCTGGTGGAGCAGAACGCCCGCCGCGCCCTGCAGATCGCCGACCGGGGCTACGTGATGGACTCGGGTGAAATCACCATGAACGGCCTTGGCAAAGACATGCTCGACGACCCGAAAGTGCGCGCCGCGTACCTCGGCGAATAAGCCAACATTCCATCAAAACTAGAATAGAGGGTTGCGCACAACGGTGCGCAACCCTTTTTTTCATTGCCAACATGAACACCCCAGCCGCTGCCCACACCCACACCGCCGTTGCCGACGACAACCAGCTGATCACGGAACGCCGCGAGAAGCTCAAGGCGCTGCGCGAGCAGAAACAGGCTGCGGGCGAGCCGGTGTTCCCCAACGATTTCAAGCCCGCCGACCGCGCACAAGACCTGTTCGAGCGTTATGACGCGATGAGCAAAGAAGAATTGGAACCGCTCAAGGTGCGCGCCAGCGTGGCGGGCCGCATGATGCTCAAGCGCGTGATGGGCAAGGCCAGCTTCGCCACCCTGCAGGACGCTTCTTTTGGTCCGTCCAACGGCCGCATCCAGATTTACCTGGGCAACGACAGCGTGGGCGAAGAAGCGCATGCCGCCTTCAAGCACTGGGACCTGGGCGACATCGTGGCCGCCGAAGGCACGGTGTTCAAGACGCGCACCGGTGAACTCACCCTCCAGGCCGACAAGGTGGTGCTGCTCACCAAGAGCCTGCGCCCCATGCCGGACAAGTTCCACGGCGTGAGCGATCAGGAGATCAAGTACCGCCAGCGCTATGTGGACCTGATGACCGACGAGGCCGCGCGCAAGCGTTTCATGGCCCGCAGCCAGGGTGTGACGCACCTGCGGGAGTTCATGGTCCAGCACGGCTTTCTGGAGGTGGAAACGCCCATGCTGCACCCCATCCCCGGCGGTGCCAATGCCAAGCCGTTTGAAACCCACCACAACGCGCTGGACCAGCAGATGTTCCTGCGCATCGCGCCCGAGCTGTACCTCAAGCGTCTGATCGTGGGCGGCTTCGAGCGCGTGTTCGAGATCAACCGCAACTTCCGCAACGAAGGCATCTCGGTGCGCCACAACCCCGAGTTCACCATGATGGAGTTCTACGCGGCGTACTGGAACTACCGCGACCTGATGGACTACACCGAGGCGCTGATCCGCGATGTGGCACAAAACACCTGCGGCACCCAGCAACTGAGCTACCAAGGCCAGCCGGTGGACCTGAGCCAGCCCTTTGCGCGCCTGACCATACGCGAAGCCATCCTCAAGTACACCGAAGCCGGCGACCACGTGGACAGCCGCAGCTGGCTCATCAACGAGTTGCGCAAGCTGGGCCTGACCGAAGAAAAGGACAAGCTCTCGGCGCGCAGCCTGGCCAGCCTGCAGGTGATGTACTTCGAAGAGAAGGTGGAAGAGCAGCTGTGGCAGCCCACCTTCATCATGGAGCACCCGACCGAAATCTCGCCGCTGGCGCGCGCCAACGACGAGCGCCCCGAGGTGACCGAGCGCTTCGAGCTCTACATCACCGGTCGCGAATTCGGCAACGGCTTCTCAGAGCTGAACGACGCCGAAGACCAGGCGGCCCGCTTCCACGCCCAGGTGGCCAACAAGGACGCCGGTGACGACGAGGCCATGTTCTTCGACCACGACTTCGTGCGCGCGCTCGAATACGGCATGCCCCCCACCGGTGGCTGTGGCATCGGCATCGACCGCCTGATGATGCTGCTGACCGACAGCGCGAGCATCCGCGACATCATCCTCTTCCCCGCGCTGCGCCGCGAAGGCTGACGCAAAGCCCCGGGCGCGTGGAGGGCGAGCAGCTTGCCCACAACCGCCACGCCGCCTAAGATGATGACTCTGACAACAGTGTGGGCGCCGCTGGCCTGTGGCGGCCGTCCATCGCCAGGGAGCGCGGTCACCTCTTTTTGCCCATGTCAGTGCGCCTGCGCCCGGATTTGCCTGTAAACAAGACGCTGCTGCGCCTGCGGACTTGCCGTAGGCTGTTGTTCGGGTTGGCCCTGCTGGCGATGACGCCTTGGGTGCTGGCGGCACACGGCCAAACCTTGGTGCTGGGCGTGTTCGACAACCTCGGCGAAGGTCGCACACAGCGCCAATATGCGCCACTGATCGAACACCTCAACAGCCAGCTGCAGCACGAACGCATCGAGCTCAAGGTGTTGTCGCAGCAGGACCTGGAGGACGGCATCGCCAGCCGCACGCTGGCCTTCGTCACGACCACGCCCACCCACTTCGTTTTTCTGCGCCAACGCTGGCCACTGGCTGGCGTGATGGCCACGCTGGTGACGGCCGAAGACGGAGCGCCAGCGTCTCAGTTCGGTGGCGTGGTGCTGCGCCGGCGGGAACGCACCGAGTGGCGCGCCCTGACCGATGTGCGTGGGCGCCGGGTGGCGGTGGCCAGCCGGCTGCACATGGCCTGGCGGGCCCCCGCCTTCGAGCTGCGGCAACGCCACATCGTCGTGCCCGACGCGCTGGCGCAGGTGTTGGAGGTGGACTCCCACGAAAACGCCATCGCAGCCGTGTTGGACGACCGCGCGGATTTCGCTTTCGTGCGCACCGGCATCCTGGAAAAACTCACCCTCAACGGCATGCTGGACCCCGAGCGCATCAGCGTGGTCGAGCCACAAACCCACACCGGCTTCCCCTTGCAAAGCTCCACCCGCCTGTACCCCGAATGGCCGGTGTTCGCCCTGCCCCATGTGGATGAGCGCATGGTGCGCCGCGTGGCGTCGGCCCTGTACGCGCTGGAACCCGACCACCCGGCCGTGCGCGCGGCTGGCATACACGGCTTCACCACCCCGGCCGACTACCTGCCGGTGGAAAACATGGCGCGGGTGTTGCGCCTGCCACCTTTCGATCAGCCACCGGTCATCACCCTGGGTGATGTGCTGCAGCAGTGGCGCAACGAGCTGCTGGCCACCGGGGTGGCCGGGCTGCTGATCGCCGCGCTGGCCTTTCAGCTGTGGCGCGTGCAACACCGGGCAGCTGCGCGCCAGCGCCTGGCCATGCGCGTGTTTGAAACCACCAGCGAAGCGATTGTGGTCACCGATGCACAGGACCGGGTGGTGACCGTCAACCCCGCTTTCTGCCGCAACACGGGCTACCTGGAACGCGAGGTGCAAGGCAGGCCACACGCGCGGCTGCTGGCCCCCTCGCCTGCCAACTGGCAGGCCCAGGTGCAGGCTGCACTGCACGAAGGCGGTGAATGGTCGGGCGAGGTGATGAGCCGACGCAAAAACGGCGAGCTGTTTCCCGAGTGGTTGACCATCAGCCACATCCAGGACAAAAACCACAAGGTCAGCGCCTACGTGCACGTGCACACCAACTTGAGCGAAATCCGCCGCGCCGAAGCACGCGCCGAACAACTGGCGTCGCACGACGCGTTGACCGGGCTGGCCAACCGCACGCAGTTCCAGCTGACCCTGGCGCAAACACTGCCACAACTGTCGCAGTCACAACGGTTTGCCGGCGTGCTGCTGCTCGACATCGACCGCTTCAAACACATCAACGAAGCACGCGGACTGGCGCTGGGCGACAGTCTGCTCAAGGCCGTGGCCACACAATTGCGCCGACACCTGCACAGCGAGGACGTGCTCGCGCGGCTGGACGGCGACACCTTCGCACTGCTGCCCCGTCGGGGTGCCCCCAGCCGCGAAGCCGCCGGGCGCGAAGCCCTGGCCCTGGCCGAACGGTTGCGGGGCCTGCTGCAAGAAACCGTGCTGCCTGACGGCGAGTTGTTTGCACTGGACTTGAGTGTGGGCATTGCCCTGTGCCCGGACCCGCAAAGCCCGCAGGCCGAAGATGTGATGCGCCTGGCCGACACGGCGCTGCACAAGGCCAAGGCCGAAGGCGGCGCGCGCACCACCTTTTTTGAGGCCGCCATGGGCGAGGCGGTGGAGCAGCGTTTCCGCGTGGAGCGCGAGCTGCGCCAAGCGATTGCGCAGGGCGACTTGCGCTGCCACCTGCAGTCACAGGTGCGTGCCGACGGTCAGTTGGTGGGGGCCGAAGCCCTGGTTCGCTGGGCCCACCCCGAGCGCGGGCTGGTGCCCCCAGCGGTGTTTGTGCCGATCGCAGAAATGTCCGACCTCGTGGTGGCGCTGGACCGCTGGATGCTGGCCCAGGTCTGTCAGCTTCTGGTACGCCTGGACCGGCAGGGGCTGGCTCTGCGGCTGTCGGTCAACATCAGTCCGCGCCATTTCCAGCGCAGCGATTTTGTCGATTCGGTGCGCCTGCAGCTGGCCGACAGCGGCGCCGACCCGGCGCGGCTGGTGCTGGAAGTCACCGAAGGCATGGTCATGGGTGACCTCGCCGAAGCGGTGCGCAAGATGACCGAACTCAGCGCCCTGGGGCTGCACTTTTCGATGGACGACTTTGGCACCGGCTACTCGTCGCTGGCTTACCTCAAACGCCTGCCCATCAGCGAGCTCAAGATCGACAAAAGTTTTGTGCAGGATGCCACCAGCAACCCGCAGGATGCGGCCCTGGTGGACACCATCCTGGCGGTGGCCCGCCAACTGCACCTGCAGGTGGTGGCCGAAGGGGTGGAAACGCCAGAGCAGGCGGCTTTTCTCGATCAGCGCGGCGAGGTGGCCCGCCAAGGTTACCTCTACGGCCGCCCCGAACCCATGGACGCCTGGCTGGCACGTGTCGCGCCCACTGCCCCCGCTTCGCTTCAGGCGTAGGCGGCCAGGGCAGCGCGCATCTTCTTCATGGCGGCCACCTCGATCTGGCGCACTCGCTCGGCGCTCACGCCGTACTCGGCCGCCAGCTCGTGCAACGTCATGCCGCCCGAGCCGTCGTCGTTCACCTTGAGCCAACGTTCGGCCACGATGCGGCGCGAGCGGTCGTCCAGCTGCGCCATGGCGTGCGCAATGCCGTCGGTGGCCAGGCGGTCGCGGTGCTGGTTTTCCAACACGGCGGTGGGCTCGTGCGCGGCGTCAGACAGGTAAGCGATGGGGCCGTAGGTCTCCTCGCCGTCGTCCGACGGGCTCGGGTCCAGCACCACGTCACCACCCGACAGGCGGCGCTCCATTTCCATCACTTCTTCGCGCTTCACGTTCAGTTCGCGCGCCACCACATCCACTTCGCTGTCGTTCAGCGTTTCGCGGTAGGTGGCCAGGTCGGCCTCGGCGGCGTCGGTCTTGAAGCCCTGCTTCATGGAGCGCAGGTTGAAGAACAGCTTGCGCTGCGCCTTGGTGGTGGCCACCTTGACCATGCGCCAGTTCTTCAGGATGTACTCGTGGATTTCGGCCTTGATCCAGTGCAGCGCGTAGCTGACCAGGCGCACGCCCTGGTCGGGGTCGAAGCGCTTGACGGCCTTCATCAGCCCCACGTTGCCTTCCTGGATCAAATCACCGTGTGGCAGGCCGTAGCCCAGGTACTGGCGCGACACCGACACCACCAGGCGCAGGTGCGACATCACCAGCTTGCCCGCGGCTTCCAGGTTGTTTTCGTCGCGCAGTTGGCGGGCAAAGCTCTGCTCCTCCTGCAGCGTGAGCATGGGCAGGCGGTTGACGGCCGAGATGTAAGCGTCCAGGTTGCCCAGCGGGGGCAGCACCATGGCCGATGCCCAGGGCTTGCTCAGCGCCACGGCGGTCGAATTCGGGTTGTGAGAAACGGTCATTTCGTCACCTTTCTGTGCATGTCCTGATGGGACAGTTCAAATGTTAGCACTCCTTGAGAGCGAGTGCTAAACAAAAGGTTCCACAACCCCACACACCACAGATTGACGCGACGTCTGGCAGCGATTGCCAGCTACGTAGCCGGAATCGACTCGCTTGAGTCGAGCTCGCAGACCCCACCGGGACCTCGCACCCCCCTGCGATCATCGGTTCAGCGCATCGAGGCCGGCGCAACCGCCTTCACTCGCACCACCTCGTCGCGCACGCGCTGCGCCAGGGCCTGAGGTGTGCCGCCCTGGGTTTCAACGCCGGCCTTCTGCAGCTTTTGCCACACAGAAGGTTCGCGCAAGACCTCGTTGAGTGCCTGGTTGATTTTGGTCACCACCGGCGCCGACATCTTCGCTGGACCGAACAGGCCATTCCACAAGCTGATGTCAAAGCCTTTGAGGCCTGGCGTGTCGCCCAGCGGCGCGATCTGAGGTGCCGCGCGCGAGCGCGTGGCCGTGGTCAGTCCCAGTGGCACCATCTTGCCGGATTCGATGTGCGGAATGGCGGTCGGCGTCATGAAAAAAGCCAGTTCCAGGTTGCCGCCCGCGATGTCTACCGCCATCTGTGCCGCGCCCCGGTAGGGAACGTGGACGATTTGCGTGCCAGCCTTCTGGTTGAGCATCTCGCCCGCGACATGAAGCACGGTGCCAACGCCTGAGGAGGCGTAGCTCAATCCACCGCCGTCCTTGCGGGCGCGGGCCAAGAGGTCGGGCATGGATTTGAGACCGCTGGCCGGGCTGGCCACCAGCACGAGGGGCACGTCGCCGATGGCGCCGATGGCGGTGAAGTCACTTTCACCCTTGTAGCGAACGGCGGGATTGAACAGGCCGGCGATCACGATCTCGCTGCCCGAGGCCATGAACAGGGTGTGGCCATCGGGCGCGGCGTTGACCACCTTCTGGCCGGCGATGGTGCCGCCCGCGCCGCTGATGTTCTCGATCACCACCGGCGCACCCAGGCGCTTGCCCAATGGCTCGGCGATGGTGCGGGCGATCATGTCGGCGCTGCCGCCGGCCGGGAAGCCCACCACCAGGGTGATGGGGCGGTTGCCGGGATAGCTGGTCTGGGCCAGTGCGGGTGAGGCGAATACCGCCGTGGCGGCCAGGGCCGCGCACAGCGTGGCCCGGCGGGTCAGTGAAGTTGGTGTCATGGTGGGGAGGTCAGCGAGGAATTTCAGTAATGAGCGGCGCCCCAGGTGCGCGCCGGCATGTCGGTCAGGTGGCGCAGGCCGCTGCGCTCCAGCATGCGGTCACAGGCCACCTGGGCCTGCTCCAGCACCTCGGTCTCGTCCACGCTCAGCACCTGTCGCGCCTGCATCAGAACGCGGCCATCGACGATGGTGGTGTCCACGTCGGCCGCGTTGGCGAAGCAGGTCACGCGCGTCAGCGGCATGTTCAGCGGCATCATGTGCGGCTTGAACAGATCGACTAGGATGATGTCGGCCTTCTTGCCCACTTCCAGCGAGCCGATCTGGTCGGCCAGGCCCAGCGCCTTGGCGGCGTCGATGGTGCACATCTCCAGCACCTTGCCGTGCGGCAGCACGTCGGGGTCGCGGAAGTGGCGGCGGTGGTAGTGCATGGCCTGGAACATGTGGCGGAACATGTCGTAGCCGCGGTCGGGCGCCGAGCCATCCGAGCCCAGCACCACGTTGACGCCGCGTTCGATCAGTTCAGGCACGGGGCAGCGGCCCTTGATGGACATGATGGCGCTGGGGTTGTGCACGATGCTGGTGCCGGTCTCGCGCGCGGCGTCCATGTCGGCCTCGGTGAGGTCGATGCTGTGCGACATGTAGGCACGCGGCCCCAGCAGGCCCAGCTCGCGCGCCAGCGCGATGGTGCCGGCGCGGTGGCCGTCCTGCGTGAGGCCCAGGCCATGGCGCTGGGCCAGGGCCGCGCCGTCGGCGGCCTGGCGCTCGAACTGGGCGCGCAAGGCCTCGTGGCCGGCTTCGTGCATGGGCGCGAACACCGCCAGGTTGACGGCGATCTGCAGGCGCCCAGCGGCGCGGCCATGGTTGTCGCGCACGATTTGCTCGCACACCGCCATCATGGTCTCGGCGTCGATCTCGCTGTCACGTGGCGGCTGCGCGGCCCAGTCGGTGTAGCGGCGCGGTGCAGGTGGGCGCGAGGGGCCCACGGCCAGCACGGCACGGGTGCCGGCCTGCTCGATGGCGTCGCCGTGGGCGCGGGCGTACTTGGGGTCGTCCACGCGCATGATGGAGTCGCCGCCGCCGAACAGCGAGACGCCGGTGGTGACGCCGGCCTTGAGTTTTTCGAGCGAGGCCAACGCCGCCTCGGCATGCCAGAAGTGCTCGTCAGATGCCTCGGTGTAGACCTGGGCAGCCGCCTTCATCCAGGCGCCGGCATCGCCGCCGGTGCCCATGGTGCGCAACATGCCGTGGCCGGCGTGGGCATGGCTGTCGATCAGGCCGGGCAGCACCGCCTTGCGGTGGGCGTTGATGGTTTGGCGCGGCGTGTAGCGCGCGCGCAGTTCAGTTGCGTCGCCCACCGCAACAATGCGGCCCGCTGAAACGGCCACGGAGGCGTTCTCCAGCACGCGGCGCTGCGGGTCAAGGGTGAAGACGGTGCCGTTGTCTATCAGCAGGTCGATGGGGGTGGGGTTCATCGGGGTTCTCTTTCAGAAGGCAAAAAGGAATCAGGCGGCGCGGGGCATGAAGCGCACGGGTTGGGCGGCGCCGTTCACCGCGTGACAGGCCACGGCCGCGCCGTCGGGCAGCACGCGCAGCTCGGGCACCTCGCGCCTGCACACCTCGGCCGCCAGCGCGCAGCGCGGGTGGAAGGTACAGCCGGGTGGCGGTGCCAGCGGGCTGGGCAGATCACCGGCGGGCACGGCGGCCTCGCGCCGGCCCTGGCCCACACGCGGGATGGCCGCCAGCAGCAGCTGGGTGTAGGGGTGGCGCGGGGCGTCGAACAGCGTCTCGGTGGGCGCGACCTCGACCAGCCGGCCCAGGTACATCACACCCACGGTGGTGGAGACAAAGCGCACCACCGCCAAGTTGTGGCTGATGAAGAGGCTGGTCAGGCCGTCCTCGGCCTCCAGGCGCTTGAGCAGGTTGAGGATTTGTGCCTGCACCGACACGTCGAGCGCCGAAGTGGGCTCGTCGCACACCAAAAAATCGGGCTCGCCGGCCAGGGCGCGCGCGATGGAAATGCGCTGGCGCTGGCCGCCCGAGAACTCGTGTGGGTACTTCTCGGCATCGGCCGCCGACAGGCCCACGCGCTGCAGCAGTTCGGCCACGCGCGCGGGCACCTGGTCGGCCGGCCGCAGGCGCTGGAACAGCAGCGGCTCGGCGATGGTGCGGCCGATGCGCCAGCGCGGGTTGAGCGAGGCGTAGGGGTCCTGGAACACCATCTGCACACGCGGCGCGCGCGCCGTGGCATCGGCCGTGAAGGCCACGCTGCCGCTGCTGGCGCGGTCCAGGCCGGCCACGATGCGCGCCAGCGTGGTCTTGCCGCAGCCCGATTCGCCGACCAGGCTGAAGGTGCTGCCACGCGGCACGCTCAGGCTCACGCCGGCCAGGGCACGCACGGTGCGGCCCTGGGCCTGGAACTGGCGCGTGACGTCGGACACGCGCAACATGGGGAGAGAGGTGGTCAACATCAGGCGGCCTCCGCCACGGCGGGCATGTCGATCATGGGAGACCAGCAGGCCAGCGCCACGCCCCGGTGCTCGGCCAGCGCGGGCCGCTGCTGGCGGCAGGTGTCGGTGGCGCGCTCGCAACGCGGGTGAAAGGCGCAGCCCTGGGGCCGGGCCGACAGGCGCGGCATGGCGCCGTCGATCTGCTGCAGGCGCGCGGGCGTGTGGTCCAGCGGCGGGATGGAGCGCATCAGGCCGTGGGTGTAAGGATGGGCCGGGCGACCCACCACATCCTGCACACGGCCGATCTCGGCGATGCGCCCGGCGTACATCACGGCCACGCGGTCGGCGTTCTCCGAGATCACGCCCATGTCGTGCGTGACCAGCAGCACCGCCGTGCCACGCTCCTGGCACAGGCGGCGCAGCAGCTCCAGCACCTGGGCCTGCACCGACACGTCCAGCGCGGTGGTGGGTTCGTCGGCCACCACCAGGTCGGGCTCGGCGCACAGGGCCAGGGCGATGACAATGCGCTGGCGCATGCCACCCGAGAACTGGTGCGGGTAAGCGTCCACCCGCTCGGCCGGCGACGGGATGCCAACGCGGCGCAGCCAGTCGATGGCGCGTTCGCGGGCCTCGGCGGCCGTCATGGGCAGGTGGGTGCACAGCGTTTCGACCAGCTGGTCGCCCACGGTCAGCAGCGGGTTGAGGCTGAGCAGCGGGTCCTGGAAAACGGCGGCGATGCGCTTGCCGCGCAATTCGCGCATGCGGGCCGGCGGCAAGGCCTCGATGGCCTGGCCGTCGAAAACGATCTGCCCGGCGGCCACATGGGCCGGCGCATCAAGCAGGCCCAGCACAGCCACGCCGGTGAGCGACTTGCCGGCGCCCGATTCGCCGACAAAGCCCAGGATCTCGCCGCGCGCGATGTCGAAGCTGACGTCATCCAGTGCGACCAGGGGGCCTTGGCGGGTGGGGATCTCCACCCGCAGGTGGCGCACCGACAACAGAGGGGAAGAGGAAGCCATGTCCGTGTCCTTCATTTCAACCTCGGATTGAGCACGTCGCGCAGCCAGTCGCCAAACAGGTTGACGCCCAGCACCAGGCCCACCAGCAGCAGTCCGGGCATGAGGGTGATCCACCACTCGCCCGAGAACAGCACCTCGTTGCCGATGCGGATCAGCGTGCCCAGCGAGGGCGAGCTGGCCGGCACGCCCAGGCCCAGAAAGCTCAGCGTGGCCTCGGTGAGGATGGCCAGGCCGATGGACAAGGTCGCGATCACCAGCACCGGGCTCAACACATTGGGCAAGACGTGGCGCCACAGGATGAGCCCCCGGCCCATGCCGATCAGGCGCGCGGCGTTGACGTGGTCCTTGTCCTTCTCGACCAGGGTCAGGCCACGCACGGTGCGCGCGTACTGCACCCAGTTGGCCAGGGCAATGGCCATGACCACGATGGGCAGCGAGAGCTGTTCGTACAGCGCCTGCGGCAGCACGGTGCGCGAGAGCCCGTCGATCAGCAACGCCACCAGGATGGCGGGAAAGCTCAGCTGCACGTCGGCCGCGCGCATGATGAGCGCGTCCAGCCGCCCGCCGCTGTAGCCGGCCAGCAGGCCCAGGGCCACGCCCAGGGCCATGGCCACGGCGGTGGAGGCCAACCCCACCAGCAGCGAGATGCGCAAGCCATAAAGCATGACCGAGACCAGGTCGCGGCCCTGGCCGTCGGTGCCCAGCAGGTAGCGCCATTGGCCGCCCTCCAGCCACACGGGCGGCAGGCGGGCGTCCAGCAGCTCCAGCGCGGCCGGGTCAAAGGGGTTTTGTGGGGCGATCCAGGGTGCGGCCAGCGCCATCACCGCGTAGACCAGCAGCAGCGCGGCGGCCACCATGGCCTCGGGCGAGCGGCGCAGTTGCCAGGCCAGTTCGGAATCGCGCGCGCGGCGCCATCCCATCACAAGGGTGTTCATGAGCGTGGCCCTTTCAGCGCGTGGTGCGAAGGCGGGGATCGACCGCGAAATACAGCAGGTCGACCACGGTGTTGATGAGAACGAAAAGCAGCGCGATCAGCAACAGGTAGGCCGCGATGACGGGCACGTCGCTGAAGGTGATGGCCTGGATGATCAGCAAGCCCAGGCCGGGCCACTGGAACACCGTCTCGGTGATGATGGAGAAAGCGATCATGGCGCCGATCTGCAGACCCGCCACGGTGATGATGGGGATGAGCGTGTTGCGCAGCGCGTGTTTGAAGTGGATGGAGCGCTCGCGCAGGCCGCGCGCGCGGGCGAACTTGATGTACTCGCTGCGCATGACCTCCATCATCTGGGTGCGCGTCAGGCGCATGAACAGCGTGAGCTGGAACAGCGCCAGCGTGACCGCCGGCATCAGCAGCGAGGCCCAGCCGCTGCGACTGAGCAGGCCGGTGCTCCAACCGCCCACGCGCACCAGCTCGTCGCGCCCGAAGGCGGGCAGCCAGCCCAGGCCCACCGAGAACACCAGGATGAGCAGGATGCCGACCACGAAGGACGGCACCGAGATGCCCACCAGCGAGGCCACCTGCAGCGTGCGCGCCCCCACCGAGCGTGGCCGGATGCCGCTGTACACGCCCATGGGAATGCCCACGGCCAGGGCCAGCACGGCAGCCAGTCCGGCCAGCTCCAGTGTGGCGGGCAGCCGGGCCGCGATGACCTCGGCCACCGGCTCCAGGTTGCGGTATGACACACCGAACTCGCCCTGCACCGCCCGCCCCACAAAGCGCAGGTACTGCAGCGGCAGCGGCTGGTCCAGGCCCAGGTTTTCGCGCAGGGCCGCCTTTTCTTCGGCGGTGGCGTTTTCACCGGCGAGGTTGTTGACCGGGTCGCCGATGAAGTTGAACAGGCCAAAGGCCAGCAGCGAGACGGTGGCCAGCACCAGCAGGCCATTGGCCAGCCGGGTGGTGATGAAGCGGATCATTTGGCCGCCGCGCGCACCAGCCACAGGCGCATCTGGTTGTCCGGCCCTTGCGAAAGCTGCACACCCTTGCGTGTGGCCCAGGTGATGGGCTGCTGGTGCAGTGGCACATGCGAGATGTCCTCACGCTCCAGCGCCACCGCCTCCTCGATCAGCTTGTTGCGCTTGGTGGTGTCGATCTCGGCGGCAATCTGCGGCAGGTAGGCATCGAACTTGGGGTTGCTGTAGCGCCCGGCGTTGAGCGAACCCTCGCGCTGGGTGCGCGTGTGCACCACGTCCTTGAGCAGGCCATACGAGTCGGCCATGGGCAGGCCGGCGTGGCCAACGATGAAGAAAGACACATCGTTGGTGTTCAGACGTACGCTCCAGCGCGCGGTGGGTTCGATCATCAGGTTGGTCTTGATGCCCACCCGCGCCAACATGGAGGAGATGCCCAGGCAAATGGCCTCGTCGTAGACGTAGCGGTCGTTGGGGCACTGCATGCCAACCGTGAAGCCGTTGGGATAGCCAGCCTCGGCCAGCAGCTTTTTTGCCGCCGCCTGGTCATAGGCCAGTGTGCGTTTGTTCAGCGATGCGGGTGCCCCGTTGAGGTGTGGCGACAGCAGCATGCCGGTGGGCCACGAGGCATTGCGCATCACCGAGCGTTTGATGGCCTCGATGTCGATGGCGTGGTAGACCGCCTGGCGCACCCGCTTGTCCTTGAAGGGGTTCTTGCCTTTGACATCGCTGTAGAGCAACTCGTCGCGGAAATGGTCCATGCCCAAGAAGATGGTGCGCAGTTCGGGGCCTTGCACCACCTCCACGCCACTGGACTGCAGGCGAGGCACGTCCTGCAGCGGCACGCTGACCGTGGCGTCGATGTTGCCGCTGATCAGGGCCGAGGTGCGGGTGGCATCCGACTTGATGGGCATGAAGGTCACTTCGCCCAGATTGTGTTTGGGTTTGTCCCACCACCCGGCGTAGGCGGTGAGCACGGTGCGGGTGTCCACATCACGGCTCTTGAGCTGGAAGGGGCCGGTGCCGTTGGTGTTCCGGTTGGCGTGGTTTTCCTTCTGCTTCTGCAGATCGCTGGCCTCGGTGGCACGGTTGGCCTCGGACCAGCCCTTGTCCATGACGAGCAGCTGCACCAGCTCGTTGGTGAGGATGGGCATGGGCGTGTGGGTTTCCACGTCGACGGTGAAGGCGTCGACCTTGCGCACGTCCTTGAGGTCGCTGAGGTTGCCCTTCACCAACGAGCCCGGCGTGTTGACCCGCTGCCAGGTGAAAACCACGTCGTCGGCGTCGAAGCTCTCACCGCTGTGGAACTTGACACCCTGGCGCAGGGTGAAGCGCCAGACGGTGGGGCTCATCACCTTCCAAGAGGTGGCCAGCGCTGGCTCGATTTGCAGCTTGTCGTTGAAGCGCACCAGCGCTTCGTAGATGTTGCTCACGAAGGCGTTGGTGAAGCTGTTGTTGGTCGAGTGCGGGTCCATGGACAGGGCGTCCAGGTTGGCCGACCAGGTCAAGGGCTGCGCAGGCGCCTGGGCCATCGCGGCCGGCACGCCCAGGCTGGCGACCAACGCCAGCAGGGCGCGGGACAAGGTGGTGGTTTTCATGGTGTCTCCTCTTGGGGGTGAAGTGAATCGCTGCAGAAAAAGTCCATCAAGCCGAACGACCTCAGTTTTATCATCGTGTCGATCATTCGAATTATTGTGACAATTTTTTAAAGTTTCGCAATAATAAGACCGAGCACTGTGACGGTCAACACCCACATGGCACAATTCACCTCGAAACACAGGCTTTTCCATGGCACGCCCCAAACAGACACCCCCTTCCATCACCCCCGTCTCCACGCCAGAAGACCCCAACCTCTCGCAGGAACTGGCGGACGAAATGCGGGTGCGCGACGCGATTGTTGAGGCTGTTTTGTCACAAAAACTTCCCCCTGGCACCCGCCTGGTGGAAACGCCCTTGTGTGAGGCCTTTGGGGTCAACCGCTCTTTGTTGCGGCGGGCGCTGGTGCGCCTGGCCAACGAGAAGGTGGTGGAGCTGCAGCACAACCGGGGCGCCTCGGTGGCCCAGCCCAGCCAAACCGAGATGCACGAAGTGTTCGAGGTGCGTCGCCTGATCGAAGGCAGCCTGATGCGCCGCCTGTGCGCCTGCGCCAAACCCGGCGACATCGCCGGCCTGCGCCGCCTGGTACAGGACGAGGCCCAGGCCTACCACCAGGGCGACCGTTCGCGCTGGCTGCGCCTGTCGGGTGAATACCACCTGGCCGCCGCCCGCGCGCTGGGCAACGATGAGTTGCAGGAAATCATGAACGCGCTGGTGGCACGCACTTCGCTCATGAAAGCCTTGTACGACGCCCCCGGGCGCAGCGTGTGTTCTTTTGAGGAACACGACGCCATTCTTGACGCCATCGCTGCTGGCGACGCCGAACGCGCCTGCCAATTGATGGACGAACACCTGCAAAGCGCCGAACGCAAATTGCGGCGAGACCCCCCGTCCACGGACGTCGACCTGTTGCGGCTGTTCGGATCAGGGACATGAGCACCACGCTCGAGGTGCGCCGCGATGCCGCCATGAACCCGGACTGGCGCGGTCTTTCTCAGGTCTTGGCACTGGCGCTTGCACCTATGGTGGCGCTGGGCTTTTCTCGGTTTGCGTACGCCCTGCTGCTGCCCGCCATGCAAATCGACCTCGGCTGGAGCCTGTCGCAAGCGGGTGCGCTGAACACGGCCAACGGCATGGGATACCTGCTGGGCGCATTGGCGGCTGCCCCCCTCGCACACCGCTGGGGCGCCAGTCGGTGCTTCGGCCTGAGCATGCTCGCCAGCGCCATGGCGCTGCTGCTGGGCGGCATGCTCCATCAGTGGCACTGGTTCATGTGGATGCGTGTGCTGGGCGGCGTGAGCACTGCCATCATTTTTGTCCTCGGAACCGCCCTGGCCACACAGGCCATGCCACAGCGGCCAGCGAGTGCCCTGACGCTCTATTTCGCTGGCTCCGGACTGGGGATGGTGCTGGCTGGCAGCGTGCTGCCACATTGGCTCGATGCAAGTGCATCAGGCTGGCAAAGTGCCTGGGTGATTCTGGGCGGCGCAGCCCTGCTCGCCGCGTTCGTTGCTGGCCTGGCGGCGCGATCGCTCAGAGGCGTTGCAGTGCGGTCATCGGCGGCACCTGGCAAAAGTGGTCTGCGCCACTTGTGGCCCATCCTGGTCGCCAATGGGCTCTTTGGTGCCGGTTACGTCGGCTACACAACGTTCGTCATCGCTCTGTTGCGTCAGCAAGGGCACGGCAGCCTGGCCACGTCTCTGTTTTTCTGTGGACTGGGCCTGGCCTCGCTCGTGGCCACATCCGTTTGGGGCCAAGGTCTGGCCCGGCTGCGCAACGGTCAGGGTTTTGCGCTGGTCTGTGCCTGTGTCGCTGTGGGCACAGTGCCCGTGCTGCTGTCATCGGCTTGGCCAGCACTTGCACTCTCGGCGGTGGTCTTTGGCGCCAGTTTCATGGCGGGCCCCGCAGCGGTGAGCCTCGTCGCTCAGCGCTTGTTGCCCGAGCGCCAACTGCCGGGTGCGCTTGGCGCCTTGACGGCCACTTTTTCACTGGGCCAGGCACTGGGGCCATTGGCTGCTGGGTGGGTCGCGGATGCCACCGGACAACTCGCTGCTGGCCTCTGGCTCGGACCGGTGCTGCTGGTGTGCGCGGCCCTCGTCGCCAGTGCGCAGCGTTGAGAGCACAGATCTTGCGTTTATTCGCACATTCAAAACTCAACGAGAAGAAGTTGGAAAAGTTCAGCGCTGAGTGAGGCTCGATTTCAGCTCGACCTCACGCACTCGTTCGTGAATTTTTGATTTTTCTGGCCCCAATCTTCAGCATTGCATGCGACTCGGCACCACAGATTGACGCGTGTCAACGGCTCACGGCGGTGCACCACCGATACTGGCCTCCCGCCCCGCCCTTGGTCCGAACCATGAAACCCTTTCCGTGGAAAAAACGCTTGCTGCCTGCCCTGGCGGCGGCGCTGTTGCTGGGCGCTGCGTGGTGGGTGGCCACCCACACCGGGCCGCTGGCACCCGTTCAGGTGACGGTGGGGAAGGTGGACGAGGGCAGTGTGTCGCCGCAGCGTTTGGGCATAGGCACGGTGGAGGCACAGCGCAGCTGGTCCATCGGGCCCACCGCCACCGCGCGCCTGCGCAGCCTGGCGGTGGACGTGGGGGACCGGGTACAAGCCGGCCAGGTGCTGGCCGAAATGGACCAGGTGGACTTTGACGAACGCTTGCGCGCGCTCGACGCCAGCGTGGCCCGTGCCGCCAGCCAGCAGCAGGCGGCGGCGGCGCAGGCCCTCGATGCCACCGCTCGGCTGGCGCTGGCGCGCGCCAACCACCAGCGCAACCTCGACCTGGCGCGGCAACAGTTCATCAGCACCGGCGCGCTGGAGGGCCGCGAGCAGGAGCTGCGTTCGGCGCAGGCCGCGCTGGCCTCGGCCGACGCCAACGTGCAGGCCAGCCAGCAGGACGCGCAGCGCCTGAAGGCCGAACGCGCAGCCCTGCAAGCACAACGCGAGCGCCTGCGCCTGCGCGCCCCGGCCGATGCGGTGGTGGTGGCACGCGAGGGCGAGGCTGGCGCCACCGTGGTGGCCGGCCAGTCGGTGTTCAAGCTGATCGATCCGGCTTCGCTGTGGCTGCGTGTGCGCATCGACCAGGGCCAGTCGGCCGGCCTGAACGTGGGCACACCCGCCGAAGTGGTGTTGCGCTCGCAACCCCAACAGCCTCACGCGGGGCGGGTGGCCCGTCTCGAATGGCTGGCCGACAGCGTGACCGAAGAGCGCCTCATTCAGGTGGCCTTTGACGCCGTGCCGGCCGGCGCCTCCATCGGCGAGATGGCCGAGGTCACGTTCTTGCTGCCGGCCACACCTGTGGGTCTGCGTGTGCCCAGCGCGAGTGTGCAGAGCTGGCAAGGCCACCGTGGCGTGTGGCGCCTGCACGGTGGGCAGGCCCAATTTGTGCCAGTGCGCGTGCTGGCGCGCGGGGCCGATGGCCAGGTGCTGCTGCAAGCAGCAGACACCGCGTTGCCATTGGCAACAGGCGATTCGGTGGTGGTACACAGCCAGCGCGCGCTGGCCCCCGATGTGCGCATCCGCACCGTGGGCAGCCTCATCACCAGCGAATCCGCACCATGATCAGCCTGGCTGGCCGCGACCTCCAGCACAGCTGGAAACGTTTTGTGCTGACCGGCATGGGCCTGGGCCTGTTGATCGGCGTGACGCTGACCATGGCGGGCGTGTACCGGGGCATGGTGGACGACGCCGAGGCCTTGCTGGCCAACAGCGGTGCCGACCTGTGGGTGGTGCAGCAGGCCACCCAAGGCCCCTACGCCGAATCGTCCAGCCTGCGCGACGACGTGGTGCACGCCGTGCGCGGTTTGCCCGGCGTGGCCGCTGCCGCCAACATCACCTACTTCACCATGCAGGTGCGCCAGGGCCAGCGCGACGTGCGCGCCATGGTGGTGGGCATTGACGCCACCGGCCCCGGTGGCCCCACCCACCTGGTGGCGGGGCGCCACATCGACCGCAGCCACTATGAGGCGGTGGCCGACATCAAAACCGGCTTTGCCGTGGGCGAACGGGTGCGCATTCGCCGGCACGATTTCACCGTGGTGGGGCTGACGCGGCGCGCCGTCTCATCGGGCGGCGACCCCATGGTGTTTGTGCCGCTCAAGGATGCGCAAGAGGCGCAGTTTTTAAAGGACAACGACGCCATCATCGCCGACCGCCGCCGCCTGGAGGCCAACCCGACCTTCAACCGCCCCGGCCAGCCCGGCCTGCTGGACGCGGTGAAGAACCTGCAGACCAGCAGCCACAGCGTCAACGCGGTGCTCGTGCAGGTTGCCCCCGGTTTCAGCCACGACGAGGTGGCCGCCGGCCTGCGGCGCTGGAAACATGTGTCGGTGTTCACACGCGAACAAATGCACGACATCCTGGTGGCCAAGTTGATCGCCAACTCGGCCAAACAAATCGGCATGTTCCTGGCCATCCTAGCGGTGGTCAGTGCCGCCATCGTGGCCTTCATCATCTACACCATGACCATGGGCAAGCTGCGCGAGATCGCGGTGCTCAAGCTCATCGGCACGCGCGACCGCACCATCGCCGGCATGATCCTGCAGCAGGCACTGGGTCTGGGACTGATCGGCTTTGTTGTGGGTAAGCTCGCGGCCACGCTGTGGGCTCCGGCCTTTCCCAAATTTGTGCTGCTGCTCACACAAGACGCCATCACCGGCCTGCTGGTCACGCTGGGCATTTGTGTGCTGGCCAGCACCCTGGCCATTCGCATCGCGCTCAAGGTCGATCCCGGCGAGGCCATCGGATGAGCACCCCAACACAGGCAGGGGGCATCCTCATCGAAGGCCTGCGCAAGGTCTATGGCAGCGGCGACACCGCCGTCACCGCGCTCAAGGACGTCAACATGCACGTGCGCCCCGGCGAGGTGGTGGGCCTGGTGGGCCCCTCTGGCTCGGGCAAAAGCACGCTGCTCAAATGCCTGGGCGCCATCATCGAGCCCACCGGTGGGCGCATGACGCTGGGCGGGCGCGTGATCTACGACGGCGCCTGGACCGTGCCCGACCTGCGCGCCCTGCGCCGGGACCAGATAGGCTTTGTGTTCCAGGCGCCGTACCTGATTCCGTTTCTGGACGTGACCGACAACGTGGCCCTGTTGCCCATGCTCTCGGGCCAACCCAATGCACAGGCCCGCGCGCGTGCGTTGGATCTGCTGCAGGCGCTGGACGTGGCGCACCGTGCCCACGCGCAGCCGGGGCAGCTCTCGGGCGGCGAACAGCAACGGGTGTCCATCGCACGCGCCCTGGCCAACCGGCCGCCCGTCATCCTGGCCGATGAGCCCACCGCGCCGCTGGACAGCGAACGTGCCCTGGCCGTGGTGCGCATCCTCAACCAGATGGCGCAGCAGGCCCACACCGCCATCATCGTGGTCACGCACGACGAAAAAATCATCCCCACCTTCAAGCGCATCTACCACATCCGCGACGGCCAGACGGTGGAGGAAGCAGGCGAAGGCCGGGCGGTGGCATGATCGTTCGATCGCATTTTTCACCCCCACCACAAGGAGCGTCACATGGCCAAAAAAGCCCCTTCCGCACCCGCCATCGACATCGGCATCAGCGACACCGACCGCAAAAAAATCGCCCACGGTTTGTCTGCGCTGCTGGCCGACAGCTACACGCTGTACCTGATGACACACAACTTCCACTGGAACGTGACCGGTCCGCAGTTCAACAGCCTGCACACCATGTTCATGGGCCAATACACCGAGCAGTGGAACGCGCTGGACATCATTGCCGAGCGCATCCGTGCGCTGGGTTTCCCGGCGCCCGGCACCTACAAGGAGTTTGTGCGTCTGGCCAGCATCAAGGAGGTGGAGGGCGTGCCCAAGGCCAATGACATGGTGCGCCATCTCGTGGCCGCCCAGGAGGCCACCGCCCGCACCGCGCGCAAGCTGTTCCCGGTGGTGGATGCCGCCAACGACCAGCCCACCGCCGATGTGCTGACGCAGCGCATCGACGTGCACGAAAAAACCGCGTGGATGTTGCGCAGCTTGCTCGAAGAATGAGGCGTTGGGCCTGGCTGCGGTCAGGCCTGCGCGCGCACAAAGGCCTCAAAAGCCGTTGCCTCGATGGGGCGGCTGTACAAGTAACCCTGGATTTCGTCGCACCCGACAGCCTCCAGAAAGGCCTGCTGCTCGGCGGTTTCCACCCCTTCGGCGATGGTGCTCAGGCCCAGGCTGTGCGCCATCTTGACGATGGCGGTGACGATGGCCTGGTCACCCGCGTCGTGGGCCAGATCGCGGATGAAGGACTGGTCGATCTTGAGTTTGTCCAGCGCGTAGCGCTTGAGGTAGCTCATGGATGAGTACCCAGTGCCGAAGTCGTCGATGGAAACACGGAAGCCCGCGTCCTTGAGGTGCTGAATCTTGATGCCCGCACCGGCCGGATCGCGCAGGGCCACGGCCTCGGTCAGCTCGATCTCCACGTGGTCGGTGCTCACACCATGCTGCTGCAACACGCCCAGCAGGCGCTCGACCAGGTCAGGCTGCGCAAACTGGATGGCCGACACGTTGATGGCCACACAGCCCACGGGCAGGCCGGCGTCGAGCCAGTCGCGCAGCTTGAGCACCACCTGCTCCACCACCCACAGTCCAATGTCCACGATGACGCCGGTCTGCTCGGCCAGCGGAATGAATTCGCCGGGTGACACGGCGCCCCAAGTGGGGTGCTGCCAGCGCAACAGGGCCTCGGCGCCCACCATGTGTCGGCTGCCCAAGGCGCACTGCGGCTGAAACACCAGGTGCAGTTCGCCCCGCGACGCCGCCTGGCGCAGTTCGGCCGCCAAAGCCAGCGAGCGCTGGGTGTGGGCCTGCATGTCGGGCGCAAAAAAGCGGAAACCGTTGCGCCCCTCTTCCTTGACGCGGTACATGGCGGTTTCGGCCGCCGCAGCCAGCAGGCTGGCGCCGGGCGCGTCGCCCGGGTACATCGCGATGCCGGCGGACGCACTCAGGGCCAACGCGCTGCCCTGGGTGGTCACCGGGCTTTGCAGCCGGCTCAGCGCCTCCTGCGCCAGCAAGGCCACCGCCGACTGTTCGGTGTCGGGCACGATGGCCACAAAGGTGTCGCCCGAGTAACGCCCAAGTGCAAAGGGCGGGCCAAACAAGGCGCGCAGGCGCTGGGAGTAGGCGAGCAACAACTCGTCGCCCGCGCTGTGTCCCAACGAGTCGTTGACGGACTTGAAGTTGTCCAGATCGAACCACAACAGCGCGACCTGCCCTTGGTGCTGGTCGGCCTGTGCCACCGCCTGCCTCAGCCGTTCGTCAAAGGCCTTCTTGTTCAGCAAGCCGGTCAAGGCGTCGAACTCGGAGAGTTGTCGCAGCCGCTCTTCGGCCGATTTGCGCAAGGTCACGTCTTCCTTGTGGGCCACGTAGTGCGAGAGCCGGCCCGCGCCGTCGCGGATGGGATAGACCACGGCCCGCTCCACGTACACCTGGCCATCCTTGCGCTGGTTGATGAACTCGCCTTGCCAGGGCTGATCCTGGCTCAGGTGGCGCCACATGTCGGCATAGGTGCTGCTGGGTGTCTGGCCAGACTGCAGCAGGCGCGGGTTGTGGCCCAGCACCTCGGCGGGCGCGTAGCCGCTGACCTCGCCGAAGGCGCGGTTGGCGTACTGGATGCACACATCGGCGTCGGTGATGACCACCGGGTAGGGGCTCTGGTCCAGCGCCTCCGACAGCTGGTGGATGACCGCGTCCTGCCGCCGCCGCTTGACCAGGTTCCACAGCGTGGCCGCCAGCATGCGCAAGGCCTGCACGGCAGACGCGTCGTACGCCGCAGGGCCGTCGCTGACCACCAGCAGCAGGCGCACCAGACCGCCATCGACCACCGGCACGCTGGCAAAGCCCACCCCACGCGGCGTCCCATCGCCTGTCTGGGCGGGATGGGACCCCTTGGGTTGGCCTGGCCCGACCACGGGTTCGCGCAGGTGCAGCGCGCCCAGCCAGCCTGCACTGCGGTCGAGCACCAGTGGCGGCGGCGGCTCAGGCTCGCCCAGGCTCAGCTGCGGACCGTTGGGACCGCTGCGGCGAACCCACGCCGCCAGTTCGGTGTCCTGCTGGTTTTCATGCACCAGGTAGACGAACGCCAGGCCGCTGCCGGTGAGGCGTTTGGCTTGCCGGGCACCACGGCGCAGCACATCGCTTTCGTCATCGCCTTCGGTGTAGGTTTCCAGGTCGAGCAGTGCGGCATTGAGCTCGGCCTCGAACCGCAATTGCTGCTCTTGCCGCACCGCCTGCGTCACGTCGCGCGACAGGACCAGAAAATGAGCGCCCCCGCCGCCAACCCCATCCGACGCCCGCGCCACCGACAGCTCGAAATGGCGCACACCGTCGGGCACCACCAGCTGCAGGCGTTTGCCACGTGACACGCCGTCGCGCCGTGCCTCGGCCATGGCGGCGTGGCATTGCGCCACCGCATCGGGGGGAAGCACCTCACGGATGTTGCGGCCCACCAGCTCAACGACGGGTGCGGCCAGCTTGTCGGTTTCGGTGGCGTGCACCGATTGGTACACGCCGTTGTCGTCGATCTCGAACAGCAGATCGGGCAAGGTGTCCAACGTGGCCTGCTGGCGGGCCTGCGCTGCCTGCAGTGCCTGGAACGGGCTTTGCACCGATTCGACAAACAAGGCCCGGTACAAAAAGCCGTAGGCCAACACCTTGTACACGTGGCCCAGCAGGTTGTAGATGTCGGTGACGTTGGCATAGCGCGTGAAAAAAAACTCGCTCATGGCCATGGTGAAGGCCGCCGCCGCCAAGGGGGCCGCACCAAACGCCCGCGCCTGGCGAAGATGGTGCAGGTAGCCCAGGCCCGCCAGCCCATAGGCAGCGATCAGCCCGTACTCGAAAGCCAGCTTGAAAGGCGTGAGGCCCGAGCCTGGCACAAAGGTGCGCGGCAAGAGCTGGGGATGAAACAACACCAGCCAGTGCACCAGCAGCACCAGCGCCAGCACCCCCGCCAGGGCCGCGTGGCGCGAGAGGCGATCCAGCCACCGCCCCCAAGGCCGGGGCCAGAAGGCGACGAGCAACATGCTGGCCGCCGCCAGGGCCCGCGCCGCCAGCCAGAAGTTGATGGCCTTTTCCGAACCGCTGGGCGTGACGAAATCGGGCATGCCCTCGTAGGACAGGGTGTGCGCCAGATCGAGCAAGCCCACGCCCAGAAACGCCACCCCCAACACGACCGCGCGGCCATCGACGCGGTAGCGCTGCGTGGCCCAGGAGGTGCCAAACACCATGGCCGCCACCGCCATGGCCAACACCTCCAGCGTGGTGTGCAGGGGCACGTAGCCGGCCAGGCCACGCGCAGCATCCGGCGCTGGCAGCCACAACACCAGAATGAGGCCTGCCAGCAACACCAGCAGCCACACGCGCAACAGTCGAGATTCGGAGTGGTGCGAGGGGTGGAACATGATTTTTAACACTTCTCGACGGGCATTGTGCGTCAAGATGGCAAACCCATTCCATACTTACTCCCCCGGGTAAGGCGATGCGCGCCGACCGACAGGAGACAAGACATGTTTTTCAAGCGATTCTGGCAACACGCCCTGGCCGCCCGCCAGCGGCTGTTGTGCGCCGTGGGCCTGGCCGCCTGCCTGCCTGGGTCGGGCTGGGCACTGGAGATCCGATTTCTGCCCGTGGCTCCCCATGTGTACGCCTACGTGGGCGACACCGAAGGCCGCACCCACGAAAACGAGGCGCTCAACGCCAACTTCGGCCTGGTGGTCACGCCGGGCGGCGCGCTGCTGATCGACAGTGGTGCCAGTTTTCAGGGCGCCAGGCAGATCGCCGAGGCGGTGAAACAAGTGACGCCTCTCCCCATCAAATGGGTCATCAACACCGGCGGGCAAGACCACCGATGGCTGGGCAATGGCTTCTTCAAGGCCCAGGGCGCCGAGCTGATAGCCCACGCCAGCGCCGAGGCCGACATGAAGGCGCGTGGCCCCGAGCAATTGCAGGCCAACGCGCCGGTGCTCAAAGACAAGATGGCGGGCACCGAGGTGGTGTTGCCCACCCGCTGGCTGCGCGAGCCTGACACCACGCTCACGCTCGGTGGGGTCACGGTGCAGGTGTTGCACCGGGGCGGCGGTCACACGCCGGGCGACGTGCTGGTCTGGCTGCCCCAGAGCGGTGTGGTGTTCACCGGCGACGTGGTGTATGTGGACCGCATCCTGGGCCTGCACCCGGTGAGCAAAACCCGCACCTGGGTCAAAAGCTTTGAGGCGCTGGAGACCTTGCAGCCCAGCGTGGTGGTGCCCGGGCACGGCCGCGTGACCACACTGGCGCAGGCCCACGCAGACACCGGGGCTTTGCTCAAGGCCTTGCGCGCCCACGCGGGCCGGGCGGTGGAGGCTGGCACCGACCTGGCCACGGCCGTGAAAACCTTTGATGCGGCGCCCTTCAAGCACCTGCAGCATGTGGACGTGTGGCTGCCGCAGTTGGTCAACCGCACCTATCTGGAAATGGAAATGGAGTGAACCGTCAGGCCTGCTTCGTGGGACTCAGCTGCAGCCGTTGTGCTTCTTCCACAAGTCCTCGTGGCCAATGGCCTTGGCGAAATCCGGCACCTTGCAGCGCCCCTCATCGGCTGCGCCGGGCTTGCCTGAGGTGGCCGACAGGCCCATCTCTTCGACCGTGGCCATGTCGTCAAAACCGGCCAGCGGCCCAGTGGCCTGCACCCAGCGCGCTGCCAGCACGGTGACCACCACAAACGCCGCCAGGCTGGCGAGCTGTGCCGGCCGCAGGCCAGGCACCCGCTGCGCCGGCACCTCACACACGCCGCCGGGGCACAACTGCGCCTGCTCGTGGTGAAACAGGTTGTAGAGCTTGCAACCCAGGCAGATGCCAAAGGCGGTTTCAAAAAACATCAGCAGCAGGCAACTGCCACAGATCAGCATGTTGAGCGGACCCATGTAGCGGTTGAACACCATCAGGTAGAGCATGGCCAGCCCCAGCAGCAGGCCCAGGCCCCAGGCAAAACGCTTCTGTGGCGCGCCCACCCACTCGGGCGCCTGGTGGCGCACGATCCAGCCGCCCACGATCATGCTGGGCGCCCAGCGCGGGTTCAACTGGCGCGACGCCATGTCGATCAGGAAGACGATGATGAACAGCCGCGTGTACTGGAAGTTGCCCAGCAGGAACGAGTGCATGAAGGACAACACGGCCGGAAAAAACAGCAGCCCGGCGGCGGCGCGCACCGCCCTTTCGTTGACCACACGCACCGGGTAGCCATCCACCTGTTCACCAAACGCCAGGATGCTATTCATGCTTATTCCCTTATATTAAGAGGCGAATGGTACCGCTGTGCCCCACCGAAGGCCAGCAGTCCCCAAAACAAAAGCCCGGCGAGCCGGGCTTTTGAACGTGAAAAAGAGGCGCTTGGCTTACTGCACCACCACCTCAACGCGGCGGGCCTGAGCGTTGTCGGTGCCGCCCAACATTTCTTCGGGCTTCTTCAGTTCAATCGCTGCGGCATCCGCACCCAGGTTGACCAGCACGGCCTGCACGGTCAGGGCGCGCTGCTTGGCCAGCTCGGCGTTCACAGCGGCGTCGCCGGTGCTGTCGTGAAAGCCCGAGACCACCAGCTTCTTGCCGGCCTTGGCGGCGGCAGCGGCGTCGTTCAGGGCAGCTTGCACGTCGGCCGACAGGTCCACCGCCAGATCGGCCTTGCCGGTGGCGAAGAAGAACTTGACCACACCCCCTTCAACCACCACACGGGCGGCATCGGCGGAGGCATCGGCAGAGGGCGCTGCGGCGACAGCGGCGGGTGCGGGTGCGGCCTTGGGGCGCGACTTGTGGATGCCAAAACCCAGCGCCAGGCCCACGGCCAGCAGGATGGCGGCGATCACCACCACGGCGACCACACGTTGTTCAACTTCGACTTCTTGCGATGCCATACAAAAATGCTCCTTGGGGAAAACCCGGGATTTTAAAGGGTGCTCAAAGGACGTCCACGCCATCCAAGTAGGGCTGCAGTGCCGCTGGCACGTCGATGCGGCCATCGGCGCGTTGGTAGTTCTCCAACACCGCCACCAAGGTGCGGCCCACGGCCAGGCCGGAGCCGTTCAAGGTGTGCACCAACTCGTTCTTGCCTTGTGCGTTCTTGAAGCGGGCTTGCAGGCGGCGCGCCTGGAAGGCTTCGCAGTTGCTCACCGAGCTGATCTCGCGGTAGGCGTTCTGTGCCGGCACCCACACCTCCAAGTCGTGCGTGCGGGTGGCGCCAAACCCCATGTCGCCGGTGCACAGGGCCAACACGCGGTAGGGCAGGCCCAGGCGCTGCAGCACGGCCTCGGCGTGGCCGGTCATTTCTTCCAGCGCTTCGTAGCTCTTTTCAGGATGCACGATCTGCACCATCTCGACCTTGTCGAACTGGTGCTGGCGGATCATGCCGCGCGTGTCTCGCCCGGCGCTGCCGGCCTCGGAGCGGAAACACGGCGTGTGCGCGGTGAGCTTGATGGGCAGGTCGGCTTCGGCCACGATCTCGTCGCGCACCACGTTGGTCAGCGTCACTTCCGAGGTGGGAATGAGGTAGAGCGCCTGGGTGTCGGGCACGGGTTCGCCGTCTTGCCCCCCCTTTTTGACGGCAAACAGGTCGCCCTCGAACTTGGGCAGCTGGCCGGTGCCGCGCAAGGTGTCGGCATTGACCACGTAGGGCGTGTAGCACTCCGTGTAACCGTGTTCGCGGGTCTGGATGTCGAGCATGAAGGCGGCCAGGGCGCGGTGCAGGCGGGCGATGGGGCCGCGCATGAAGGTGAAGCGCGAGCCGGCCAGCTTGGTGCCGGTTTCGAAGTCCAGGCCCAGGCGCTCGCCCAGGTCCACGTGGTCTTTGACAGGGAAGTCAAAGGTGCGTGGTGTGCCCCAGCGGCGCAGTTCCACGTTGCCACTTTCGTCGCTGCCCACCGGCACGCTCTCGTGGGGCAGGTTGGGCACGGCCAGCAACAGGGTGTGCAGCTCGGCCTGGATGACCTCCAGACGCGCGGCCGAACGTTCCAGCTCGTCCTTGATGGACGCCACCTGCGCCATCACACCGTCCACACTTTCGCCCTTGGCCTTGAGCTGGCCAATCTGCTTGGAGAGGCTGTTGCGCTGGCTCTGCAGCTCTTCGGTGCGGGTCTGCAGCGTCTTGCGCTCGCCCTCCAGGGCACGGAAGGCCTCCACGTCCAGAAAGGCCTGGGGGTTCTTGCGGGTCAGCAGGCGGGCGACCACCTGGTCGAGGTCTTTGCGAAGCAGGGTGATGTCTAGCATGGCGAAATTGTAGGCAAGCGGCTGGGTTCCATCGGGGGACACCGCCGGCCCGGCTTTGCTGGACGGCTGGTGTCGCCCCCTTGAGGGGGTGGCGGCGTCAGCCGCTTCGGGGGTGGGCTATTTCAGGCCTTTGGGCAAGGGGAATTTCATGGTTTCTTCGGCGCCGGCCAGGGTGCGGACCGACACCGCCCCCAGCTGCTTGAGGCGCGTCACCACGCCTTGCACCAGGCTCTCGGGTGCGGAGGCGCCAGCGGTCAGGCCCACGCGGGTGGTGCCCACAAACCACTCAGACTTGAGTTCCGTGGCGTCTTCCACCATGTAGGCGGGCACGCCCAGGCGGTCGGCCAGTTCGCGCAGGCGGTTGGTGTTGCTGCTGGTGGGGCTGCCCACCACCACCACGGTGTCCACCTGGGCGCTGAGCAGCTTCACCGCGTCCTGCCGGTTCTGGGTGGCGTAGCAGATGTCCTGCTGCTTGGGCTCGCGCACCTGCGGGAAACGCGCGCGCACGGCGGCGGTGATCTCGGCGGCATCGTCCACGCTCAGTGTGGTCTGCGTCACCACGGCCAGCTTCTGGGTCTGACGCGGCGCCACGCGGGCCACGTCGGCCACGTCTTCCACCAGATGAATGCCTTGGTCGAGCTGCCCCATGGTGCCCTCCACCTCGGGGTGGCCCTTGTGGCCGACCATGATGAACTCATAGCCCTCTTTGGCGAGCTTGGCCACCTCCACGTGCACCTTGGTCACCAGCGGGCAGGTGGCGTCAAACACCTGGAAGCCGCGCGCGGCGGCTTCGTTCTGCACCGCTTTGCTCACACCGTGGGCGCTGAAGATCAGCGTGGCGCCGGGTGGCACGTCGCTCAGCTCTTCAATGAAGATGGCGCCACGGGCCTTGAGGTCGTTGACCACGTGGGTGTTGTGCACGATCTCGTGGCGCACGTAGATGGGCGCGCCAAACTTTTCCAGCGCGCGCTCCACGATTTCAATGGCGCGGTCCACACCGGCGCAAAAACCGCGTGGCTCGGCGAGGGTGATCTCCATCACAGCACCCCGATCAATTGCACTTCAAACGACACCGGCTGGCCGGCCAGCGGGTGGTTGAAGTCGAAACGCACCGCGCCATCTTCGCGCACCTCCACCGCCGTGCCGGCGTACTGGCCCAGGCCATTGGGCGTGGGGAACTGCACCACGTCGCCCACGGCGTACTGCTCCAGCGGGTCGCCCAGCTCGTTCAGCAGCTTGCGCGCCACCCACTGCACCATCTCGGGCTGGCGCTCGCCAAAGGCCTCGCCAGCGGGCAACTCGAAGGTGGTGTGGGTGCCTTCTTCCAGGCCCAGCAGGCGCTGTTCGATGGCCGGCGACAGCTCGCCCATGCCCAGGCTCAGCGTGGCCGGCGGGCCGTCAAAGGTGGTGATGAAGGCACGCCCGTCCGGCCCCGACAGCCGATAGTGGAGGGTGAGAAACGAGGCGGAATCGACTTGGGGCATGGTGGGGGCGATGAACGCGGCCGCGGCCGGCGGCCGCTGAATAAACTCGTATTGTAAAAAACGGGAGGGAGAGGTCCATGACACCAGGCCAAGCCACGCTGCACGCGCTGCCACACGAGGCACGCCCGCGCGAAAAACTGCTGGCGCGCGGCCCCGGCGCCTTGAGCGACGCCGAGCTGCTGGCCCTGCTGCTGCGCACCGGCCTGCCCGGCAAAAACGTGCTGCTGCTGGCGCAAGAACTGGTGGACCGCTTCGGCGGCGTGGCCGGCCTGCTGCACACCCCGGCCGACGCGCTCAAAAGCATCAAAGGCCTGGGCCCGGCCAAACGCGCCGAACTGGTGGCCGTTCTTGAACTCGCGCGCCGCGCCTTGAGCGAGCAACTGCGCCAGCAGCCGGTGTTCGATTCGCCCCAAGCCGTGGGCCACTACCTGCAATTGCAACTGGGCGCCAAGCCACACGAGGTGTTTGCGGTGCTGTTCCTGGACAGCCAGCACCGCCTCATCGTGCTCGAAGAAATGTTCCGGGGCACTTTGAGCCAGACCAGCGTGTACCCGCGCGAGGTGGTGTTGCGCGCCCTGCACCACCACGCTGCCGCCGTGGTGCTGGCCCACAACCACCCCAGCGGCGTGGCAGAACCGTCCAAGGCCGACGAAATGCTCACACAACACCTCAAAAGCGCCCTTGCCCTGGTGGATGTGCGTGTGCTCGACCACATGGTGGTGTGCACCAGCGGTTGGCGGTCCATGGCCGAAATGGGCCTGGTCTGACGCGCCCCACCCGGCGCGCCGACAATACCCGGCATGAAAGTGCACGGGCTGTCCGAACTCAAACAACTGCAAAAACAGCTGCAGGCACAGCGCCAGGCCCGGGCCGCGCAGGAAGCCGCCCGGCTGGCGGCCGAGCGCGAGCGCCTGGCGGGCAAAAACCTGTTTGCCAACGCGGTGGGCCCGGTCAAACCCCTGCGCAGCAGCGGCCACAAACACCTGCGCCCCCAACCCGCCCTGCCCTTGCCTCTGCAGCGCGAGCGCGACGAGCAGGCCGTGATGCAGGAGGCCCTGTCCGACGAGTTCGACGCCGAAACCCTGCTGCACACCGACGACCACCTCAGCTTTCGTCGCCCTGGCATGGGTGTGGACGTGGTGCGCCGCCTGCGCGCCGGCACCTGGAGCATCCAACGCCAGATCGACCTGCACGGCCTGCGCCGCGAAGACGCCCGCGAAGCCCTGGGCCAGTTCATCCGCGAAGCCCACAAAGCCGGCCTGCGCTGCGTGCGCGTGGTGCACGGCAAAGGCCTGGGGTCGCCCGGCCGCATGCCCGTGCTCAAAGGCCGGGTGCACAGCTGGCTGATACAGAAAAACGAGGTGATGGCCTTTGTGCAGGCGCGGCCGTTGGATGGCGGGGCGGGAGCGTTGGTGGTGTTGTTGAGGCCAGGGCGGCCCCGCGTGTGATCGAGTCACCATGCCGCCGCCCATCGTCGTGTCGTTCCGTACCTTCGCTGAGGCCCACCCATTGCCCGAGCCTGTCGTGCGAGACGGCAAAGAGGCAGGTTGCTCCAACGGTGGCCCCCTTTGCATAAGCCCATCGCCACCGCTGGAGGCATGGCCGCGCAGGTGACTTTGAGCGCGGAAGGCGCGGGCGTACCATGGTGAACATCACCCCCTCAACGGAGTCCTGCCATGCCTGGTTCGCTGTTCGACCTGCGCGCAAGGGTGTCCCCGGCGCTGGGCCTGCCGCCGCCGGGGAGCATGCCGCTGTTCCTTGCTTGAGACCATGCGCGTTCGCCCCGCCAAGGGTCTGAAGGGCACGGCGGCGCGTTGGGCGCTGACGTTGGTCGCCTACCTGGCAACGCTCGTGTTCGTGGCGATGGCTTGCGGGGCGCTGGTGCTCGTGGTCGCAGGCCCCCACGCGGGCCTCTTGCCGGGCTGGCTGGAGGCAGTGGTCTTGGGGCTGGGATGGTTGCTGGTGCTGGTGTTGCCGCTGTGGGCGGCACACAACGTGTGGCACCGATTCAGCCAGGCGGCGCCGACCCCTGTCGATTCCACCGGCCCTGATCCGTCGTAGAGACATATCTTCACAACCCAAGGCGTTCACCATGGCCACTGGCACCGTTCAACTGCACCGTGTTTTGCGCGCCCCACCCGAGCGCGTGTACCGCGCCGTCCTGGAAGCTGATGCCGTGGCCAAGTGGCTGCCGCCCTTCGGCTTCACCTGCCAGGTGCACCAACTGGACGCGCGGGTGGGCGGCACACACCGCATGTCGTTTCGCAACTTCAGCACCGGCCACGGGCATTCGTTTGGCGGTGAGTACCTGGAATTGGTGCCAAACGAGAAGCTGCGCTACACCGACCGTTTTGACGACCCCCACCTGCCGGGCACATTGGAGGTGACGGTCACGCTGAGGCCGGTGTTGTGTGGCACCGAGCTGAGCATCGTGCAGGCCGGCATTCCCGATGCCATCCCGGTGGCGATGTGTTACCTCGGCTGGCAGGAATCGCTGGCGCAGTTGGCGCAACTGGTGGAACCGGCGATACCGGACTGAGCGCCGCTGCCACCTCAGGGCGTGTTGCGCATCCAGTCGGCGGTTTGGAAAAAGCTGGTTTTCAACCGCTCGCGCAAATCGGCGGGCACCCCGGTTTCACCCATCGCCTGATCCATACACGCCAGCCACTGGTCGCGCTCCCGGATGCCGATGGCAAACGGCATGTGGCGCATGCGCAGACGGGGGTGGCCGAAACGCTCGATGTAGTGGTTGGGGCCACCCAGCCAGCCGCACAGAAACCAGAACAGCTTGTCGCGCGCATCGTCCAGCGTGGTGCCGTGCACGGCGCGCAGCTCGCGGTAAGCGGGCTCCAGGTCCATGAGGTCGTAGAAGCGGTCCACCAGGGCACGCACACGCGTCTCGCCGCCCACCCACTCGAACGGTGTGGTCGCGGCTGCCGCGTTGGAAGAAGGGTTCTCGGTGTTCATCAAGTTGGCGCCTTGCGCAGGGTCTCCACCACCGGGGTGCGCAGCACGCTGCGCAGGCGCGCACGAAGCTACAACTGGTCAAGGTCACGGCGTGCCATATGCGCAGCGTGCAACGCCATCCTGAGCGGATTCGCAAATACTTCGAGCATGCTCCGGTTCGCTATGCCGGTTGATTCAAGTTCCATGATGCCGTATTCAATAAGGCGACTCAGCGCTTCATTGACCACCAGTCGGAGGCGCGCAACGGGTGATCGACTGGCACGAAGTCTTCGAGTTTGGCGACAGTGAACAAAACTTCGTGCAGACCGTTTTCTGTGCGCATCGGCCACTCCTTGCTGTACCTCGATACCCAAAATTATCAGCGCCAGTCGGCTCGGCAAACAGTGTTTACGCCGTGGAATTTCAACGGCCTGCTCACCGTCCCGGGAACGCTTGATCGCCGCAGGGGCCACTCAGTGCCGTGGCCGCTGACGCGTTGTTGTGGGCTGTTCGCCAAACCGCGACAGGTAGCTAGCCACAAACTGACTCGGGTGGGTGCAAACCTAGCGCTCCGCGGTGGGCGGTGTCGGGCGCAAACGCCAACTTGCCCCTCAGCGACCGAGACCGATTTTGATCCGCACTGGTTGTTGGAAAAAAAGTGCGTCGGTAGGCACAACACAGGAATTTCCCCTGGTCGTTCCATGAAACGAAACGCGCCCCACAGAACGGTCGTGTGACTGTGGGTGCCTGGCAAGAATCCGCTTTCCCATCAACTACGTTAAGGAATGACCCATGTTCTATCGCCGCTCTCTAGTGTGCGCCTCGGCCCTATGGGCCATGATTTGTTCAATACCGTTGGCGCATGCACAAAATGATCGTTTCCCGGCTGGTCCCATCAAGTTGGTCGTGAACTTCCCCGCGGGCGGCAACGCTGATTTGCTGGGTCGCGTGTACGCCAGAAAACTCGCCGAGCTGCTCTCCACGCCCGTCGTGGTGGACAACAAAGGCGGAGCGGCTGGAACCATTGGCGCAGAGTTTGTGGCGAAGGCTCCGGCGGATGGCCACACACTGTTGATTACCCCCTATTCGGTGTTCACCAACCGCAATCCGGCGATCAAGACCAGCTACAACGCGCTGGAGGACTTCGTGCCCGTGTTGCCCATGACCCTTGCTCCGCTGGTACTGGCTGCCTCGGCAGAGAGTCAGATCACCAGCCTCAAGCAACTGGAACAATTTGCACAAACGCAACGCCTGTCGTATGGCACCTACGGTCCGATGACGACCACACACATTGGGCAACACCGCGTTGCCAAGCAACTGAAGGCACGTGACGCCGTCGCGGTGTCGTACCGCGGCGAAGCGCCCATGTTAGCCGACCTCCTGGGAGGCCAGATTCAAATGGGCGTGCTGTCGATGGCGGCTGCACGCGAAAACGAAAAGACCGGAAAAATCAAGTTACTGGGCGTTTTCAGTGCACAGCGCATCGAGTTCATACCCCAACTGCCCACAATGCGGGAACTGGGCTTCCTGGACGTCGATTGGACCGATGGTGTGGTGGTGTTTGCGTCAGCCCGCACACCGGCCACAGTGCTGAAACGACTGCAAGAGGTCTCGCGCAAGTTGCTGCAGGATGAGGACACACTGCGGACGTTGAGGGCGCAACCGAACCAGGCCTGGTTGGACATGTCACCCCAGGCGCTGAAGGCTCAAATGGCGGCCGACATTTCCTTCTGGGACAAAGCCCAGACCGAAGTGGGAGCCACCCAATGAGCCCAACGCAGTTCCCCGCTTTCGTGCCGCCACCGGGATACCACCTGGTGGTGCTGGGCGCGCTTGGTGGCATCGGGCGAGCCCTCGTTCGTGCCGCTCAGGCGGTGGGCATCCGTGTGACGGCGCTGGACACCCAAAGCGCCATCGACAAGTCCCATCCGCTGGAAAGCGTCAATACACTGGCCTGCGACGTGTCGAAAGAGACAGACGTGCAGCGTGCCTTCGCGCAGATTGGCCTCAGTTGGGGTCACATCGACGGCCTGGTCAACCTTGTTGGGTACACCGGGGAGCGCATCGCAGTGGCCGACATGCCCACCCAGGAATGGGACGACATTGTCAACACCGACCTGCGAGGCATGTTCCTGGTCGCACGTGCGGCGGCGCCGCTGCTTCAGGCTTCTGCCGCCCTGGGCCACGGACCGGCCGTGGTGCTCGTCTCGTCGACCTTTGGTGTGGCCGTTCCGCTGAGCGGCTACGCGCCCTACGCCACATCCAAAGCCGGCGTCATCAACCTGGTGCGCGCGCTGGCCACCGAGTGGGCCCCCAGCGTGCGTGTGAACGGTCTGGCGCCAGGCGCCATCGAGACGCCCTTCTTGCAAGGCGGCACCGGCAGACCCCACAAAACGACGGGCCTGGATGTGGCCCGCTTCAAGGAGACCGTCCCCCTGAAACGGTTGGGTCAACCCGATGACATTGCCGCGCCGCTGCTGTTCCTGCTCAGCCCGGCCGCCAGCTACCTCCATGGTCAGACCATCCACGTCAACGGCGGGAGCCACATGGCATGAGCACAACCTACGAATTTCCCACCCATTTCGGCAGCTTCATCGACGGCCAATGGCAGCCACCGGTCGGCACGATGCTGCCCGTGGTCAATCCCGCCACCGAGACCCAGATTGCCGAGGTCGCAGAATCCGATGCAGCGCAGGTGGCACAAGCGGTGGCAGCCGCCCGCCGCGCCCACGCGCTCGGCGAATGGCGGCACATGCCGGTGGCACAACGCCAAAAGCTGTTTCGGCGCATTGCCGAACTCACCCTGCAGCACCTGCATGAACTGGCCTGGCTGGAGTCGCTCAACACCGGTTTGCCGCTGTGGTACGTGCGCGATGGCCAGATGCCACGCGTTGCGCGCAACTTCGAGTTTTTTGCAGACTGGATGTCTCAGAACGTCGAGAAGGCGGGCATCCAGGACGGTGCCTACCTGCGTTATGTGGTGCGGGAACCGGCAGGTGTCGCCGCGTTGATCTCGCCCTGGAATGCACCGCTGGCGCTGGCCTCCACCAAGATCGCGGCAGCACTCGCCTTCGGCAACTGCTGTGTGATCAAGACCGCTGAAACCACGCCACTGGCGGTGTCCCGATTCATGGACCTGCTGCAAGAGGCCGGGCTTCCGCCGGGCGTCGCCAACCTCGTACACGGTCGCGGACACACCACGGGTGACGCACTCGTGCGCCATCCCGATGTGCGTGTGGTGTCGTTCACCGGAGGCACCGAGACGGGACGGGCCATCGCCACCGCCGCTGGGCCCGGCCTCAAGCGCGTCGACCTGGAGCTCGGTGGGAAATCCGCCAACATCGTGACCGCCAGTGCCAACCTGGACGCTGCCCTGGACGGTGCCTTGGCCGGCATTTTCAGCAACAACGGCCAGCAGTGTTTTGCGGGTTCACGCATCCTGCTGGATCGACGCATCGCCCAAAATTTCATGGATGCCTTTGTGCAACGCGCCCGCCGCATCCGCGTAGGCGATCCCCTGGACGATCACACCGACATTGGCCCATTGGCCAACGCCGCACACCACGCACGTGTGCTGGAGCATGTGCGGCAGGCGGTGGCCGATGGCGCACAGCTGTTGACTGGAGGCGATCGTCCGGCACACCTTCAGCGCGGCTACTACCTGGCACCGACCGCGCTGCTGACGCCCCACAACCGTCTGTCGATTTGCCAACGCGAAGTCTTCGGACCAGTCGCAACCGTCGAGGTGTTCGATGATTTTGAAGAGGCCATCCACATTGCCAATGAATCAGACTTTGGCCTGGTGGCCTATGTGTGGACGCAGGATCTGGCCCAGTCGCTGCTCGCTGCACAGCGCCTGGAAGCGGGCGTGGTGCTCACCAACACGAACATGACATTGGACACCCGCTTTCCATTTGGCGGCTACAAACAATCGGGCGTCGGTCGCGAGGGCATCGACGGCATGCGCCATTTCTATACCGAGGAAAAAACGGTGACAGTGGCCTTGCGAACCGCTCCAGTCGTACGGCTGGGTGTTGAACCGGCAGTGCCTGGCGTCTGAGCCTTCCCGTCAACGTCCGGGTACAGCACCGCGTAGCAGGGCGGCTGCCATGTCGAGCAGCCCAGCCCCTGCCCGCTGTAGGCGCGCTGTCACTTCCGGACTATTGGCTTCGGTGGCGCAGGTGAACGCCACCACGCCCAGGTGACCCGGCAGTTCGATCGCCGCTGCGACAGCTGTGACGCCCGCTTCGCACGATCGGTGTCGAATCACATAGCCTTGGCGGCGGTACTGCGTCATGGCTTCTTCGATGCGTTCACGCACCGCTTTCCAGTCCCGACCGTAGGCAACCTGCAGCTGCCGCAGCACGGAAATGCGTTCGGCCACGCCAGCGTGGGCCAAATACGCGAGCCCCATCGCCGTATCAGCCATGGGCAACACCGATCCGACGCTCGATGTACCGACGCTGACACCTTCGTCATTCGCCACATCCAGACAGACCATGCCGAGACGCTCACGGGCGCCCATGCCGACCACCATGCCGGTGTCACGTGCGAGCGAAATCATGAGGGGCTTGGCCAACCGCAGCAACCCACATCGGTGCTGAACGGTCGCCCCCATGGCCAGCAGCCGCGCGCCCATCGCATATTTGCGTGTTCTTTCGTCCAGTCGCAAATAACCCAGCGCTGCCATGGTCGTGCACAACCGGGACGCCGTGGCCTTGCTCAGTCCCACACGCTGTGCAATCTGCAGGTTTCCCAGCAGTTCGCCACCGGCCAGTACAGCCAACACGTCCAGGCCTTTGGCCAGCGTACTGACCAGCTCGGCGCCGTCCTGCACGCTGCGATCGACCGCCTCCACCCGACCGATCACTTGCACCGCATGCATGCCAGCCTCAGCGTCCATTCGCGACGAGAGAGGCGGTTGTCACATGACTTTCGCGCAAGGCCTGCAGGCGCTCAGCCGACAGCCCCAGCAGCTCCCCCAACACGGCATCGGTGTGCTCACCGAGCATCGGCGGAGTGCCGTGGCGTATGGTCGTGACCGACATGCGCAAGGGGCTGCGCAGCGTGGGCACGGTCTGGCCGCTGCCGTGGGGCACGTCCAGCCGCAGGTCACGGTGGCGCACCTGCGGGTCGGCGAACACCTGCCGCATGTCGTTGATCGCCGCACAGGGCACGGTGCGCGCTGAGAGGCGTTCGATCCACTCGGCCACCGGCCGGGTCAGCGTCACCGCTTCCAGCAGCGCGTGCAGCGCCTGGCGGTGTTTTATGCGCTCGATGTTGCTGACAAACCGCGGGTCGTGCGCGAGGGTGGCGGACAAGCCCAAGACCTCGAGCAGGGCCGCGAATTGGCCGTTGTTGCCGGCCGACATGGAGAAGTAGCCATCGCTGGCGCGAAACACCTCGGACGGCGCGGTGATGGGATTGTTGTTGCCCTGGCGCTGGGGCACCTCGCCCGTCATCAGGTAGCCCAGGGCCAGGTGGCCCATGACGGCCGTGGTCGCGTCGACCATGGCCAGGTCGATGAACTGGCCCTGGCCGGTGCTGCGTTTGTGCATCAGGGCGGCCAACACCGCAATGGCGGCGTAAAGGCCGCTGAAGATGTCGGCGATGGGCGCGCCGGCACGCACCGGGCCACCGCCCGGCGCATCGTCGGGGTGGCCACAGGTGCTCATGAGGCCACACATGGCCTGGAGCACCGAGTCGTAGGCGGGGCGGGTGGCGTAGGGCCCGTCCTGGCCAAAGCCAGTGACGCTGCAGTAGATCAGCCCAGGGTGGCGCTGGCACAAGCTGGCGTGGTCCAGGCCGTAGCGGCGCAGGTCGCCAACCTTGAAGTTCTCGACCAGCACGTCGCACTGGCCCAGCAGCTCGTGCAGCAGCGCCTGGCCTTCGGGCTGGCTGATGTCCACGGTGACCGACCGTTTGCCGCGGTTGGCGCCCAGAAAAAAGGCGGAGTCGCCGCGCTGGGGGTCGCCCACAAAGGGGCCCACGCGGCGGGTGTCGTCACCGCCATCGGGTTTTTCGATCTTGATCACGTCGGCACCCAGATCCGCCAGGATCTGGGTGCACCAGGGTCCGGCAATCACCCGTGTCAGGTCCAGGACGCGCACACCTTCGAGCACGGCGGTCATCGCTGCCTCCTCAGGACACGCTGACCCGACCCGAACGCAGCAGCACCCGGTACAGCGTCATGTCCTGCTCGATGGCGTTGCGCATGTCCTGCGCACTGCCGGCCACCACGCGGTAACCCAGCTTGCCCAGCGTGGCCTGTGCCTCGGGCGTGCGCAAGGCGTCGCGCAGGGCATTCTGCAGCCGCGTCACGGTCTCGGCGGGCGTGCCCGCTGCGGCGGAGAAGCCCAGCCAGGGCTCGTAGCTGTAATGGGCGAGTTGCAGCACACCGCTGCGGCTGGCCGTGACCAGCTTGGGGAACACCTCCCAGGTGTCGGCCGAGGTGGTGGCCAGGGCGGTCAGTTTGCCAGCCTCCACATGGGGCTTGGCCGCACCCGAGATCATCATGACCTGGACCTGGTTGGACAGCAGCGCGGTCATGCCCTCGCTTTCGCCCTTGTAGGGCACATGGGTGAGGCGGATGTCGACGCGGCGGAAGAAGTCCTCCTGCGCCAGGTGCGAGGAGCTGTTGGTGCCAAAGCTGGCGTAGTTGAGCACGCCGGGCTTGGACTTGGCCAGCGCCACGAGTTGCGCCAGGTTCTTTACGCCCAGGCTGGGGTGCACACACCAGACGGCGGGCGTGCGGACCGCCAGCACCAGGGGCTCGAAGTCCTCGGGTGAGCGGTAGCCCACCTGCGGGTCGAACACCGGCAGTGCCGACATGGCGGTGACCGAGGTGACAGCCACCACGTGGCCGTCGCGCGGCGCCCGCAGCATGGCCTGGATGCCAATCTTGCCGGCCGCGCCCGGCTTGTTGTCGACCACCACAGAGGTGCCCAGCTGCTGTGACAGGGAAGTGGTGACCACCCGCGCCAGGGTGTCGGCCGGGCCACCCGGCGCGTTGGGTGCAATCAGTGTGATGGCTCTGGACGGCCAGACGCTCTGAGCCTGGGCTTGGGGCCACAGCGCGGCGGTGCCGCCGGCAGCAGCCATTTGCAGCAGGTGGCGTCGGTTCAGGGGATGGTGGTTCATGCGACAGCTCCTGGGGCTTGGGGTGGGAGACCAAAACCGCTGCTGGACAGGAAGTCGAGCAGAGCGGCGTTGAAACGATCGGGATCTTCTGCCCAGCCAAAGTGGCCCAGGCCTTTGAGTTCAAGAAAGCGGGCCTGCGGCATCTTGGCGGCCATCTTCTGCATCACCACGGCGGGCGCGGTGCGGTCGAGCTCGCCCGCCACACACAGTGCGGGGACGTTCATGCCGGCGAGCAGTTGGCGGCCTTCGTAGCCGGCGATGGCGCCTACGGCCGCACGGAACGTGTCCTCACGCATGAGGCTGACGGTGGCGATCAGCAGGTCCACCACGGGCCCGCCCGCGCCCGGCGCCATCATGCTGCGCAGCATCTCGGGGGCGTAGTCGGGGATGGAGCGGCCAGCGTCCAGAGGTGCCACCCGCTGGCGCACAAACTCACGCTGCCAGTCGCCGTCGGCCTGCCCGAAGGCGGCACTGGTGGCCGACAGCACGTAGCCGTGGATGAGCTCGGGCGCATGGGCCCAGGCGCGCTGGGCAATCATGCCGCCCATGCTGTGGCCCATGACCACGTTGCGCTCGCCGCTCTGGTGGCGCAGCAGCGCGGCCAGGCTTTGGGCGCAGCGGTCGATGCCGAAGTCCGCGGGCAGGGGTGAGAGGCCGTAACCGGGCGCGTCCCAGGCCACCACGCGGTGGCCGTGCCGCACCAGGCAGTCGATCTGGGCGCGCCAGTACTCCTTGGCCCCGAAGGCACCGTGCAGCACAAAGACCGTGGTGCCACTGGCGCGGCCGTGGGGGTGGGTGACCGAATGGTCGGGCAGCGGGATGTTGTTGGAGGTGGTCATGTTGGCTCCTTCAGTGCGGCGGCGGGCGTCCAGCCCGCGTGGGCGCCCATGGGGATGTGGCCGGGCAGCACGATGCGGCAGATGGGGCCCCGGGTGATGTCGCGGGCATCAAAAATGGCGCACTCGCCTTTACGGGTGTTGAGGTTGGTCAGGAAAGTGACCAGGTAGCCGTCGTCCTCTTCGGTCGATCCGTCGCGCGGGGCAAACGGGGTCTCGCTGACAAAGCAGCCTTCGGGCGCCTGCCAACGCTGCGTGTTGCCGGTCAGCCAGTCGTATTTCTTGAGGCCGACCAGAGTCCAGTTTGGCTGCATCAGGGCGTTGTAGACGTAGCGGTTGGGGCGGCCCTTGTAGCGGCCGCTGATCATGGAGAACTCGGTCACCTCGTCGTCCAGATCTTCCTCGGTGGTCTGCCCGGTCTTGAGGTTGAAGCGCCAGCGGTGCATACGGGTTTCCTGCAGGTCCATGGACAGCAAGGCGTTCATGCGCGCGTAGCCGTCCTTGGGCAGGCCGCTGAGGTCCGGCACGGGGTTGGTCTGGATGGCGCCGTCCATGACCAGTTCGTCGCCCACCTCGTAGGTATTGGCCAGGTGCAGGATGTAACAGGGCTGACCCTCGAACCACTTCACGTCGCGGCTGCTGCCAAATCGCGGGATGACACCAAAACGCGCAGGCACATCGCGGTGGAACTTCAATCGGTGCTGACCTTTTTTCAGACCTTCCTGATCAAAGAACATGGAGAGGTCATGGATCACGCAGTAGTGCTGGCTCATGCCCAGGTCGTGTGGCCAGGTGGCGTGGGGCAGTTCGATGGGCTCGTAGTGCACCAGCTCGTTGCGGGCGTTGACCACACCGTAGTTGAAGTAGGGTGCGCGCTCGGCGAAGTTGAAGAACATCATCTCCTGGCTGTGTTCGTCCACCTGGAAGTGGGAACAGATGCCGCGGTCGCCCAGCGCCCGCGCCCAGCTGGGGTCGGGGCCCAGTGTGTCCAGGGTCACGGGGTCCAGCCGGTAGGGCTCGCTGCACTGGCTCATGGCGGCCACTGCGCGCCCGGCGTGCACCTTCACGTCGGTGCCGGCGTTGTCCTTCATGGCGCCGATGGAGCCCCAGCCCCGGCGCACCGCGCGGCGCGGCTCGATGATGCCTGGCCACAGCGATTCGCCCGCCGCCTGTTCCGCCAGAAAGCCGGTGGTGCGGATGAAGCGGTTGCGGTAGGTTGCCTTGCCGTGGGCAAAGTGCATGCCGTGGATCATGCCGTCGCCGTCGAAGGGGTGGTACTTGCCCAGGGGCGCGTGGATCTGGTTGTGGCCGTTGCGCAGGTACACGCCGTTGAGGTCTTTGGGGATGTCGCCAATCACCTCCAACGAGGTGGTATCCGCTGTCCATTCCACCTCAACCGGCTGGTGGCCATCCGACAGGTACGGGTTATCTGAAGGCAGGCAGCTCAGTTTGTATTTCGAGTGAATTTCAATCATGTTTCTGCTCCTGGAGACGGTTCAATGGGTGAGTCGTTCAATGACACTGGCAGTTGCAACCCCGGTGGCGCCGGTGATGGCCACGACGCCCAGACGCAGTTGACGACGGTCCATTTCGTCCAGCAGACAGCTGATCAACATGGCGCCCGTCGCCCCCAGTGGATGGCCCAACGCAATCGAGCTGCCATTGACATTGAACCGATCAATGGGAATTTGCAGCGCTTGCAAGTAGTGCAGCGTGATGGCAGCAAACGAATCACGCACCTCCCAGAGGTCAATGTCACCCACCGTCAATCCCGCTTGTGCCAAGGCGCGCTGCGTCGCGTCGACCGCACCTGTTTGCGCCAGAGGCACGCAGGCATCGGCCATGGCAACAAACCGCGCCCGTGGGCGCAAGCCCGCACGCTCCGCCGCCGCTGGCGACGCCAGCAACACAGCGGCAGCACCGTCCGCCATACAAGGCGCGTTGCCTGCGGTATGCACATGCTCGATATGGGTCAGCCCAGGCTCGTTGGCGAGGCCCCAGGCGTCAAGTGCTTCAGCGCCTCGACTGAAGATGGCCTTGAGCTCAGCGAGCCTTTCTTTGGTGCTGCCGGCACGTGGATTCTCGTCATGCGCCAGGAGCAAACGACCATTCGAGTCGGACACAGGTCGCATGGAAGGCATGGGTACCTCTTCGCGTGCTGCACAGGCGCGAGCCTGTGACAAGGCGGCATAGTCGTCACACTGCTCGCGAGTGAATCCGTGGCGAGTGGCCACCAGGTCCGACGTCCAGGGCGGTGGAACGAAACCCACGGCCTCGGACAATTCGGCGTCCGTGTAGTGCGGCGCGTTGTCCCCTTGCATGGGCACCCGAGACATCATCTCTACACCACCGCCTATCGACAACGTGTCCATCGTCATCGCCTGTTGAGCGGCCCAATGCACCGCGCTCAGGCCAGAGGCACAGTAGCGGTTGATGGTGACAGCCGATGTGTATGGACTCCAGCCCCCCAACAAAGACGCGACTTTGCCGATGTTGCCGCCTTGTTCACCGACCTGGGTGACACAGCCAAAGACGGCATCGGACACCAACATGGGATCCACCGCCACCTGTTCACGCAGCGTGCGGAGGTGTCCAGCCAGCAGCTCTACGGGCGTGAGCGAATGCAGTGCCCCACTGCTTTTGGCCGCACCGCGTGGTGTACGCAGCGCCTCGATAATCAATGCATTCGCCATGCAGCTTCCTTGTCTGTAAATTTTTGACAAACTACTTTACACAGACCAATTTTGCACACAATCACCCATTGCACCCATGCTGGAAACTATTATATACAGACCTATTTTTTTGTGATAGTGAGACGCCATGCCTGAAGCATTCGTCCCGGCTCTGCGCGTGTCCGGTGCATCGCGAGCGATTGAGGTCCTTGGGGACGCCTGGGTCTTGCGCATCCTGCGAACCAGTTTTCGTGGCGCACGTCGGTTCAGTGATCACATGCATGCGCTCGGTGTCTCGCGCGCTGTACTGAGTGACCGCCTGGAGCGCATGTGTCGCGACGGCCTGCTAGAAAAAATCGTGGCGCCAAGCGCCCATCCCGAGTACCGGCTGACGGAAACGGGCCTAGCGCTATGGAGCGTACTTCTGGCGATGTGGCAATGGGAACAGCACTGGGGTACCGGCACAGACACGTCGGCGCCATCGCATGACCGTCCACGCATCCGATTGATCCATCTGGAATGCGGAAAACCGATCGATCCTATCTACGCCTGCGCGCACTGCCAAGCTCCTGTCACGCCGTTCGACACCTTCGCAGCGCCGGCAACAGAAGAAGATGAACACACGGCACCAGCCGCGCTGCTGCCGGCCCGCCGGCGGTATCGAAAGTCACACAGCGACGATCGCGGCAGCCTGCCCACTTTGTTGCGCCTGTTTGGTGACCGCTGGAACGCCATGATCGTTGCAGCGGCGCTTCAAGGGCACAAAACGTTTTCTGCCCTGTCGGTTGCGACCGGCATCTGGCCCGCCTCGCTGACTGATCGACTGGAAGAGTTGCAGTCCATGGGCATGCTGCGCGGCATCTCTTACGCAGGCTCGCGACTGGAGTACCACCTGACGCGCGCGGCGATTGCCACCTACCCAATCACGATCGAACTCATCCAGTGGGGCGACCACTGGCAACGGCACAGTGCTTCGTCGTTGACGGTCATACACCGCCCATGTGGTCAATCCCTCCGAGGTCAATGGATGTGCCCTCACTGCAACAACGTGCTGCAACGGGACACCATCCGGTTTGACTGAGCGCCGGGAGCCATCCATTCACTCATCTGCTGCCAAACCGCCATCAAGTGCAGGTGCGTGTCGGCGCAGTCGCTAAGCAAACTTCAAGTTGTGCACCTGGCTCAACTTTTTCCTATCCAAACGGACATTTTTCTCAACGGCACTTGCAAACGTCAACAACGAATCCAACGCTGGCCACAACTTCTGGTTCCCCAGCAACACACTCGCAACTCCCGCCAACTACCGCCAACTACCGGGGCTTCAAGTCGCGCTACGTCCATGCAGGCGTGAAACATGTATTCGGAACTTGGCTAGTTAGCATGCCAGAGTCAAATACGCAAATCGGCTGCGTGGATCGTCACAATGTCGACCCAAGGTGTTGCGAGATCCGGCGACAGGGTCAACACCGAGCTGAGCATCGTGCAGGCCGGCATTCCCGATGCCATCCCGGTGGCAATGTGTTACCTGGGCTGGCAGGAATCGCTGGCACAGTTGGCGCAACTGGTGGAGCCGGCGATACCGGACTGAGCGCCGTTGCCACCTCAGGGCGTGTTGCGCATCCAGTCGGCGGTTTGGAAAAAGCTGGTTTTCAACCGCTCGCGCAAATCGGCGGGCACCCCGGTTTCACCCATCGCCTGATCCATACACGCCAGCCACTGGTCGCGCTCCCGGATGCCGATGGCAAACGGCATGTGGCGCATGCGCAGACGGGGGTGGCCGAAACGCTCGATGTAGTGGTTGGGGCCACCCAGCCAGCCGCACAGAAACCAGAACAGCTTGTCGCGCGCATCGTCCAGCGTGGTGCCGTGAACGGCGCGCAGCTCGCGGTAAGCGGT